>NZ_JABFBA010000023.1:12540-20740 GCF_017168445.1 Micrococcus sp. KRD026 | reverse complement strand
CTGCCGGACCACTCCGCGCGCCTGGGCGCCCCCCTGGCGGTGCTGCGGCCGCGCGTCGCCAAGGGCCCGTCCCGTGTGACGGGCCTGGCGGAGCGGCCCACCGAGGTCGAGCCGGTGATGCACGAGGGCACCCCCGCCCCGGTGGACCAGGTGCGCGCCCGCGACGCCACGGCGGGCCCCGCCGGCGCGACCCCGGCAGCCCCGGCCGCGCCCGGTCAGGCCACCAGCTTCTACGACGCCGTCGGCGGCCGCCCGACGTTCGACCGGTTGACCGCCGAGTTCTACGCCCGCGTGCGTGAGGACGAGATCCTCGCCCCGATGTATCCGCAGGACGACTTCGAGGGCGCCCAGCGTCGGCTGCTCATGTTCCTGGAGCAGTACTGGGGCGGACCGCGGACGTACTCCGAGGAGCGCGGCCACCCCCGCCTGCGCATGCGCCACGCCCCGTACCGGATCGACCCGGCCGCGCGCGACGCATGGCTGCGGCACATGCGCGCCGCCGTCGACACGCTGGGCCTGTCCCCGCTGCACGAGGCCGAACTCTGGGACTATCTGGAGCGGGCCGCCCACTCCCTGCAGAACTCGGCCTGACCGGCCGCCCGGCTGCGATTTCGACGCGCCGGGCGCGGGCTCACACCGCCATGGCGGGGCGGCCCAGCACGAAGCCGCCGGGGGTGTCCAGGCGCGTCCACGGCCCCGCCGTGCTGAGCCGGGCGCGGCCGCCGGGCCGCAGGAAGCCCAGCGCGTGCGCGCCGAAGGCCATGCCGGCCGGGAACTGCAGCGCCTCGCCCCCGAGCAGGGGTCCCCACATCTGCGCCCGGACCCTGCGGACCAGCGCCTCCCCCGGGTTCTCGGGCAGGGCGTCCCGCACGGCGTCGGCGCCGCGCGTGGCCACCTCGGCCAGCTCCTCATCGGCGACCTCGGCCACGGGCGTCCAGCCGCCGCGGGGCGGGGTCAGCGCGGTCCAGGTGACGTGCTCGCGGCCCGGCGGCACGGCGAATGCCAGGTCGACGGGGTCCTGGCCGCGCATCCGCGCGGTGCGCTCGGTGACGGAGCCCAGGGCGACGACGGCGTCCAGGTCCGCCACGCCGTGGGCGGTCGCCAGGGGCACGGTGCGCAGCCCCAGGACGACGGGCACCCCGTCTCCGAGCCCGGCCGGCTGCAGCACGGAGACCCACTGGGCGAGCATCGGGGTGCGGGAGCGCCCCGCCTCAGGCACGACGTGCAAACGCATGCCCGTGTCGGCGACGCGCCGGGCGCGGCTGGCCAGCTGCTCGAGGTCCCGCACAGCGCGGTCGTCGACGAAGCGGAGGACGGGGGCGGCGGCGGGGTGCTCGGTCATGCAAGCATTGTCCCAGGTCCGTCGCGTCCCGGGCCGCCCCGCCGTCGCGGGTCCATCCATGTCGAAGGAGAGCCGTTCGTGCCGCAGCGCCATCCCCGTCCCCGCCCCGGTCACGCACCGGTCCGCCCGGCCTCGGCCCCGAAGGACCCCACCGAAACGCTGCGGGGGATCCTGGAGCTGACGCCGGCCGCGCCGGACCCGGTGACGGGTCAGGTCCGCTTCACGGGCACGACCCCCCGGCAGACGCACGGCCGGGTGTTCGGCGGCCAGGTGCTCGCCCAGGCGCTGGCGGCCGCCTCCCGCACGGTGCCGGCCGCCCGTTCCGCCCACTCGCTCCACGGCTACTTCATCCGCCCCGGGGACGCGCTGCAGCCCATCACGTTCACCGTCGAGACGCTGCGGGACGGCCGCTCCTTCTCCGTCCGCCGGGTGCTGGCCTCCCAGAACGAGAAGGCCATCCTCGCCCTGACCTGCTCCTTCCAGGAGCCCGCCGGCAGCGCGCTGGACCACCAGGTGGCCATGCCGGAGGGAGTGCCCCGGCCCGAGGACCTGCCCACGACGGCGGACGTGCTGGGCGCCATCAACCACCCCGTGGCCCAGGAGTGGGCCTGGTCCCGGCCGTTCGACATCCGCCATGTCACCCCGGCCATCTATGTGGAGCCGGCCGCGGAGACCGAGAACTGCAACATGGTGTGGATGAAGACCTTCACGCCCCTGGCGGACGACCCCGCGCTGCACCTGGCGGCGCTCACCTACGCCTCGGACTACACGCTCCTCGAGCCGATCCTGCGGCAGCACGGCGTCGCCTGGATCCAGCCCGGCATGTCCGTGGCCTCCCTCGACCACGCGATGTGGTTCCACCGGCCCGCCCGCGTCGACCAGTGGCTGCTCTACGTCCAGGACTCCCCCAGCGCCCAGGGCGCGCGCGGCCTCGGCACGGGCGCCGTGTTCACCGAGGACGGGACGCTCGTGGCCACGGTCGCCCAGGAGGGCATGATCCGCCTGCCCGAGGGGGCCGCCGCCCGGCGGGCACGGGCCCGGGGCGCGGCCCAGCGCATGGCCCTGCGGACGGTGCTGCGCCGCAGCTGGCGGCGCTGACCCGGCGGGTTCGCAGGGGGTGAGACTGCCGATCGGGCCCTGCCATGGGTGAGGCGGCTCGCCGTCCGCGCCGCGCGCACCGTTCGTCGTGGTCGACGTGGACCCCGCCCCGACACGACGACGGCCCGTCGCGATCACGTGATCGCGGCGGGCCGTCGTCGGCGCGGCGCCCGGGGGCGCGTCGGCTCAGTCGCGCGTGAGCTTGCGGTGCGTCATCCGGTGCGGGCGGGCGGCCTCGGGGCCGAGCCGATCGACCTTGTTGGCCTCGTAGGACTCGAAGTTGCCCTCGTACCAGTACCAGTTGGCCGGGTCCTCCGCGGTGCCCTCGTAGGCCAGCATGTGGGTGGCCACGCGGTCCAGGAACCAGCGGTCGTGCGAGACGACGACGGCGCAGCCCGGGAACTCGAGCAGCGCGTTCTCGAGGGAGGTCAGGGTCTCCACGTCGAGGTCGTTGGTGGGCTCGTCGAGGAGCAGCAGGTTGCCGCCCTCCTTGAGGGTCAGGGCCAGGTTCAGGCGGTTGCGCTCACCGCCGGAGAGCACGCCGGCCTTCTTCTGCTGGTCCGGGCCCTTGAAGCCGAACGCGGACACGTAGGCGCGCGAGGGCATCTCGACGTTGCCGACCTTGATGTAGTCCAGGCCGTCCGAGACGACCTCCCACAGCGACTTCTCGGGGTCGATGTTGGAGCGAGACTGGTCCACGTACGAGATCTTCACGGTCTCGCCGATCTTCAGCTCACCGCCGTCCAGGGGCTCGAGGCCGACGATGGTCTTGAACAGGGTGGTCTTGCCGACGCCGTTCGGGCCGATCACGCCGACGATGCCGTTGCGGGGCAGGGAGAAGGACAGGCCGTCGATGAGGACGCGGTCCCCGAAGCCCTTCTTCAGGTCCTTGGCCTCGATCACGACGGTGCCCAGCCGCGGGCCCGGCGGGATCTGGATCTCCTCGAAGTCCAGCTTGCGGGTCTTCTCGGCCTCGGCCGCCATCTCCTCGTAGCGGGCCAGGCGGGCCTTGGACTTCGCCTGACGGCCCTTCGTGTTGGAGCGGACCCAGTCGAGCTCCTCGGCCAGGCGCTTGGCGAGCTTGGCGTCCTTCTTGCCCTGCACCTCGAGGCGGGCACGCTTGGTCTCCAGGTAGGTGGAGTAGTTGCCCTCGTACGGGTAGAGGCGGCCGCGGTCGACCTCCGCGATCCACTCCGCGACGTGGTCGAGGAAGTACCGGTCGTGGGTGACGGCGATGACGGCGCCCGGGTAGGAGGCCAGGTGCTGCTCGAGCCACAGCACGGACTCGGCGTCCAGGTGGTTGGTGGGCTCGTCGAGCAGGAGCAGGTCGGGCTTCTCCAGCAGCAGCTTGCACAGTGCGACGCGCCGCTTCTCGCCGCCGGAGAGGTTCGTGACCGGCTCGTCCCCCGGGGGCGTGCGCAGGGCGTCCATCGCCTGCTCGAGCTGGGAGTCGATGTCCCACGCGTCCGCGGCGTCGATGGCGGACTGCAGCTCGCCCATCTCCTCCATGAGGGCGTCGAAGTCCGCGTCCGGGTTCGCCATCTCCTCGGAGATCTGGTTGTAGCGCTGGATCTTGCCGTAGATCTCGCCGACGCCCTCCTGGACGTTCTCGAGCACCGTCTTGGACTCGTCCAGCTTGGGCTCCTGCATCAGGATGCCCACCGAGTAGCCGGGAGAGAGCCGCGCCTCGCCGTTCGAGGGCTCGTCCAGCCCGGCCATGATCTTCAGGATCGTCGACTTGCCGGCGCCGTTGGGGCCGACCATGCCGATCTTCGCCCCGGGGTAGAACGACATGGTGACGTCGTCCAGGATCAGTTTGTCGCCCACCTTCTTGCGGGCCTTGACCATCGTGTAGATGAATTCCGCCATGCGGCCCAGGCTAGTCGGTGGCCGCGGGATTCCACTCATCGTGCCGATCCCGCGACCACCGAGCCCGCTCCCCCTCCGTGCTCCGTGCCGCCCCGTGGTCAGGCGACGCCGGCCGCCGCCGGCTCGCGCCCGGGGGCGCCCGCGTCCGACTCGTCCGGGCCGGGCGAGGCCGGGGCGTCGCCACCCTGGAACCCGTCCGGCAGGCCCGCGCTGAACCCGTCGCCGACCGCGCCGGCCCGCCCGCCCGACGCGTCGTCGTCGCGCGGGGCCGACTCGGGGCGCGGCACGGCCGCGCGCTGGCTGCGCTGGAACGCCGCCGAGCCGAAGCCCAGGTCCAGCCCGACGGCGTCCGCCACCACGTCCACGGACGTGCCGGAGCGCTCGCCCGAGGACCAGTCGCGGACCCGGAGTCGACCGGTGACGATCACGGGGTTGCCCTTCTTCACGGACTGGGCGGTGTTCGAGCCGAGCTGGCCGAACGCCGAGATGCTGTACCAGTTGGTGTGGGCGTCCACCCACTCAGCGGTCTCGCGGTCGAAGCGCCGCTCGGTGGTGGCCAGGCGGAAGCCGGTCACGGCGGCCCCCGATGCGGTGTGGCGGGTGGCGGGGTCCGTGGCCACGAAGCCGCGCACGGTGATGAGGTCCTGCATGGTGTGCCTCCTGGGCTGGGCCCCGGTGGGCGCCGGGGCGGGTCGTCGGCGCATCGGCTGATCCGCCATGGCCAGACAACCCCACCGCGGGGCACCCCGGCAGGATCGGGGCCGGTCTGGGGACGCGCGGAGGTCCCCGGGCGACTGTGCAGGAGCCGACGGCGCCGCGGCCGGCGGCCGTTAGACTGACACGGCCCAGCCCCAGTAGCTCAGCTGGACAGAGCAGCGGCCTTCTAATCCGCCGGTCGGGGGTTCGAATCCCTCCTGGGGCACCCAGACCAGGGGCGGAGCCGTCCGAGCACGCCCGACGACCGCCCGAAGGAGACCGTCCTGGACCGTCTGCGCTCCTGGCTCCGCGCCCCGCGACCCGCCGTCCCCGAGGTCCGTGTGACCCGTCGCGAGGGCGTCCAGCTGGCCGCCCTGCTCGTCGCGGCCGCGGCCCTGTACGTGACGCACTCCTTCCTCCGGTACGCCACCTACGAGGCCAAGGGCTACGACCTGGGCATCTTCGACCAGGTGGTGCGGCAGTACGCGCTGTTCAACGCCCCCCTCAGCTCCGTCAAGGGCGTGGACTTCCACATCCTCGGCGACCACTTCCACCCGATCCTCGCGCTGCTGGCGCCCTTCTACTGGGTATGGCCGGACCCCCGCATGCTCGGCGTGGTCATGGCGCTGGCCCTCGCCGCGTCCGCCGTGCCGGTGTACCTGTTCGCCCGTCGTCGCGCGGGACACGGGGTGGCCCTGGCCGCCGTCGCCGCCCTGCTGCTCTCCTGGCCCTTCCAGGCGATGGTGAACTGGGACTTCCACGAGGTCACCCTCGGCGTGCCGATCCTCGCCTGGCTCGTGTGGGCCCTGGACGGGCAGCGGGCGTGGCTCGCCACCGGCCTGGCGGCGCTGCTGCTCACGGTCCGAGAGGACATGGGCGTGACCCTGCTGGCCGTGGCCCTGGTGATGGCGATCCGTCGCTTCTGGCCGCAGGCCGCGGTCACCGCCGTGCTGGGCGTGCTCGGCTACTGGTTCGCCACGTCCGTGGTGATCCCCCACTACTCCCCCACCGGCGCGTTCGGCTACTGGCAGTTCACCGCCCTGGGCCCGGACATGCGCAGTTCGGTCCTGTTCCTGCTGACCCAGCCGTGGAACGCCGTCGCGGTGCTGTTCGACCACCCGCTGAAGGTGGCCCTCTGGCTCCTGCACTTCGTCCCGCTGCTGTTCCTGCCGGTCCTGAGCCCGCTCACGCTGATGGCCCTGCCGATCCTGCTCTCGCGGCTGTTCAACGACCGCCTCAACGTGTGGGCCCCCGTGTACCAGTACGACGCGATCCTCGCCCCGCTGCTGCTCATGGCCGCGCTCGAGGCGGCCCACCGGCTGGCCGGACGCCGGGACACGCTGCGCCGGCTGCCCGCCGTCCTCGTCTCCGCGGCACTGGCCGCCGGTCTGATCGGCACCGCGTTCTTCCCGCAGGTGTACCCGCTGCACCGCACGATCGCCGGCGACATGACGATGACGCAGCACGCCCGCGACCTCGACCACGCGGTCGGGCTGATCCCGGACGGGGTGTGCGTCGAGGCCGCCGACAACGCCGTGCCGCACCTGACGGCCCGCACCCACGTCGGGCTGCACGGGGACATCGGCGACGAGCTGGCCACGTGGATGATCGTGGACACCTCGGTGCCCGAGCTCGGCGGCTGGGACCCCCTCACCCCGGAGCAGGCGCTGGCCCGCGCCGAGCGGCTCGGCTTCGAGCGGGTCTGGTCCGCGGGCGACGTCGTCGTCCTGCACCACCCGGACCGCGCGGTCTCGCCCACCTGCACGACGTACCTCGAGCACCGCTGAGCGGAACCCCACGGCGCCGGCGGACCCGCTCCGCCGTCAGCGGCCCGCGGACTCGCCGAGTGGCTGCAGGCCGAGTCCGGCCGGGGGCAGGAGCAGTCGGTCACGGGCACCGGTGAAGACGCCGGCGTGCGGGTCCTCGGCCACCCCCGGGGCGATCTCGGGGGCCCCCTGGTCGAGTGCGGTGCGGCGCACCGGGTCGCGGACGGGGTCCAGGATGTCCTTGACCACCGTGGTCATGAGCCACACGAGGGCGACGATGTGCGCCACGATCCCCGAGGCATACCAGGCGGTGATCCACCAGGCGCCGCCGGCGAACGCCCCGTCGGAGGTGATGCGCGCCGACTCCATCCACACCCCGCCCCAGTGGTAGACCTCCACGGCCTGCCAGATCCAGAACGCGCGCCACCGCGGCGTCGCGAGGACCACGAGCGGGATCAGCCACATCACGAACTGCGGCGAGTACACCTTCCCCCACAGGATGAAGGACGCCACGATCAGGAAGCACAGCTGGGCCATGCGCGGACGGTGCCGCGCCGCGAGGGCGAGGTAGGCGATCCCCACGCAGCACACCAGGAACAGGCCGTTCTGAAGCGTCGTGAACGTCTCCCCGGACCATCCTGTCCAGGCCAGCGCCAGCCAGGTCGAGGAGAAGGAGACCGCGCGGTCCCCCGAGAACGTGTAGAAGCGCGACCACTGGTCGAACGCCGTCAGCATGAACGGGAGGTTCACCGCGAGCCAGGCCGCGGCCCCGGCCAGGGCCGCCTTCACGAACCCGGCCCAGCGGCCCGTGCGCAGCGCCAGCACGAAGATCGCGCCGAAGAAGAACAGCGGGTAGAGCTTCGTGGCGGTGCCGAGCCCGATGAGCAGGCCGGCGAGGGTCGGACGGCCCGCCGTCCACGCCCACAGGGCCAGGGCGGCCAGCATCACGGCCCACAGGTCCCAGTTGAGCATCGAGGTCAGGATGATCCCCGGGGCCAGGGCCACGAGCAGGGCGTCCCGGGAGCGACCGCGCGCGGTGTACGCGGTCGCGACGACCAGCACGATCCAGCACAGCACCACGCCGATCGCGTTCACGTCGAAGTAGGTCACGGTGCGCTCGTGCAGGTCGCCGGAGGCGGGCACGAGCCACATGGTCACACCCGCGACCACGGCCAGCAACGCCGGGTACTCCATCCACTGCTCGGGCGGCAGCGGCGTGTAGAAGGGGAAGTGGCCGTCCGAGAGGCCCCGCGTGGGGAACAGCTGGGCGAAGTCCGAATAGCACATGTGCGCGTGCACGCCGGGGGCCGCCCAGCCGTTCACGCGGCACCACTGCTTGGTCAGCACGCCGACGGCGGCGGCCACCACGGTCAGGCCGACGAGCAGGCCGACCCAGCGGCCGCTCGGACGGGACGGGGCGGGACTGCGG
>NZ_JABFBA010000023.1:0-12440 GCF_017168445.1 Micrococcus sp. KRD026 | reverse complement strand
GAGGTCACGGTCTCTCCTGGGGGATGCGGGTGGACGAGGAGGCGGGGTGCGCGGCGGTCGACGGCGGCCCGTCGGGCGGCGCGTCCGGCGGCACGCCCGCCTCCGGAGGCGTCGGCGACGCCGCCGCGGCCCGCGGCTCGACCACCTCCAGGGGAGGACGCCGCCGCCCGGGGAACAGGGGCGCGGTGACGGGATCGCGGTGGATGATCCATCCGATCCCCGCGAGCATCAGGACCAGGGTGAACACGCGGACGGCCAGGACCGGCAGCCACTGCGCCACGGAGAGCTGGTCCACCACGCCGACGCCGGTGAGCAACAGGACCGCGAGCGCGGTGACCCACCCGAGCCAGCGGGGATGGTCGGCGCCCCACGGCAGCGGGCGGAGGGCGCACGCCAGCAGCGGCAGGACCCAGAGCAGGTACCACGGCTGGACGATCGGGGCGGTGGCGACGGCCACCACGAGCACGGCCGCCGCGCTGAACACCGGGTCCAGGGGCCGGCGGCGCAGGGCCAGCCAGGCCGTGAAGCCGAGGGCCGACACCGTCATCGCGGTGTAGAAGGCCGCGGCCACGTCGCGCGCCCCCAGGGGCGTCACGGCTTCGACGACCGCGCCGAGCAGCAGGCCGAGCAGGCCCACGGGGGCATACGGGAACGCCGCGTCCCCGCTCGTGAGCATGGCCGGGACCCAGCCGAACCAGAGGCCGGAGCCGGCGCCGAGGATCGTGAGGACGGCCAGGGAGATCACCGCCGTCGTGAACCACGGGCCGAGCCGGTCCCGCCGGCGCAGGCGCGGATCGGCCGCGCGGAACCGGGCCCAGCCGGTGGGCAGGAGCAGGGCCACGAAGGGCAGCACCAAAGCTGTCAGGGGCTTGATCGCAACGGACAGGGCGATCAGCACGATCCCCCACAGCGCATGCACGCGGCGGCGGGGCGGGCGGACCATGAGCAGGATGCCCGCGAGCATCAGCCCCGACATCAGCGCGTCGTTGTGGGCGCCGGCGATCATGTAGAGCAGGAACAGTGGGTTCGCCACGGCCACCCACGTGGCCCACACCCCGCATCGGCCCGCGACGGCGGCCAGCCGCGGCACCGCCCACAGGCACAGCGCCAGGCCCGCGAGCGCCAGGAGCCGGAACGCCGTGACGGAGAGCTCGATGTTGCCGCCCGTGGCCCGCCACGTCGTCTCGGCGAACAGCAGGAACAGCGGCCCGTAGGGGGACGGGGACTCGGCCCAGATGGAGTCCGCTCCCTGCATGAACCAGCCGGGCAGGGCGGACACGCCCTGGGAATACGGGTCGAGACCCGACGCGAGGAGCCGGCCCTGCTGGAGGTAGGAGAACACATCGCGGGAGAAGATCGGCAGCGCGAGCATCAGCGGGGCGGACCACCACCAGGCGGCCCGGGCCACCAGGCGGCCGTGCTCCTCCCAGCGGCCCCGCAGCGCGCGCCCCAGCTCGAGCCAGGATCGGACGAGGAGCAGCGAGCCGGCGGCCAGCAGCACGGTGCTGAGCAGCACGCCGGGAAGGTAGACCCGCAGCGGGTTGAGCAGGGTGGTGCCGGAGAACACCGAGTCGGGCGTCATCGGCAGCCACCCCACGCCCCAGGAGCCCACCGTGATGAGCACGGACGCCCACGTGCCCCGGCGGACGGCCGCCTCCGGCTCGGGCTGCGCCGTCACGCGGCTCGGACGGGGCCCTCGGGCGCCGGTCGTCGCGGAGGCGGCGGGCCTCACTCCGCCGGCTCCGCGGGTCGAGGGGCGCCACGGAGCCGGGCCAGGCCGGCGCGTACGGCGGGGCGCACGTGCCAGTGGTCCTTCACGAACCGGCTGGTGCGGCGGTCCACGACGAGGATCCACAGCAGACACACGGCGGAGACGATCAGGGACACGGCCTTGACCTGGTCCGCGATGTCCAGGAACTGCCAGGTGAAGAGCTGGTCCGCGGCGCCGAACGCCAGGAAGTAGCCGACCGTGAACACGACCCACTTGATCTGCCAGTTGTCCCGGATGCCGAGCACGGCGAAGAACGGCAGCAGCCACAGCAGGTACCAGGGCTGGATGATGGGCGAGAGGATCACCAGCGCGGTGAACGCCCAGGTCATGCGCGTCATCACGCGGTCCTGGCGGCCGAGGAACATCAGGGCCAGCACGATGAGCACCGAGAGCGCGCGTCCGGCGGTCTTGTACACGCCCTCGACGGCCTGCACGTCCGCCCCCTGTCCGAAGAGCTCGCTCGCCCCCACCGTGATGAGGGACAGCATGCCGATCGGCCCCCACGGCACGGTGCCCGTGCCCGTGCCGACCATGACGGCCACCCAGCCGAAGCCGAAGCCGTTGAGCACCCCCACCAGGGCCATGAGGCCGAAGGAGATCCCGGCGGTGAGGGCCCAGAAGGCGAACCGGCGCGGCCATCGGGCCGTCGGGCCGGCCCACAGCAGGCCGATGAACGGGAGCAGCACGAGCGTGATGGGCTTGATGCCCAGGGACAGGGTGACCAGCACGACGCCGGCCACCCCCCACGCGACGGACTGCCCGGGCCGCTGGGGGCGGAGCGGATGCCCGGCGCGCAGCGCGCACCACGTGCCGGCCAGGGCGAGGCCGACCATGAGGGCGTCGTTGTGCCCGGACGCGACGAAGCTGATGGTGAAGAGCGGGTTGGCGACGCTGATCCACTGCGCCCACGCACCGTTGACGCCCAGCCGGCGGGCCAGCAACGGCACGAAGACCATGATCAGCGCGACGCCGGCCACCGCCACCAGGCGGAACAGGAAGATCGCCAGGTCCGGGTTCATGTCCCCCGAGATCGCGACGACGGCCTGCTCGATCCAGAGGAAGATCGGACCGTACGGGGTCTCGGAGTCCGCCCAGGTGGCGTCCGCTCCGAGCTGGAACCAGTTGGACAGCGAGGAGATCGTGTCCACGTAGGGGTCCTGCCCCGCCTCCATGAGACGGCCCTGTCCCACGTAGGCGAAGATGTCCCGGCTGAAGATCGGCAGGGCCACGACCTGGGGCAGGCACCACAGGACGGTGGCGAGGTTGACCGTGCGCAGGGCGCCGCGACCGAAGGGGCGGATCGTCTGGCCCAGGCGCAGCCAGGCCCAGAACATCACCCAGCAGCCGAGGGTGAGGAGCGCTGTGCCGGCGAGCACGCCGGTCTCCTGGGTGCGCCACGGGATCAGCCACTGCCAGCGGTTGATCGGGGAGGCCGAGGCCAGCCAGCCGACGGAGTACGAGCCCACCACCAGGAGGAGGGAGCCGAGGGTCCCCACCAGGATGGGCCACCAGTCCGCGCCGGCGACCTGGGGGTCCGCGCGGAGGCCGCCGACGCCGACGTACTCCGGCCGGTGGGCCGTGGACCCGGACGGACGCGGGGTCGACACGCTCATGCGACGGGTCCTTCCGTGCGGTCCTGCGAGGGCGCGCGAGGGCGCGGCTCGCTCGAATCTACCATCGTGACACGCGAGTAGCCTGGGGGCATGAGCGAGACGAGCACCCCCGCGCCGGAGAGCGCCCCCCTGGTCTGGATCGACTGCGAGATGACCGGCCTGCACCCCCAGGTCGACGAGCTCGTCGAGGTGGCGGTGCTCATCACGGACGCCGAGCTGAACATCCTGGACGAGGGCATCGACCTGGTGATCCGTCCCTCCGCGGCGGCCCTCGAGCAGATGGACCCGTTCGTCCGGGACATGCACACCACCTCCGGCCTGCTGCCGGAGCTGGCGGAGGGCCTCGAGCTCGACGACGCCGCAGCGCGCGTCCTCGAGTACATCGCGGCCCGCGTGCCGGCCGGCAAGGGCCTGCTGGCCGGCAACACGGTGGGCCAGGACAAGCTGTTCCTCGCCCGCTACATGCCCGCCGTCGTCGACCATCTGCACTACCGGATCGTGGACGTGTCCACCGTGAAGGAGCTGGCCCGGCGCTGGTACCCGCGCGCCTACTACCAGGCCCCCGCCAAGACCGGGGGCCACCGCGCTCTCGGGGACATCAAGGACTCCATCACCGAGCTGCGCTACTACCGGGCCGCCGTCATGGCCCCCGCCCCCGGCCCCACCACGGAGGAGGCCCGCGCCATTGCGGAGGTGGTGTCCGGGGCGCAGGCCTGAGCCGGCACCCCGGCCTCGCCGCCCCGATTCGGCGCTGCGCGGGATCTCGTGTACTGTGGACCCCGCTGCGCCGCGCGGATCCGTCCGTGTGGAGCAGGCATGGTGGGCGTAGCTCAGTCGGCAGAGCGTCTGGTTGTGGTCCAGAAGGTCGCGGGTTCAATCCCCGTCGCTCACCCCACCGTAAGGCCCGGAATCATGCGGATGATTCCGGGCCTTATCTCGTCTTGGTAGTGCTGTTGGGTAGTGCTCGGTCCCCACGGGGTACGCACATCATCGGAGAGCACCAGGAGAGATGCGTTGGCTACCATCCAGACGCGCACGAACAAGGCCGGCCGGACCACGTACCGGGTCGGCTTCTACGAGGCCGGCCGGTTCCAGTGGCTGCCGGCCCTCGCCCGCGAGGCCGGCGCCCAGCGCGTCAAGGCGATCGTGGAGGACCCGCGGCAGGGGCCCACGGTGGCCCGCCGGATCCTCGAGGCCCAGGTGGACAGTGCCCCGGGCATGCCCACGCTCGCCGAGTTCTTCCCGCGGTACATCGAGCACCGCGGGCTCCGCTGCACCCCGGGCACCCTGGCCGGGTACGAGGCAGAGGCCGCGCGCACGTTCCTGCCCCGCCTCGGCGAGCTGCCCGTGGACATGATCGACCGCCGCACGGTGGCCGAGTGGATCCGGTGGCAGCTGCAGCAGCCCACGGCCCGCTGGCGCGCGGCCGCCGCCCGCGCCGCGGCCGCCACTCCCCCGCGGCCCGAGCCGCCGCTGGCCACGGTGTCTCCGAAGACGGTCCGCAACGCGCACGCCCTGCTCTCCGCGGTCCTCGGCCTCGCCGTCCAGGAGGGCATCCTGCCAGCCAACCCCGCGCGCGGCGCCGACCTGCCCGACGACGACGTCGAGGAGGAGCGCGGCATCTTCAGCCGAGCCGAGTGGGCGCGCTTCTACGCAGCCATATCCGAGTCGTACCAGCCGCTGCTGATCGTCCTGCTCGTCACCGGCGCCCGCTGGGGCGAGGCCACCGCCCTGCAGGTCCGCGACCTCGACGTCGCAGCCAGCGTCATCCACGTGCGCCGCGCCTGGAAGAAGGGCAAGGAGGGCGCCGTCCTCGGCGTCCCCAAGACCGCCCGCGGCCGCCGCACGATCATGCTCCCCGACTGGGCCGTCGAAACACTCGAGCCATTGGCCGCCGGCCGTGCCGCCGACGAGTTCCTCCTGACCGCCCCCGGCGGCGGCGTCATCCACCGCACGAACTTCGTCGAGCGCCACTGGAAGCCGGCGCTCGCGGCCGCCGGGATCGCCAAGCACCTGACCCCGCACAGCCTGCGGCACACGTTCGCCTCGTGGGCCCTCATGGATGGGGTCCCCGCACAGGTCGTCCAGCACCGCCTCGGTCACGAGTCGCTGCAGACCACCTCCCGCGTGTACGCGCACCTGCTGCTGGACGCCCAGCGTGCCGCGGTCGACGCGATCGGCTGGGAGCCTCCCCCCGGCGCCTGACCCCTGGCGCAGCGAGAGGCCCCGTCCAGCTGGCTGCTGGACGGGGCCTCTCTTGCGCTTCCCTTCGCGGCCTCCACGCTCCCCGAGGGGGCGGACACGTTAAGCAGCTGGCACCCGTACCGCGCGCTCGCGGGTCTGCCGAGCCTCCCGGGCCCGCCGCGTGATCACCGGGTAGGCGGCGATCGCCACCGGGTCCTCGGCGAGCGTGGCCACGCGCATCGCCAGCGCCGTGCCCTGCAACCCGACCAGATGCTCAGCGGCCCGGTCACGCGCGGCCCCGTGCCGCCACCGCCGCCCCCACAGCTGCAGCGCCATGTGGTCACGAACGGACAGGTGGCCGGCGCACGCGGGCGCCTGGGTGGTGGTGGTCATGTCGGGACGGTACGCCCGGGGGTGGACGTAGTACGTGGGATCAGCGGTCCGTGATGGTGGCCGTTCCGCGGTACTCGTCGTCGCCGGTAAAGGTCACCGAGCAGGAGTACCGGTGCCCAACCGTGCCGCCCAACGCGTTCTCCGCTTCGACCGCTCCGGTCACTGTCCATGCCTTCGGCCCCCCGGATGCCGTCTCGCGGGAGAACTTGGCGGTGCTGGGGGCGCGCAGCTTCTCCTTGACGAGGGTCTGGCAGGCAATCTTCGCGTCCCACTCCTCCGGCTCGTCAGGGCTGGCGTTGCTGAAGGCAGAGAAGATTGCCCACGCGAGCAGTGCCATCACGGCCACGAGGGGCCAGAGGCAGCCCGCGACGAGCGGGTTGCGCCCACGCTCCAGGGTGGCGGGCGTAGTGCCGCCGGCCCAGTCCTTGAGGGTGTAGCCCGCGGCGCGCAGCTTCGCGCGCACGTCCTCGTCGTTGTCCGCGGCCTTGAGCTCCCGTACGGTCTCGCCGCGCTGGTTCTTCACTGCGATGGTGCGTAGGCGTGCGATCGTCTTGCCGTCGAGCAGCTCGTCTCGCCCCTCTGACACTTCCGCCGTGTACTTGGTCGTCTTCGCCATGTCGCCCTCCTTGGTGGTGCGCCCTGCGCGGCGCGTTGCCTTGATTCTGACCTAGCCGATGGCCCCCGCCTAGCAGGCGCTCAGGCAGAGTGCTCGGTGGCCAACGCGGCGAGATGCTCCCGCTCGGTCCGGGTGAGGCCGGCCAGTCGGTCGGTAAGCACGAGCGGGGTCACCCACAGTTCGTCGGCGAGCTCGTCCAGGCTCATGGACCAAGGCAGGGCGTCGGCGAGCTGCTCGAGCGTAATCAGCTGCCGGGCCGCGGCCGCGCGTACGGCGTGCTCGACGGCCGGCGGCTGGCAGCCGCGGTGGCCGTGCTCGAGGTGCACGAGCTCGTGGGTGAGCGCGCACCGCCGCTCGGCCTGCGTCATGCGGGGGTCGAGCCAGATCACCGTCGCGCCATCGGTCGCGGCTGGCGCCGTCGGGTGTGGGCGGGCCCAGACCACGACGACGTACGTCAGCGTGCGCAGCGCCCGCCAGGGGTGGAACATGCGACCATCGTCGTTGTGGGGACGGACACGGTATGGGTGAGCACGAGCTGGACTGTGGTGGACTGAGCGCGCCTGCGTGACAAAGGGTCGAACATCTGTTCGACTGGAGCAGGTCTTCCAGGGAAGGAGCGATCGCGATGGCGAACACCTCAGCGATTGAGTGGACCGAGGTGACGTGGAACCCCGTGACCGGTTGCGACCGCGTGGCGGCCGGCTGCGACAACTGCTACGCGCTGACCTTAGCCAAGCGGCTCAAGGCGATGGGTGCTGAGAAGTACCAGAACGATGGGAACCCGGTGACGTCCGGCCCCGGGTTTGGCGTCACCCTCCATCCGAAGGCCCTGGGCCAGCCCCGCTCGTGGAAGGCCCCGCGCGTGGTGTTCGTGAACTCCATGAGCGATCTCTTCCACGCCAAAGTTCCGTTGGGGTTCATCCGGGACATCTTCGACGTCATGCGCGAGACGCCGCAGCACACATATCAGGCGCTGACGAAGCGCTCACTGCGGATGGCCCGTCTAGCCGATCGCCTCGACTGGCCGGCCAACTTGTGGATGGGCGTCTCCGTGGAGGACGAGACTGTGACGGGCCGCATCGACCATCTCCGCGAGGTGCCGGCAGCGGTCCGGTTCCTCTCCTGCGAGCCCCTCATCGGACCCCTGCGGGATCTGGATTTGGCCGGCATCGACTGGGTCATCGCGGGCGGCGAGTCTGGTGCGAACCATCGCCCCATGGACCAGGCCTGGGTGGAGGACATCCGCGACCAATGCGTGTCTGCCGACGTGGCGTTCTTCTTCAAGCAGTGGGGTGGGCGGACGCCTAAGGCCAACGGGCGGCTCTTGGAGGGGCGCACCTGGGACGAGATGCCTACCTCCCGCGCCGCGCTGGCAGGATGACCGCGCGCCCATCCACCATGTCTTTGGTGTAGCCCTGGGTGATCCCGGCCTTCTGGAGATTCTTGATGGCCTGCCGTACCTCTGAGGCGCCTGCCGTGCCGAGGTGTTCGCCTAGCCAGTGGGGCACGTCGTCGCAGATCCGCACCGCCTGGCCTTGACCGAGGTGAGACGAGAGCCTCGTCTGGATAGCGGCGATGGCCCGGTTTCTGACGTCGGTCTGCTCTGCGACCACCTGCTGGTCGAACGTCTCCTGCAGGTCGAAGAGCGACCCCTGGGTGTCGTCGAGCAGTCCCTGGTAGTAGTTCTCGGAGTTGACCTGCCGCCACTTCCTGTGAGCCCGAGCCGCGGCGTCAGCGAAGAGCATGGGCGCAGCGAAGTGCTGGTAGAAGAGCATCAGCGTGAAGATCGGCCCCTCAGACGGGGTCCGGCGGATTGGGACGGAGATGACGTTGTGGGCGGTCTCTCCGGTCATGCGCTGCATGTACTCGCGCGCCACGTAGGAGGCGGCTGTAGCGGCGGAGGAGCTGTCGCCACTCACGTCAGCCTGCCGCCGAGCCTCAGCGAAGACCTCCCGCCACCACGGCCCACCAAGAAAACGGTCACCGCGGAGGAGGGTGACGGTCTCGCCACTTGAGGCGGAGGCTCCCTTCCGGACGATCCCTCCGATGCGCCACACGGTGGAGAGACTGAAGTTCAAGAGGACCTCGGTCGACCGCGCTGGCCGCAGGAGCAGCTTCGAGGCGACGACGTCGTACGGCAGGGCCGTGCCGAACGGGTCGAGAAAGAACAGAGCTGGGCGGGTGCCGATGTCGTTGAGGATCGCGTCGATCTGCTCCTCCACGGCGCCGTGGTGCAGATAGACGGGACCGGCCCCCTGCCCCTGCGCGGCGACCGCGTGCCGGAGGGTCTCCGCATGAGCCCTATCTCGCTCCACGAGGTGGATGTGCATGATGCGGTTCTGCGCTGCAAGCTTGCGTGCGATGTCCACCGCGTAGAGCGGCGACCCCTTGTGCGCGTCGTCGTACTGCCCCGCGCCGGCGTAGCCATCGACATAGGCCACCTCCCGAGGGGCCTTGCTAGCAACCTTCATGGCCCACGGTGTGAGGTAGTCCTCCAGCACCTTGAGCTTGAAGACCGCGGCGGGCTGCTGCGACGTGAAGAAGTTCGTGTTGGCGCTCATGCGCCGGCCTCGTCGCCGGGGTCCTGGTTCTCCTCGCCGACGTCGCCCCACTCCCGGGCCTGCCGGTCGCGGGTCAGCTCGAAGTCGGGGTGTGCTGCCAGATCGAAGTCGGCCGGCGCGTCGGCCGCCGCGGTCTTTTGTTCAGCGCCAGCGTCACCGCCGCGCGCTCCCCCGCGCTCGGCCGTGCCGCGCTCGCGGTCCTGATCCTGGTCTGCGTGGTCGCGCTCGTCATGGTGGTCCGTCCTACGTCGGTCGAGCATGACCCGCAGGACTGCAGCGAGCAGCTCCTGGTCATACGTCGATAGGTCAGGGGATTCCTGAACGACGTCGAGGACCGACGGGTGAAGAGCCGAGTCGAGCTCCACTCCTATGGACTCCAGCGCTGCGGTGACCACGTGGGCCACGGGCACCCTCAGCACGAGCGCGAGCATCGTGATGTTCTCGCCCTTGATCGAGGTGACCGGGGTGGACTTGAGCCGCGCGAAGCTGGCGTGGCTCATGTCGTACCCCGCGCGGTCGGCGCGGGCGGCGAGGTCGCTGAGGGACCAGCCGTTCCGCTCCTGGGCTGGGGCGATCAGTCGGCCCAGCGAGTGCATGTCGTTCATGGCGACCAATCTGCGGTGCGATGCCAAGGGGAGCAACCGACCTCGGACACCCGCTGTTGCGTGGAAGTGGACACCGAAACGGTAGCAACAAAGGGGGTGTTGTGCCGCAGGGCGGCGCGGATACGGGGCGATCAGCGCGGACCCGGTGAGGAAGAGCCGCTTGCGACCCCATCGGTCCGCGAGGTTGCCGGTGGAGAGCAACAGGGCGGCCAGCAGCACGGCATAGAGGCTGTTCACCCACTGCGCGTCAGTGAGGTCCAAGTGCAGGTCGCCGATGATGGCGAGCGGGACAGCCCGAGGTCCCACGGCGGCCGGTCCCACGGCTCCAACTTCGCAGGGACGACGCCGCCGGGCCTCAACCGATCGACGGACTCCCGGTCCGCAGCCGGGCGTAGAGTCGGCCGGTGAGGGCGTCGACCCGACGCCGCACCCCCGCCGACGAGGAGGCCTCCCCGTGTCCGTCGTGAAGATCAACGCCATCAGCGTCCCCGAGGGCGCCGGCCCGGAGCTCGAGAAGCGGTTCGCCGCCCGCAAGCACGCGGTGGACCAGGAGCCGGGCTTCGAGGGCTTCCAGCTGCTCCGGCCCACCGCGGGCGAGGACCGCTACTTCGTGGTCACGACGTGGGCGTCGGAGGAGGACTTCCAGCGCTGGCGGGACGGGCGCATGCCCGCCGCTCACGCCGCCGAGCAGGGCGGCCGCCCGGCGCCGGTCGCCACGGGCGCCGACCTGCTCGAGTTCGAGGTCGTGGACCTGGGCTGACCCGGGCGCCGCAGCAGGCGCATCGCGTTCACGATGACCAGCAGCACGGACGCCTCGTGCACGAGCATGCCGACGGCCATCGTGACGCCGCCGGCGAAGACGCCGGCCAGCAGGGCCACGACGGTCACGAGGGAGATCGCGATGTTCTGCCGCATCACCCGCACCGTGCGCCGGGCCAGATCGAGCGCCTGCGGCAGCCGCTCGAGCCGGTCGCCCATCAGGGCGATGTCCGCGGTCTCGATGGCCACACCGGAGCCGGCCGCGCCCATGGCCACGCCGATGTCCGCCGTCGCCAGGGCCGGGGCGTCGTTGACGCCGTCACCGACCATCGCGACGACGCGGCCCTCGGCCTGCAGGGCCTCGATCGCCTCGAGCTTGTCCTGAGGCAGCAGGCCCGCCCGTACGTCGTCGACGCCCACCTGCCGGGCCACGGCCTGCGCGACGCCGGGCTGGTCGCCGGTCAGCATCACGACCTCGCGGACGCCGATCCCGTGCAGCGCCCGGATCATGCCCGCGGCCTCGGACCGGAGGGTGTCTGCGATGGCGAGGACGCCGAGCGGGATGCCGTCGACGACGACCGCCACCGGGGTCCGGCCCGCCTCCGCGAGCTCGGCCGCGACGGTCTCGACCCGGTCGGTCGCGGCCGGATCCACGCCGCGCTCGCGCAGCAGCGCCACGTTGCCCACGGCGACGACACGGCCGTCCACCTCTCCGGTGAGC
Source organism: Micrococcus sp. KRD026 (assembly GCF_017168445.1). Classification (NCBI taxonomy): domain Bacteria; kingdom Bacillati; phylum Actinomycetota; class Actinomycetes; order Micrococcales; family Micrococcaceae; genus Micrococcus; species Micrococcus sp. KRD026. The sequence continues at coordinate 1,217 of NZ_JABFBA010000023.1, read as the reverse complement.
CCGCGGCCGAGGACGACGTCCACATCGGTGGCCAGCGGGCCGTCCAGCAGGCCGCGGTCCCGGCCCGCCGCGACGACCGGCGCGGCCAACGGGTGGTCCGAGGCCGCCTCGAGCCGTGCGGCCCAGCGCAGCACCTCGTCCTCGGCCCCGGGCTCGAACGCGACGACGTCTGTCAGCTCGGGGGTGCCCGAGGTGAGTGTGCCGGTCTTGTCGACGGCGACGGCGTCGACCTTCGCGGAGCGCTCGAGGAACTCCCCTCCCTTGATGAGCACGCCGTCCTTGGCGCCGCGGCCGATCCCCGCCACGATCGCGACCGGGATGGAGATCACGAGGGCGCCCGGGCAGCCGATGACCAGCAGGGTCAGGGCCAGGGGGACGTCCCGCGTGATCAGACCGGTCGCGAAGGCCAGCACCATGATCGCCGGGGTGTACCAGCGGGAGAAGCGGTCCATGAACCGCTGGGTCCGAGCGCGGGCCTCCTGCGCCGCCTCGACGCGGTGGATGATGCGCGCCAGCGTGGTGTCGGCGCCCACGCCCCGCGCCTCCACCTGCAGCAGGCCTGCCGTGGCCACGGTGCCCGCGTACACGGCGTCGCCGTCGGTCTTCTCCGCCGGGATGGACTCGCCCGTGATGGATGCCTCGTCCACGGCGCCGACCCCGGTGAGCACCACGCCGTCCACCGGCACCCGGGCGCCGGCCTTGACGAGGACGGTCGCGCCGGGGGCCACCTCGTGGGCGGGCACGGTGCGCTGCGTCCCGTCTGCGTCGACGACGACGGCGGTCTCGGGCGCCGTGGACACGAGGTCCGCGAGCGCCGAGCGAGTCTGAGACAGGGTCGCGTCCTCGAGGCCGTGGCCGAGGGCGAAGAGGAAGGTCACGGCGGCGGCCTCCCAGAAATTGCCGAGCAGGGACGCGCCGATCGCGGCGGTGGCGACGAGCAGGTCGATGCCGACGGTCTTCACCCGCAGGGCGGCGATCGCGTCGCGCGCGATCGGCAGGCCGGCCACGACGGCGGCGGCGAGCATCAGGCCCGCCGCCACGAGGTGTCCGGTCCCGTGGGCCAGCTGCTCGGGCGCCAGCACGAGTGAGACGGCGATCAGCAGGCCGGCCACCACGGGACGCCGCCAGCGGCGGGACAACGTGAACCGGGCACGGGTGCGGCCCGGACGTGTGACGGCGAGGGTGGACATGGCGGGCTCCGTTCGTCGGGGGCGGTC
>NZ_JABFBA010000022.1:0-2484 GCF_017168445.1 Micrococcus sp. KRD026 | reverse complement strand
GAGGACGGCCGCGGTGCGCCGGGGACGGTTCTCCGGCACGGGCGTCTCGCCGAGCAGGGCGGCGGCACGGCGGCGCGTGGAGCTGCGGGTGACCACGGGGATGCGATCGGTCTTCACGGCGTTGGAGGCCGCGCCGACGAGCAGGTGAGGCCGTGCGTCCAGGTCCTCGCGCAGCAGCAGGCCGGAGACCGGGCCGACCTCGGGCGGGTGGGCGGCGGCGAGGGCCTGCTCGGACAGGTGGACGTCCGGGACGGGGGCCAGCTCCTCCGCCGTGCCCTCCGCGATCTCGAACGCCACCACGGTGACGTTGTCCGGGGCGCCGCCCTTGAGGGTGAGGTCCACGAGGGTGTCGACGGCCTGGTTGAGAGCCTCCGAGTCCCGCAGCACCTCGTGGATCTTCTCGGGGGGGACCACGTCCGTGAGGCCGTCCGAGCAGAACAGCCACCGTTCTCCGGGGGCGACGGGCACCTCGAACACGTCCAGCTCGGGGGAGGCGTCCACGTCGCCGAGCACGCGCATGAGCACGTTCTTGTTCGGGTGGAACGGGGCCTCCCCGGCCTCGAGGCGCCCCTCGTCGACGAGCTTCTGCACGAACGTGTGGTCCGTGGTGACCTGGGAGAACTCGCCGTCCGCGAGCCGGTAGGCACGGGAGTCGCCGATGTGCGCGATGTGCAGCGTGGTCCCCGCGAGCAGGCCGGCGGTGCACGTGGTGCCCATGCCGGCGAGCTTGGGGTTGGCGTGCACCAGCTCGTTGAGGATCAGGTTGGCGTTCTGGATCTCGTCCGGCAGCACCGTGGCCGGGTCCTCGTAGCCCACCGCATCCAGCGGGGCCAGGTCCAGCACCGTGGACGCGCTTGCCACGTCGCCGCCCACGTGCCCGCCCATGCCGTCCGCGAGCACGGCCAGATGACGGCCCACGTAGGCGGAGTCGTCGTTCTTGGCACGGACGCGGCCGACGTCGGAGCGGGCGGCGTAGCGGAGGACGAGGGTCATGGGTCAGGCCTCGAGCTCCATGACGGTCTTGCCGATGCGGATGGCCGTGCCGGGGCCCACGGGCAGCGCGCGGGTGACGGGGGCGCCGTTCACGTAGGTGCCGTTCGTGGAGCCGAGGTCCTCGAGGAACCAGCGGGTGCCCTGCGGGAACAGCCGGGCGTGGCGGCCGGAGGCGTAGTCGTCCACGAGCACCAGGTCGGCGTCCTGGGCGCGGCCCATCAGCAGGGGACGGCCCTCCAGGGCGATGGTCTGCCCGGCCTTCGGGCCCTCGACCACCCGCAGGGTCCGGGACAGCCGCGGGGCCGGCGTCGTCGGCGCGGACGCGGCGGGGGCCGGCGTCGACGCGGGCGCGGGGCGGTCGACCGCGGACGAGCCCGCCCCGGCGGCCCCGGCCGCGGGCACCGCGGTGACCAGGCCGGCGTCGCGCTGGGCCTGCTGGAGGCGTGTCTTGTTGCGTCGGCCGACCACGAGGTCGCGGCCCTGCGCCATGACGATGGAGATGATCAGCACCCACAGGGCCAGCAGCAGGCCCATGCGGAGCACGGCGACGGCGAGCTCGCTCATGCGCGGCCCCCCGTCCCGCCGAAGAACAGCAGCTCGGTCTGGCCGACGGTCACCACGTCCCCGTCGCGCAGGGTGACGGAGCCGTCCACGCGGCGGCCGTTGACGAGCACGCCGTTGCGACTGCCCAGGTCCAGGAGCGTGACCGTGGAGCCGACGGTGAGCAGGCGCAGGTGTTCGCGGGACACCGAGGAGTCCGGGATCACGAGGTCGGCACGCTCGGCCGAGCGGCCGAGGATGAGGTCGTCCCCGTCCAGGGGGAGCATGCGGCCGTCCAGCTCGAGGGCCGGGCCGGCGGGCCCGGTCACGGGGCGGCCCATCACGACGGTCGGCTGGTCGGCGTGGGCGGCGCCGGCAGGTCCTCGACCAGTCGGTCCGGCGCCGCGGCCGAGGCTCCCGGGCCGTGGGCGGTGGCGGGCGAGGCGCCGTCGTCGTGGGGGGCCGGGGCGGTGAGCGAGCCGTCGTCCAGGCGGGTGACGACGCGCAGGTCCCCGGCGCGCACGTCCGCGTCCGGGTGGAAGGCGACCCGGACCGTGCCGGGCAGCGCATAGCCCTGGGAGTCGGCGTGGCGGATGACCTCGTCGCACAGCTCGCTGGCGAGGGTGGACCCCCACGAGCGGGCGCGCTCGAAGTCGGCGGGGGAGAAGTGGACCACGTAGCTGTTGGGCGCGACCGTGTGGCCCTCGGACAGCGCGAACGACTCGTCGTCCATCGCCTGTCGCAGGGCCGAGGCGATCTCCACCGGCTTGACCGCCCGCGGACCGCCGGCCGAGAAGGCCGAGCGCACGGCCCGCTCCAGGCCGCGTTCGAGGTTGTCCAGAAGTCCCACGACGGGGCCCCTTTCCACAGTTGTCCGTCCCGATACTACGGGCCGGGCTGGGAGACCGCCGAGAACAGCGGGATTCTGCGGGGTGGAGCGCGGGTGGGAGA
>NZ_JABFBA010000021.1:84583-91396 GCF_017168445.1 Micrococcus sp. KRD026 | reverse complement strand
GCTGGGAGCGACCCTTCACCCGGACACGCTCCCTCACCGCCCCGACCCGGCCGAGGAGGGCGCCTCCGGGGCCGTCCGCGGACCGAACGACGGCGTGCCCGCCGCGGCCCTCGCGACGCTGCCCGGCCCCCTCCCGCAGGCGCTCGTCGACGCCGCCGACCCGGACGTCCACCCCGGCCGCCCGGCGGACCGGCTGCACGGCGGGCGCGGCGACGGCCGTCCGGTGGCCGAGGCGGACCGGCTCGCGTTCTGGGAGGCGGCCGGCCGACGTCTGAGCTGGGAGCGACCCTTCACCCGGACACGCTCCCTCACCGCCCCGGACCCGGCCGCCGAGCGCGGCCCGGAGATCCGCTGGTACGAGGACGGCACCCTGAACGTGGCCGTGAACTGCGTGGACCGCCACGTGGCGGCGGGGCGCGGGGAGAAGGTCGCCCTGTACTTCGAGGGCGAGCCCGGCGACCGCCGCGCCGTCACCTACGCGCAGCTGCAGCGCGAGGTCGCCCAGGCCGCGAACGCCCTCGAGGAGCTGGGCATCGGGGCGGGCGACCGCGTCGTCGTGTACCTGCCCGTGCTCGTGGAGACGATCGTCATCACGCTGGCGTGCGCGCGGATCGGCGCCGTGCACTCGCTCGTGTTCGGCGGGTTCTCGGCGGAGGCGCTGCGGTTCCGCGTCGAGGACACGGGCGCCAAGCTGCTCGTCACCACCGACGGCCAGTTCCGCCGCGGTGCCGCCGTCCCCGTGAAGGCCAACGCGGACGAGGCCGTGTCCGGGGACAACGCGATCGAGCACGTCCTCGTCCTGGACCGCACGGGCCACCGGGACATCCCGTGGACCGAGGGCCGGGACCTGTGGTGGCACGACGTCGTGGACCGCCAGCCGGACACCCACACCCCGCGCGCCTTCGACGCGGAGCACCCGCTGTTCATCATGTACACCTCCGGCACCACGGGACAGCCCAAGGGGCTCGTGCACACCTCCGGCGGGTACCTCGCCGCGGCCTCGTGGACGCACGACTTCCTGTTCTCCCACCCGGACCCGGCACGGCGCGACGACGACGTCCACTGGTGCACCGCGGACCTGGCCTGGGTCACCGCGCACACCTACGAGATCTACGGTCCACTCTCGAACGGGGTCACGCAGGTGATCTACGAGGGTGTGCCGAACGCCCCGCACCCGGGCCGGCACTTCGAGGTGATCGAGCGCTACCGGGTGACGAGCTACTACACGGCGCCCACCCTGATCCGCTCGCTCAAGGGCTGGCATCCGGACGGGATCCCGGCGCACGCGGACGGCGGCCCGGACCTGTCCTCGATCCGCCTGATCGGCACCGTGGGCGAGTCCGTGAACCCGGAGGCCTGGACGTGGGCGCGGACCCAGATCGGCCGGGACACCCCGGACCTGCCGATGGTGGACACGTGGTGGCAGTCCGAGACGGGCGCCACCGTGCTCTCCCCGCGCCCCACGGACACGGCCTTCAAGCCGGGCTGCGGCTCCCGGCCCCTGCCGGGGGTGGACGTGGCCGTGGTCGACGACGACGGCGCCCCCACGCCCGAGGGCCTGCAGGGCCGGATCGTGGTCACCCGCACCTCGCCGGCGATGGCGCGGACCGTGTGGCGGAACCCGGCCCGCTACTTCCACTCGTACTGGGAGGACTACGCGGACCAGGGCGAGGCGGGCTGGTTCCTCGCCGGCGACGGCGCCAAGCGGGACGAGGACGGCGACGTCTGGATCCTCGGGCGCGTGGACGACGTCATCAACATCTCCGGGCACCGGCTGAGCACCATCGAGATCGAGTCCGCCCTCGTGGCGCACCCGGAGGTGATCGAGGCGGGGGTGTGCCCCGTGCCGCACGAGACCACCGGGCATGCCGCCGTCGCCTTCGTGGTGGCGCACGAGAGCTGGCTGGCCGGCGACGACGGCCCCGGCGCCTCCGCCGCCGACCGCGCCGAGGAGCTGCGGCGGCACGTGGGGCGGGTGATCGGGCCGGTGGCCAAGCCCGCCGAGGTGGTCTTCGTCCCCGACGTGCCCAAGACCCGTTCGGGCAAGATCATGCGGCGGCTGCTGACGCAGCTGCACCAGGGCACCGCGCTCGGGGACACCACGAGCCTGCAGAACGAGCCGTGCGTCGGGCAGATCGCCGAGGTGCTCCGGGCCGGTCGCCGCGCTCAGGACGCCGGCACCGGCGCCGTCCGCAGCGCCAGCTCGGCCAGCACCTGAGCGGCCCGCGGCACCACGGCGTCGTCGAACACGGCCTGCGGGGAGTGGTTGACCGGGGCCTCGTCCGGGTCCACGCCCTCCGGGACCGCCCCGAGCAGGACGTAGGCGCCGGGCACCCGCTGGAGGACCTCGGAGAAGTCCTCGCTGCCGGGCTCGGGCTCGGGCAGCTCCCGGTAGGCGTCGGCCCCGTACAGGTCCTCCACGGTCCGGCGGACGAAAGCCACTGCGTCCGGATCGTTGGCCGTCACCGGGAACGCGCAGTCCGTCCGGACCTGCGCGCTCATGCCGTGCGCCGCGGCGATCCCGTGCACCATGCGCTCCACGGCCGAGAGCAGCCGGGTTCGGGAGGGCGCGGAGAAGGTCCGCAGGGTGAGGGCGAGGGTGGCGCTGTCCGGGATGATGTTGGCCGCCGTGCCCGCGCTCAGGTGCCCGACGGTCGCGACCACCGGGTCGAAGGCGTCGAACTGCCGGGTGACCACGGACTGCAGCGCCAGCACCATCTCGGCGGCCACGGGCACCGGATCCTGGGCCAGGTGCGGCACCGAGCCGTGCCCGCCTCGACCGTGCACCGTCACCACCAGGTCGTCGCAGCCGGCCTGGATCGCCCCCGGGCGGCTGAGCAGGACGCCGCGCGGGTACGTGCCCGAGGAGACATGGATCGCGTAGGCGGCGTCCACCGGTCGCCCGGCCGCCTCCAGCAGCCCCTCCTGGATCATGTGCAGGGCGCCGCCGCCGGTCTCCTCCCCGGGCTGGAACATGGCCACCACGTCGGCGGCGAGCTCCCCGCGACGGCGCACCAGCCACGCCAGGGCGCCGTAGAGGCCGGCGGTGTGCAGGTCGTGGCCGCAGGCGTGCATGGTGCCCGGCACGGCGGGGGCGTACTCCAGCCCGGTCTCCTCCGTGACGGGCAGGGCGTCCATGTCCCCCCGCAGCAGCACGACCGGCCGCCGGGCCCCCTCCGGCAGCGGGGCCCCGCCGCGCAGCACCACGACGACGGAGCTCAGCGCCCGGCCCACGCTCGTCTCCAGCGCGGGGCGGCCGGTGGCGGCATCCTCCCCCGCCTCAGCGCGCAGGGCCTCGAGCCGCTCGAGGACGGCGGCCTGGGTGCGGGGCAGGTGCAGGTCCAGCTCCGGATGCCCGTGGAGGCGGCGGCGGAAGGCGATCGCCTCCCGGGCGATGTCCTCCGGCAGGTCCGGGGCGAGGGCGTTCGCGGGCGGGGTGGGGGCGGTGCGGTCCATCAGGACATCATGCCGTGGCGGCCCGCCGGCCCACCCGGATCGCGCAGCGGGTCAACCGGCCAGCTCCTGCAGCTCGGCCAGGTCGAAGACGTCCTCCGAGGCGGGGGCCTCGGGCGCCTCGACCGCGTTCCACTCGGTGAAGGTGGCGTTCGCGTCCACGTCCTCGTCCTCCGAGTTCACGTCCTCGAGACGGTAGAGGGTCGTGCTCTCCCGGTCGATCAGCATCGTCCGGCCGAACTCGTGGTGCTCCTCGGGCAGCGCGTACTTGAGGTACTTCCTGCCCTCGAGCTCCACCTCCTCGGCCTTCAGGTCCTTGCCGTCGAAGGCGTCCGCGGCGGGCATGTCCTCCTCGAGGTCGGACATGATCTCCTGGAGTGAGATGTCCATCTGCGCGGCCTGATCGGCGCTCGTCTTGATCCAGCGGTCGCCCACGAGGGTGGAGAACATGCCCATCTCCCGGGGCAGGTCGTCACCGTCGGCCTTGAGCTTGAAGAACACGTCGGCGTCCCGGCGCAGGACCTCGATGTCCATGGTGGCCGCCCCCATGTCCACGTTCATGGTGCCCTTGAGGTGGGAGTCGTCGGTGGCGCCGGCGAGGTCCACGTTCGCGGACTGGATGGCGTCCGTGCCCAGGGAGGCGGAGGGCGACGCCGAGGCCGACGCGTCCTCCTTCTCCTCCTCCTTGTCGGCGGCGGTGCCCTCCATCCTCAGGCGCAGGCTCTCGGCATCCACGACCTTCTGGCGGACCTCGGGCCAGCTCTCGTCCAGCGTCGGGTCGGAGGCGCAGCCGGTGAGCAGCAGACCGGAGGCGGCGAGCATGCCGACGGCGAGGCGTGCGGGCGTCTTCATGGGGACTCCTTCACAGAGGTGCGGACGTGCCGGCGGCCGGGCACCGCCGGACGATGACCCCTCGACCGTCTCACGTCACCCCTGGCCCGTCATGCCCCGAGGGGCGACGGAACTTCGGCTGTGCCGAACCTGTGCGGGTCAGCCGCCGGTGGCGCCGTCCTCGAAGATCTGCCCCACCGGGGTCTGCTTCTCCGCCTGGAACACATCCTCGGCACGGCCGTAGGCCCAGTACGCGCTCACCGACAGCTGTCGCCGGTCCACGCCGCGCACGTCCGTGAGGTACGCCCGGACGCGCTTGACCTGCTCCCGCTCGCCGTGCACGAACGCGTGCACCCGTCCGTCCCGCCACGCCGCGCCCTCGACGGCGGCGGCGAACCTCGTCGTCTCCGGGGTGAAGGGGCCGCCGCGGTGCAGCCAGCGCACCTCGACGCCGGCCGGCGCGGTCAGGGGCACCTCGTCCCCGGCGTCGGTCACCTCGATCAGCGCGACGCCGGCCGCCGCGGCGTCCGTGGCGGCGAGGTCCTCGAGGGCGGCGGCGATCGCCGGCAGCGCGGCCTCGTCGCCGGCGAGCAGGTGCCAGTCGGCGGTGGGGTCGGGCCGGTAGGCGCCGCCGGGACCCAGGAACGCGACCTGCTGCCCCACCGGCTCGGACGCCGCCCACGCCCCGGCCAGGCCACCGTCGTGCCCGGGGGCGGCGCCGCCGTCGGACGCACCGTGGACCACGAAGTCGACATCCATGGTGCGGGCGGCCGCGTCCATGTGGCGCACCGTGTAGGTGCGGCGGACCGGCAGCTGCTCCGGGGCGAGGCGCTCGCGGAGGGCGTCCAGGTCGTACGGGGGCTCGAGGCCGAGCGCGGGGTCGGCGAAGAGCAGCTTCACGTACTGGTCCGTGGCGCCCTTCTCCGCCCAGCGGGCATGGACGGCGTCGAACTGCTCACCGCCGAGGGTCAGGCGCACGAGGTGCGGGGTGAGCCGGCGGGCGGCCACCACGGTGAGGACGGTCTGGGGCCGGGCCATGCGGGCCTCCTGGGGTCGGGGCGGGGTCTGCGCGGGTACGCGTCCCCCACTCTCCCACGACGAGACGGATTAGCGCACGTCAGCGTGACGTTTTCCCGTGGCGTCGGGGTCAGCGGAACCGGGCCCCCCGGTGGTCCTCCGGCAGCAGCGGTCCCCCGCCGGCCACGTTCTCGCGCAGGGTCCGCCCCGCCTCGGGCTCACGCAGCAGGCCGCGCCGCCGCAGCTCGGGGCTCACGAGCCGGGCGAACCGCTCGAGGTCCGTCGGGCGCACGGCCGCCGAGATGTTGAAGCCGTCCACGCCCGTCTCGCGGTGCCAGCGCTCGAGCTCATCGGCCACGGTGGCCGGGGACCCCACGATCACCGGCCCCCGCCCGCCCACGCTCACGAACTCCGCCACCTCGCGCACCGTCCAGCGACGGTCCGGCGACTGGGTGGTGAACGCGGCCAGCGCCGTCCGCGAGGCCTCGCTCTCCACGTGCTCCAGCTCGGCGTCCGGGTCCAGGCCGGACAGGTCCACCCCCGTCCAGCCGCCGAACAGCGCGAGCGCGGACTCCACGTCCACGTGTTCGTGGTACTCGGCCAGCCGCGCCTGCGCCTCCTCGTCCGTGTCCGCGACGACGACGGTCACCATCGCCAGCACGCGGATCGCGTCCTCGGGGCGGCCGGCCTCCCGCAGGCCCTCGCGGGTCTGCTCGACGAACCGCCGCACGTGCGCCGTCGTCGGGCCGATGTAGAAGACCGCCTCCGCGTGCTCGAGCGCGAACCGTCGCCCCCGCGAGGACGCGCCGGCCTGGAACAGGAACGGGGTGCCCTGCGGCCCGGGGTGCGCGAGCGCGACGCCGGGCAGGCGCACGTGCGGGCCCTCCACGCCGATCGGGTGCACCTTCGCCGGGTCCGCGAACACCCCGGACTCGCGGTCCGCCACGACGGCGTCCCGCTCCACGGACCCCTCGAACTGGCGGTACATGGCGTCGAGGTAGGCGTCGGCGCGGTCGTAGCGCTCGTCGTGGCCCGGCTGCCGGTCCAGGCCGAGGTTGCGTGCGGCCGAGTCCTGGTAGCCGGTCACCACGTTCCATGCGATGCGCCCCTCCGTGAAGTGGTCCAGCGAGGTCAGCGTGCGCGCCAGCAGGTAGGGCTGCTCGTAGGTGACGGACGCGGTGACGCCGAAGCCCACCCGCTCGGTGACGGCGGCCATCGCCGAGACCACCGTGAACGGGTCCAGCAGCGGCCACTGCACGCCGCCGCGCACCGTGGCGTCCACGCCGCTGCCGTGCACGTCGTACAGCCCGAGGATGTCCGCGAGGAACACGGCGGTGAACCCGCCCTCCTCCACGGTGCGGGCCAGGTCCGTCCAGAAGGACAGCCGGTCGAACTCGTGGGCGCGGGACTCGGGGTGCCGCCACAGCCCGGGCGACTGGTGCACGGGCGTCACCATGTCGAACGCGCTGAGGATGAACGGGGCGGGGGTCGCGGTCATCGGGTCTCCAGGGT
>NZ_JABFBA010000021.1:69090-84483 GCF_017168445.1 Micrococcus sp. KRD026 | reverse complement strand
GTCGGGGCGGGCGGTCACCGCGGCGGCACCGGGGGCGGCATCGACGGCCGGCCCGTCCGCCTGTGCGGCCAGGATGGCGGCGTCGTCGGCCACGAGGTCCGTCTCGGGGCGGGCCACGGGGTCACGGGCGAAGCGCGAGGCGATCAGCGAGAGCGTGGCCAGCAGCGTCAGGTACGCGGCGATCAGCCACGGCGTGTGGCCGCCGACCTCGTACAGCAGCGCCGCGATGAACGGGGCGAACCCGCCGCCCACCACCGTGCCGAGCTGATAGCCCAGGTTCACGCCCGAGTACCGCACGCGCACCGGGAACTGCTCGGCGAACCACGCGGCCTGCGGACCGTAGACGCTGTCGTGGGCCACGTTGATCACCAGCACCACGACGAGCGGCAGCACCGCCAGCGCGCCGGCATCCACGACGGCGAACAGCACCCAGCCCGCCACCGCCGTGAGCGCGTACCCGACCCGGGACACCCGGGCACGGCCCACCCGGTCCGAGACCGCGCCCCAGAAGGGGGTGCTCACCAGCCCGATGGCCGAGGCGACCATGATGGCGGAGACGAGGACGCCGTCGTCGGCGCCGCGGAGCACGAGGTAGCTGACCAGGTACGCGGTGACGAGGTAGTAGAGGCCGTTCTGGCCGAGACGCAGGCCGGCGGTCACGAGCACGGGGCGGGCGTGATGGCGCAGCAGCTCGACGACGGGCGCGCGGCTGACGGTCCCGGCGTCCCGGTGCACGCGGAACTCGGCCGAGTCCTCGACGCCGAGGCGGATGGCCAGGCCCACCACCACGAGCAGACCCGAGGCGAGGAACGGCAGGCGCCAGCCGAACGCGGCGAACTGCTCGTCGGTGGTGGCCAGCTTGACCAGGGAGAACGCGCCGGTGGCCAGGAGCATGCCGGCCGAGGAGCCGACCTGCGTGAACGAGCCGAACAGGCCGCGCCGGTCCGCGGGGGCGTGCTCCACGGACATCAGGGCGGCGCCGCCCCACTCCATGCCGGCGGAGAGGCCCTGCAGGCAGCGCAGCAGCACGAGCCCGGCCACCGCCCACCAGCCCGCCTGGGCGAACGTGGGCAGGACGCCGATGAGCATCGAGGCGCCGCCCATCAGCAGCAGCGAGATGACCAGCAGGGCCTTGCGGCCCACGCGGTCCCCGAAGTGGCCGGCCACGATCCCGCCCAGCGGGCGCAGCACGACGCCGACGGCGAGCGTGGCGAACGAGGCGAGGGTCGCCCCGAACGCGGTCTGGCCGGGGAAGAACTGCACGTTGAACACGAGCGCGGCGGCCAGGCCGTAGAGGTAGAAGTCGTACCACTCGATGGTGGTGCCGATGAACGAGCCGAGCACGGCCCGGCGACGGTGGGTGCGCAGGGTGCTCATCGGGCGGCCTCCCCGGAGGCGGGGGCGTCGGCGCCGAGGGGCGCGGAGGCGGCCGGGGCGTCGCCGATCGCGTTGAGGCCCTCGGGCACGGTGCCGTTGATCCAGAAGTCGCCGATCGCCCGGGCGCGGAACGCGATGGGATTGTGCGTGGCCACCGTCTGCGCGTTGCGCCAGTGCCGGTCCAGGCCCTTGGCGGTGCTCGTGGCGGAGGCCCCACCGGTGAGGAACAGCTCCTGGGCGGCGCCGAGGGCCAGCTCCGGGACGGTCACCTGGGCGTGCTCCACCGCCAGCTCGGCCCACGTGAAGGAGGCGGGCACCTCCTCGGGGGCGCCGGAGCCGGTGCGGCCGGCCTCGTGGTCCGCGAGCGCCGCATCCAGGGCGTCCGCCGCCGAGAGCACCGCGGCCTCGGCCGTGAACGCCTTGGCCGCGATCCGCCCGACGGCCTCCTGGATCAGCGGGTCCTCCCGGAACGGCAGGCCCAGGCCCGTGTTGAAGGTGCGCACGCGGACGGCCACGGCGTCGGCGGCGTCCCGACGGGCCGCCCGGGCGATCCCGGCGAGGACGGCGAGCAGGATGAGCTGGAACCACGCCGCCTCGTAGACCGCCTCGGCGCTGCCGGGTGCCCGGTCGAGCACGTCCTGCGGCGGCACGGCGACGCCGTCGAACACCGCGGTGCCGGTGCCGGTCAGGCGCTGGCCGAAGCCGTCCCAGTCGTCGTCCAGACGCACACCCGGGGCCTCCACCGGCACGACGGCGAAGCGCCGGCCCGGGGCCGGTCGCCCGTCCGCGTCGGTCTGGGCGGCGGAGACGCGCGTGTGCGAGGAGAAGATCGAGCCGGTCGCGTAGAACTTGGTGCCAGTCAGGGTCCACGGGCCGTCGCCCGCGGGTGCCGGGGTGAGGACCGTGTTGAGCGTGCCCAGCGCGTTGCCGCCCTTCTCGGTGGATGCGTTGCCGACCGTGGCGCCGGCCAGGATCCGGGCATGCCAGCGCTCGCGGACGGCCTCGGGCTGGAAGCGGAGGGAGTCGAGGAATCCCAGGTGCGAGCGGTAGAGGTGCGCGACGTTCGCGTCCGCCTCCGCCAGGTCGATCAGCAGGGCCACGGCGGTCCGCACGTCCACACCGGGCCCACCGGCCTCCGCGGGGACCCGCAGCGTGGCGAAGCCGGCCTCGTTGAGGGCACGGACCTCCTCGAACGGGAGGATCCGGCGGCGGTCGCGCTCGCGGGAGCCTTCGGCGATCCGCGCGAACACCGGGGCGAAGTGGCGGCGCAGGCCGGCCAGGTCGCGGGGCAGGTCTGCGGGGCGCTCGAGCGGCGGGACGGCGCCGAGCGGGACGGGCGTGGCGGCGGGCGGCGCGGACGCGTCCGTCGGGTCGGTGAGCGGCATGTCGATCTCCTCGGTCCGGAGGCGGGCGGCCCGCCGGGCGCGGTGCCGCGGGTCGTGGGGGTCGCTGGGTCGTATGGAGGCCCACGCTAGGAACGGTTCCGGGGCGGTGTGCCGGCGGCCGTCACATTCGGCGGGCCGGTCGCGGGGAGGGCTCCGGCCGGGGCCGGGGTGACGCGGCGCGGCCCTAGGCTGAGCCCGTGCGTCTCGTCCTGCTCGTCCTGCTCTCGCTGCTGAGTCAGCAGCTCGGCGCGTCCGTGGCGGGCCTGCTGTTCGACGACGTCGGCGCGTCCGCCATGGTCGCCCTGCGCGTGGTGTTCTCCGCGGCCGTGCTGCTGCTCGTCACCCGGCCGAGCCGCGCCGCCCTCGCCGGCCTGGGTCCCCGGGGGTGGGCCGCCGTCGTCGGGCTGGGTGCGGCCATGACCGGCATGAACCTGGCCATCTACGAGGCGTTCGCGCGGATCCCGCAGGGCGTGGCCGTGACGTTCGAGGTGCTCGGGCCGCTGGCGCTGTCCGTGGCGGCGCGGCCGTCATGGCGGTCGGCGGCGTGGGCGGCCCTCGCGCTCGTCGGGATCGGGGTGCTCGGCCGGGAGGGGTTCAGCGCGGACGGCGGGATCGGCGGCGCGGGGCTGGACCCGGTGGGGGTGGCGCTCGCGCTGGCCGCGGCGGCGTGCTGGGCGGCGTACATCCTGCTCTCCCGGCGTGCGGGGACCCATCTGCCGGGGGTGCAGGGGCTGGCCCTGGCGACGGCGGCCGGGTCCCTCGTGGCGCTGCCGGTCGGCGTCGCGACGGCGGGTACGGCCCTGCTCTCTCCCGTGGTGCTGGGCGTGGGACTGGCCGTGGCGCTGCTGTCCACGGCGGTGCCGTACGGGATCGACCTGCAGGTGCTGCGCCACATGCCGACCGCACTGTTCTCCCTGCTGACGTGCCTCTCGCCGATCGCGGCGGCGCTGACCGCGTGGGCCGTGCGCGGGCAGGAGCTCACCCCGCTGGACCTGGCGGGGATGCTGCTGGTGATCGCGGCGTGCGCGGCCGCCGTCTGGACGGGCCGGTCACCCGGTGTGGCGGGCGGGGGCCGAAGTTAGCCTGGGTGCCCCATCCCGTCCCCGCCGACGTCCCCGCCGCCGAGCGCGCCGCCCTGCGCCGTGGCCGGCTGCGTCCGTGGCTGCCGTTCCTGCTCGCGGCCGCGCTGTGCCTGGCGCTGCTGGGGTGGGCCCTCGTCGCCCTGCCGGGCCTGCCGGAGCGCGTGCCCACGCACTGGGGCGTCGACGGGCGACCGGATGCGTGGGAGGACGCCTCGTTCGGCACGGTGGCGACGGGGCCGCTGATCGGCCTCGGCATGACGGGGTTCCTGGCCCTGGTCTCCGCGATGGTCACTGCCCTGGTTCCCATGGATCCGGGGCTGTCCCCGTGGCGGCGCGTGCGCCAGCCGGGGGTGCACCGCGGGGTCCAGGCGTGCCTCGGGTGGTCGTGCGTGCTCATCGTGCTGGTGCTGGCCCCGACGACGGCCGAGGTGCTCGCCGCCGGGGCGTGGACGATGGCCTGGTGGCTCCTGCCCCTCACGCTGACCGTGCTCATGGTGGGCATCTTCCCGGCGATGCGGGCCGGCACCCGGCGGTGGACGCGCTGGGCGGACCGCGTCGCCGCGGACCTCGGGCACCGGCCCACGGCCGCGGAGCTCGCCGAGGACGAGGTGTGGACGCCCCTGGGGCTCAAGCGCGACCCCGAGGACCCGGCCGTCTTCCCCGCCAAACGCCCCGGCTACGGCGTGGGCGTGACGGTCAACCTCGCCACCCCGGCGGGCCGGTGGCTGGTGCGCGGATTCGTGGCGGTGTTCATCGTCGGCCTGCCGCTGGCGCTCTGGCTCGGCGCGTTCGCGGCGCGGTGAGGCGGACCGTGCCCGACGACGTCGCCGTCCGCCTGCTCCTGATCGCCGACACCCACATCCCGCGGCGCGCCCGCGCCCTGCCTGCGCAGGTGCGGGCCGAGGTGGCGCGGGCCGACGTCGTGCTCCACGCCGGCGACTGGGTGGCCGAGGACGTGCTCGACGACCTCGACGCGCGGGCCGCCCGGCTGGTGGGCGTGTGGGGCAACAACGACGGGCCGGGGCCGCGGGCGCGGCTGCCCGAGGTGGCGCGCGTGGAGCTCGGCGGGGTGCGGATCGCGATGGTCCACGAGACGGGCCCGGCGGCCGGCCGCGAGCGCCGCATGGCCGCGGCGTTCCCGGACGCGGACGTGCTGGTCTTCGGGCACAGCCACATCCCGTGGGACACCGTGGCCGGGCCGGAGACCGCGAACCCGGGCCTGCGGCTGCTCAACCCCGGCTCCTGCACGGACCGGCGGCGGCAGCCGGTGTGCACGCTGATACGCGCGGTGGCGCGGGACGGACGGCTCGAGGACGTGGAGCTGGTGCCGGTCGACCGCACGCCGTGACCGACGGGCCGGCCGCTCCCCGCAACGCGGGTTGAGTTATCACCGGTCCAGGCGGCGCGCACCCGTGATAACTCAACCCGCGTCGCGCCGGGGCCGCCGTGTCCGGCGGGTCGGCCGCTCCTGCACAGCCACCACGACGACGGCGGCCCTCCCCAGGGCGCGTCGGTCCGGTCCGTCGCAGGGCCCGGGGGCGGCAGGCTCACCCCATGACCGCGCGCACGCCCCTGCCGTCCACCCTCGCCGCGGGCGCCTTCACGACGGCCGAGCTGCACGCCGCCGGCCTGCCGTGGCGCCGCACCCTCGCGGCAGACCTCGCCCGGATCTGCCGCGGCGTGCACACCGCGGGCATCCCCGACCCGTGCGCCCCGGACGGCGCGGCCGCGCTGGTCCGCCTCACGGGCGGGGTGGTCTCCCACGTCTCTGCCGCCCTCTGGCACGGACTGCCGCTGCCGCCCCGCCTCACGCGGCCAGCCGGACTGCACCTGACCTTCGACCGGTCCGCGCGCACGCACCGGACCGACCTGGGCGGCGTCGTCAGCCACCGGGTGCGACTGCCCTCCGACCACGTGCTCGAGCTTCCCGACGGCCAGCGCGTCACGACGGCGGCGCGCACCTGGTTCGACCTCGCCGGGATGCTCCGCCCCCACGAGGTGGACTGGCTCATCGCGGCCGGCGACCACCTGGTGTGTCCGCCGTGGACGCCGACGGGCCGGGCGCACCCCGTGGCCACCGTGCCCGGGCTGTCGGAGGTGCTCGCCCGCTGCCGTGGCCGGCCGGGTGTCCGTCTCGCACGTGCCGCGCTGGCCGAGGTGCGCGTCGGGGCCGACTCCCCGCCCGAGACCTTCCTCCGGCTCGCGCTGATCCGGGCCGGGCTGCCGGAGCCGGAGCTGCAGGTCGCCGTCGACCCGGCCGACCCGGCCTCGCCCGTCGTGGACCTCGGGTACCGGGGGGCGCGCCTGGCCCTCCAGTACGACGGCGCCGGCCACCGCACGGCTCAGCAGCAGGCGAGGGACGCCCGTCGGGACGCGTACTGCCTCGAGCGGGAATGGACGACCCTGCGCTGCACCTGGGAGGACCAGCGCGCTGGGTTCGGGCGGATCGTGGGGCTGGTCCGGCGTCGGCTCGCCCGCACGCGCTGATCCGCCCCCGCGGCCAACACGGGTTGAGTTGTCACGGGTCCCGTCCAACGCGGGTTGAGTTGTCACGGGTCCAGGCCCGCGTAACCGGTGATAACTCAACCCGCGTTGCACGGCACCGGCCTGCGCCGCGTGACGCTCTGCGACGTGCCCACCCTGCCCCCGGCGCACCTCGCCCGGGACAATGGGAGGGACTGTCCCGAAGCCTCCATCGAAAGGACCCCCGTGGCTGACCACGAGTTCGGCTTCCGCACCCAGGCGCTGCACGCGGGCGCCGTCCCGGACGCCGTCCACGGCTCCCGCGCGGTGCCGATCCACCAGACCAGCTCCTTCGTGTTCGAGTCCGCCGAAGACGCCGCCAACCTCTTCGCGCTGCAGAAGTACGGCAACATCTACTCGCGGATCGGCAACCCCACGGTCGCCGCGTTCGAGGAGCGGGTCGCCACGCTCGAGGGCGGGATCGGGGCCGTCGCGACGGCGTCCGGCATGGCCGCCGAGTTCGTCACCTTCGCGGCCCTCGCCGGGGCCGGTGACCACATCGTGGCGTCCTCGAAGCTCTACGGCGGCACGATCACCCAGCTGGACGTCTCCCTGCGCCGGTTCGGCGTCGAGACCACGTTCGTGGACTCCGCCGAGGCCGCGGACTTCGAGGCCGCCCTCCAGCCCAACACCAAGACCGTCTACACGGAGATCGTCGCCAACCCCTCCGGTGACGTCGTGGACCTGCCCGGCCTGGCCGACGTCGCCCACCGGCACGGCGTGCCGCTCGTCGTGGACGCGACCCTCACCCCGCCCTACCTGATCCGGCCGATCGAGCACGGGGCGGACATCGTCATCCATTCGGCCACGAAGTTCCTCGGCGGGCAGGGCACCACGCTCGGCGGCGTCGTGGTGGAGTCCGGCCGCTTCCCGTGGGACAACGGCAAGTTCCCGTCGATGACCGAGCCCGTGCCGTCGTACGGCGGCGTCTCCTGGTGGGGCAACTTCGGCGAATACGGTTTCCTCACCAAGCTCCGCTCGGAGCAGCTGCGCGACTTCGGCCCGTCGCTGGCCCCCCAGTCGGCGTTCCAGCTGCTGCTCGGCGTCGAGACGCTGGCCCCGCGCATGGACGCCCACCTGGCGAATGCGCAGGCCGTGGCGCAGTGGCTGGACGAGGACCCGCGCGTCTCCTGGGTCCGCTACGCCGGCCTGCCCGACCACCCGCACCACGCCCGCGCGCAGCAGCTGCTGCCCCGGGGCGTCGGCTCGGTGTTCAGCTTCGGCGTGGCCCCGGCAGCCACAGACACCGACGACGGCGCCTCCGGTCCGGAGGCCGGGCGTGCGACGGCGTCGCGCTTCATCTCCGCCCTGCAGCTGGCCAGCCACCTGGCCAACATCGGCGACGCGAAGACGCTCGTGCTGCACCCCGCCACGACGACCCATCAGCAGCTCACCGCCGAGCAGCTCGTGGCCGCGGGCATCCCGGAGGACCTCATCCGCATCTCGGTGGGCATCGAGGACACCGAGGACATCCTCTGGGACCTGGACCAGGCCCTGACCGAGGCCACCGGCCGCACCCGCGACGACGACGGCGCCCCGGCCGCGCCGAAGGAGGCCTGAGCCATGAGCACCACCCACCCCGAGCGCACCTGGACCGGCCCCGGCGCCCCCGAGCGCCTGGCGATCCTGCGGCGCACCCGGTCGATCGCGATCGTCGGCGCCTCGGACAAGCCGGCCCGTGCGTCGTACTTCGTGGCCACGTACCTGCTGAGCTCGACCACGTACGACGTCTACTTCGTCAATCCCGTGCTCGCCGCGGCCGGCAAGGAGATCCTCGGCCACCGCGTGTACGCCTCGCTGGACGACCTGCCCGTCACCCCGGACCTCGTGGAGGTGTTCCGCAAGTCCTCCGACGCCCCCGAGGTGGTGGCGGACGCCGCCCGCGTGGGCGCCCGGACCGTGTGGCTGCAGCTGGGCATCTGGAACGAGGACGCCGCGCGTCAGGCCGAGGCCGCGGGCCTGGAGGTCGTGATGGACCGCTGTGTGAAGATCGAGCACGCCCGCTTCCACGGCGGGCTCAACCTCGCCGGCTTCGTCACCGGCGTGATCAGCTCGCGGCGCCAGGAACTGGACCGCTAGGCGGACGACGCCCCGTGTCGGGCGTCGTCCGGCCCGCGTTGCGCACCCGCCGTCGATGGCGTGGGATGGTCCCATGACCTCCGAGCTCCCCTCCTCGTCCCTCTCCTCCGCCTGGACCGGCCGCACCGACGGCGACGCCCCCGAGCACCTACGCTGGCACCAGGTCGTCCGCCCCGCCGACGGCCGCGGCGAGCCCACGACGCCGCAGCGCCACCCCGGTGCCGGTGCTCCGACGTCGGGCGCGCGGTCCACGGCGCTCATCGGCTTCGCCTCGGACGAGGGCGTGCGCCGGAACCACGGCCGCGTGGGCGCCGAGGACGGCCCGGAGGCGCTGCGCGGCGCGCTCGCCTCGCTCGCGTATCTCGAGGGCACGGGCGCGCTCGTGGACGCGGGCGACGTGTCCGTGGACCGCGGAGACGACGACGCCCCGGGCGAGCTCGAGGCGGGCCAGGCCGAGCTGGGCACGGTGGTCAGCGGGCTGCTGAACGCCCACGACCTGGCCGTGGTGCTCGGCGGCGGACACGAGACCGCCTACGCATCGATCACGGGCCTGACCGGCTCCACGCGCGTGGGCGCGGGCACCCGCGTGGGCATCCTCAACCTGGACGCGCACTTCGACCTGCGCGAGGCGCCGCGGCCCAGCTCCGGCACCCCGTTCCTGCAGGCGCTGCGGGACGCCGAGGGGGCGGAGCATCAGCTCTCCTACGCGGTGGTGGGCATCAGCGAGGCAAACAACACCCGGGCCCTGTTCGACACCGCGCGCGAACGCGGGGTCACGTGGGTGACCGACGAGCAGGCCCAGACCGCCGACGTCACCGGCGTGCGCCGCTGGGTGCGCTCGTTCATCAACGCCGTGGACGTGCTCTACCTGACGATCGACCTGGATGTGCTGCCGGCCGCCGTCGCCCCGGGGGTGAGCGCACCGGCCGGCTTCGGCGTGCCGTACGAGGTGATCCACGCGTGCGCGCTGGAGGCCACCCAGTCCGGGAAGCTGGCCCTGGCCGACGTCGTGGAGCTCAACCCCGCCCTGGACGTGGACGGCCGCACGGCGAAGGCCGCGGCCCGGCTGATCCACACGATCGTCAGCCGTCACCGGACGGACGCGTCGCTGCTGGCCTGAGGCGGGCGGGGGTCCGTTCAGGCGCGGGGGCCGCGCGCGTCAGTGCCCCGCTGCCCACGGGGCTGGGGGCTCGGCGCTGCCGTGGGCCGCGCGTCGGGCGGCGTAGTCCAGCGCCGAGCGTGCCAGGAAGTCGTGCAGGGCCAGCACCCCGGCCCGGGCTCCTGCCGCGTCCCTCCGGGTCACCGCCTCCAGCGCCGGGACGTAGAACGCCCGGCCGCGTTCGACCTCGTCGGGCAGGCCCTTCGTGGTGGCGAGCCAGAACCGCCGGGAGAGCCCCTGGAGCGGGACCAGGGAGTCGGCGAGATAGCGGTTGTTCGCGATCGTGCGCAGGAGTTCGTGCGAGCGCCCGACGGCGGCGACGTACGCCGGCAGGTCCTCCACCGTGCGCAGGTGCCGCACGTGGGCCGCGACGGCGGCCAGCTGCTCCTCGTCCGCCCGCGCGCAGGCCAGTCCCACGGCCAGGGCCTCGAGCGACCGCCGCACCTCCAGCCTCTCCAGCTGGTCGTCCACGGAGATCGGGGGCACCTGCAGTCCCCGTCCCCCACCGGCCAGGAGCCAGTGGTCTCGGATGAGGCGCTGCACGGCCTCGCGCAGGGGTGTGCGCCCCGTCTCGGCGGCGTCGATGAGGTCCGCCTCGCTGAGGATGGCGCCCGGTGGCAGCTCCCCGGTCTCGATCTTCTGCGTCAGGCGGGCGTAGGCCTCCTCCGACTTGTTCATGGGCCCAGCGTAGGCAGTCATCTGCCCCCAATCCGTTTGATATATCCGGGATATGCGGCGTAGCGTGACCCACATCCTGTTACCGGCGTCACATGGAGGACTCATGAAGTACCGCCCGCAGCACGAGGCCAACCCCCTGCCCTTCTCCCCCTTCAAGAGCTCCACCGTGCCGCGGCCCATCGGCTGGCTGTCCTCCGTGAGCACGGACGGCCGGGAGAACATCGCCCCCTACAGCCAGTGGCAGAACCTCACCTTCGACCCGCCCATGGTGATGTTCTCCGCGAACCAGTACCCGGACGGACGCCGCAAGGACACCGTCCTCAACGCGGAGCAGACCGGCTGGTTCGTGTGGAACATGGCCACCTACGACCTGCGCGAGGCCGTCAACGTCTCCGCCATGGCCCTGGAGCCGGGCGAGAGCGAGTGGGACCGCATCGCCGAGCACGGCGTCACCAAGGTCTACGCGGACAACCACCCCATCCCGATGGTCGCCGAGTCCCCCGTGCGCTTCGAGTGCCGCTACCACTCGACGCACCGCATCAAGGGCGACTCGAACGTCGGCACCATCGACGTGGTCTTCGCCCACGTGGACACCATCCACATCGACGACGACGTCATCACCGCCGACGGCCGCCTCGACATCCCGCGCATCCAGCCGATCGCCCGCCTGGGCTACTTCGACTACACCGTGGTGCGGGAGACCTTCGAGATGCGGGTGCCCGGCGCCGACGGCGATGCCCAGGCCGGCCTCGAGGGACGGGCATGAGCACCGCGGCCACCGGCGCGGCCCGGCCCGCTCCCGTGCCCGGGGCCTGCCCCCGGAGCCTGAAGGACATGCTGGCCGTGAACTTCGGCAACGCGCTGGAGTGGTACGACTGGAACGTCTACACGATCTTCGCCCCGGTCTTCGCGGCGCAGATCTTCCACGCGGACAACCCCACCTCCGAGCTGCTCGCCACCCTGGCCGTCTTCGCGGTGGGCTTCGTCGCCCGCCCCATCGGCGGCTACGTGTTCGGCGCCTACGCGGACCGGGTGGGCCGCAAGCGCAGCCTCTTCGCGGCGATGATGATCACCGCGCTCGGCAGCCTGATCATCGCCTTCACCCCCACCTACGGCACGGTGGGCGTCCTCGCCTCGGTGATCCTCGTCGTCGCCCGCCTGCTGCAGGGCCTGGCGCACGGCGGCGAGATGGGCACCTCCGTGACCTACCTCGTGGAGCGGGCGCCGCAGGGCCGGCGCGGGCTGTTCGGGGCGACGTCGTGGGTGTCCGTGGTGGTGGGCACGATCCTGGCGACGCTCGTGGGCCTGGCCATCAACACGCTGCTCTCCCACGAGCAGGTGGCGTCCTGGGGCTGGCGCGTGGCGTTCGGCATCGGCGGCGTCCTCGGCCTCTACGCGCTGTATCTGCGACGGAGCCTGACGGAGTCGGAGCACTTCACGGCGGCGCAGCAGGTGGTGCCCACCGCCGACGACGCCCCGCGCCGGGAGCCGGGCGCGGTGTGGCGCGGCCTGCTGACGATCTTCCTGGTCTCCGCGGGCGGCTCCCTGATGTTCTACACGTGGCTGATCTACCTGCCCACGCACGCGCAGGTGGCCCATCAGATGGACAAGTCCACCACCCTCTCGGCCTCGCTCCTGGCCCAGGTGATCTTCCTGGCCGCCATCCTCGGGGCGGGCCTGCTGGGCGACCGGATCGGCCGCCGCCCGCTGGTCATCGCCTTCGGCCTGCTCTTCGTGGTGCTGCCGTTCCCGCTGTTCGGCATGCTGGACGGCACCTTCGCCTCGTTCCTGCTCGTGCAGACCATCGCCCTGCTGGCCGTGGCGCTGCTGTTCGGCGTCAACGGCGCCGTCTGGTCCGAGGTGCTGCCCACGGCGGTGCGCGCCAAGGGCGTGGCCACCATGCTCTCGCTGGCCACCGCGATCTTCGGCGGCACGGCGCCGTACCTGATCACGTGGCTGACGGCGCAGGGGTGGGCCAGCGCGTTCCCGATCTACCTCATGGTGGTCGGCGGCCTCACCGGCCTGACCGGCCTGTTCATGAAGGAGACGAAGGACGTGGACCTGGCGGCCTGAGCCGGGGCGACCGGGCCCGCAGGCCGCCCCCTCCGCACACAGAGTGGTCACGACACGCCGTCTCGTGCAGACGCACGCGGCGTGTCGTGACCACTCTGTGGCCTCTGACCGCTCTGCGGCGTCAGTGCCCCTCGGCCTCGGCGCCCTCGGACTCCTTGGCCAGGTCCTGCGGCTCGGCATCGGCGGACACGCCCGCGAGCGCCTCCGCCACGGCGGCCAGCACGGACCCGTCGCGCAGGGCCTGCTCGGCGGCGGCCAGCTGCGGGGCCATGTACTGGTCCGGGCCGGGGCCGGGGACGCCGGCCTCGCGGATCACGCGGACGGCGGCACCGGTCGCGGCGGAGGGCTGCAGCGGGGCGCGCAGCTCGATCGCGCGGGCGGCGGCCACGAGCTCGACGGCGAGCACGCGGCGGAAGTTCTCCACGGCCGAGCGCAGCTTGCGGGCGGCGTGCCAGCCCATGGAGACGTGGTCCTCCTGCATCGCGGAGGACGGGATCGAGTCCACGGACGCGGGCACGGCCAGACGCTTCATGTCCGAGACGAGCCCGGCCTGCGTGTACTGGGCGATCATCATGCCGGAGTCCACGCCCGGGTCGTCCACGAGGAACGCGGGCAGCCCGTGTGAGCGGGCCGGGTCCAGCATGCGGTCGGTGCGGCGCTCGGACATGCTGGCGACGTCGGCCACCGGGATGGCCAGGAAGTCCAGCACGTACGCCACGGGCGCCCCGTGGAAGTTGCCGTTCGAGCTCACCCGGCCGTCGTCGAGCACCACCGGGTTGTCCACGGTGGCGGCGAGCTCGCGCTCGGCCACGGTGCGCACGTACGCGAGGGTGTCGCGCAGGCCGCCGGCCACCTGCGGGGCGCAGCGCAGCGAGTAGGCGTCCTGCACGCGGGAGTCGCCCTCCTTGTGGCTGGCCACGATCGGCGAGCCCGCCAGGATCTTCAGCATCCGGTCGGCGGAGGTCGCCTGGCCCGGGTGGGGGCGCAGCGGCAGGTGCAGCTCCGGCACGAACACGCGGTCGGTGCCGAGCAGCGCCTCCACGGACATCGCGGCGGTGAGGTCCACGGTGTCGGCGAGCTCCTCGAGGTCGGCCAGCGCCATGATCAGCATGCCGAGCATGCCCTCGGTGCCGTTGACGAGGGCCAGGCCCTCCTTCTCCCGCAGCTCGACCGGCTCGATCCCGGCCTCGGCGAGCGCCTCGCGGGCCGGACGCAGCGCACCGTCCGCCCCGACGACGTCGCCCTCGCCCATCAGCGCCAGGGCCACGTGGGAGAGCGGGGCGAGGTCGCCCGAGCAGCCCAGCGAGCCGAACTCGCGCACGGCGGGGGTGATGCCCGCGTTGAGCATGGCCACGAAGGTCTCGACCACCACGGGGCGCACGCCCGTGCGGCCGGAGGCCAGCGTGGTGGCGCGCAGGAACATCAGCGCGCGGACGACCTCGCGCTCCACCACGGGGCCCATGCCGGCGGCGTGGGAGCGGATCAGGGACTTCTGCAGCTGCGCGCGGGACTCGAGCGGGATGTGCTTGTCCGCGAGCGCGCCGAAGCCGGTGGAGACGCCGTAGGTGGGGGTCTCGGCCTCGGCCAGCGCCTCGACGTGGCGGCGGACCGCGCCGACGGTCTCGAGCACGTCGTCGGCGAGCACCACGCGGGCGTCGTGGCGGGCCACGGCGACGACGTCGTCCAGGGTGGCCCCGGACGTGCCGAGCGTGACGGTGGCGGGAGGGGTGGTCATGGTGATGCGTTCTCCTTGCTGTCGGTCGATCAGACGGCCCGGCGGCCCGCGCGCCAGACCGCATGGGTCAGCGGCATGCCGGGGCGGTAGGCCAGGTGGATGGCGGCGGGGGCGTCGAGCACGTGCAGGTCGGCGCGCTTGCCGACCTCGAGGCTGCCGACGCGGTCCTGCGCCCGCAGGCCGATGGCCCCGCCGAGGGTGGCGGCGCGCACGGCCTCGGCGAGGGTCAGGTGCATCTGCAGCACGGCGGTGCCCACGTTGAAGTTCATGGACGTGGTGTAGCTGGTGCCCGGGTTGCAGTTCGAGGCCAGGGAGACCTCGATGCCGGCGTCGAGCAGGCGACGCGCGGGCGCCAGCGGGGCGCGGGTGGACAGGTCGCACGCCGGCAGGCAGCCGGCCACGGTGCCGGGCGTGCCGGTGGCCGAGGCGCGGTCCCAGCCGGTCCAGGTGCCGGCCAGGGCCTCGACGTCCGCGTCGGAGAGGTGGTTGACGTGGTCCACGGAGGCGGCGCCGAACTCCACGGCCACGCCCACGCCCGGGCCCTGCTCGATCTGGTTGCCGTGCAGGCGCACGCCCAGTCCCGCCGCCACGCCCGCGGCGAGCACGCGGCGGGTCTGCTCGGCGTCGAAGGCGCCGGTGTCGCAGAACACGTCCACCCAGCTCGCGTGCTCCCGCACGGCCTCGAGCATCGGCCCGACGACGTCGTCGAGGTAGTCCTCCGCGTCCCGGCCCGGGGGCACGAGGTGGGCGCCGAGGAAGGTCACCTCGTCCACGAGGCCCTCCTCGCGCAGCCCGGCCAGCAGGCGCGCGTGGCGGGCCTCCTCCTCCACGGTGAGCCCGTAGCCGGTCTTGGTCTCGAGGTAGGTGGTGCCGCCGGCCACCGCGTCGGCCACCCGGCCGCGGACCAGCTCGGCCAGGCGGTCGTCCGAGGCGGCACGGGTGGCGGAGGTGGTCACACCGATGCCGCCGGCCGCGTAGGACTCCCCGGCCATGCGGGCCTCGAACTCGGCGGAGCGGTCCCCGTCGAACACGAGATGCGTGTGGGAGTCCACCCAGCCGGGCAGCACGGCGCGGCCCCCCACGGACACCCGGTCGTCCGCGTCCGGGGCGTCCGCGGCGGCGCCGATCCAGGCGATGCGCTCGTCCTCGACGACGACGGCCGCGTCCGTGAGCACCCGCCTTTCGGGGTCGACGGTGGTCAGCTCGGCGATGTCGGTGATGAGCGTGGAGCGCATGGGGGCCTCTCTCTGCGGGACGGACGGGGGGCTGTCTCTATTCCACATTTCCAAGCCCAGAGGCCGG
>NZ_JABFBA010000021.1:60841-68990 GCF_017168445.1 Micrococcus sp. KRD026 | reverse complement strand
GGGCGGTGGGGTGGGCCTCAGGTGAGCGCCGCGACCAGATGGGCGACCGGCGTGGCGAGCAGGATGGTGAGGGCCACACGCTCGGCCCAGATCACCACGAGCTTCCACAGCGGGATGGGGATGTCCGTGGCCAGGATGGCAGGCACCACCGCGGAGAAGAAGATGATCGCGGAGACGCAGACGACGCCGATCACGAAGCGGGCGACGAGGTCCTCGTGACCGGCCGCCATCGTGGCCGGGATGAACATCTCGGCGATCGAGGTGGCGGAGGCCGAGGCCAGCAGGCCGGGATCGGAGTAGCCCAGCGCCCAGAACAGCGGGTAGAAGATCACGCCGATCCACTCGAACACGGGCGTGTAGGTGGCCAGGACCAGGGCGATCAGGCCCACGGACATGATGGAGGGCAGGATCTGGAGCACCATCACGAGGCCGTCCCGGAAGTTGACCCAGATGTTCTTCGGCAGGGACGGGGCCTCGGCGAGGGTCTGTTCGGCGGCGCGACGGGCCACCCGGAAGCGGTCCCGGGTGACGGCCAGCTCGGGCGAGTGCACCGCGCCGGGGTACACCTCGTCCGGGATGCGGCTCAGCGGCGGGATGCGCACGGTGATGGCCGTGACCGCGAACGTCACCAGGAGGGTGCCGAAGAAGTACCAGAGCCAGATGTCCATCAGGCCCAGCGTCTTGGCGACGATCACCATGAAGGTCGCGGACACCGTGGAGAAGCCGGCGGCGATGATCGCCGCCTCGCGGGCCGTATAACGGCCGCTGGTGTACATGCGGTTGGTGAGCAGCAGGCCCAGGGCGTAGGAGCCCACGAAGGAGGCCACGGCGTCGACGGCGGCGCGGCCGGGCACCCGCCAGATCGGCCGCATGGCCGGGCGCAGGTAGACGCCCACGAACTCCATGAGGCCGTAGCCGATCACGAGGGCCAGGAAGACGCCGCCGATGGGCACGATCAGGCCCACGGGCACCACGAGCTTGTCCATCAGGAACGGACCGATGCTCTTGTCCAGGATCCAGCTCGGGCCCACGCCGAACACGACCATCGCCGAGGCGACCAGGCCGAGCACGGCGAGGAACGCGAACACCGCCCGCGTGGTGCTGGTCCGCCAGCGACCCGAGGCGAACGGGTACACGGCGCCGGCGGCGATGATGGCCAGGCCCACCCAGCGGTCGGCCGGGCCGAGCAGCCCGCGCACCCAGGTCACCAGGTGGTCCAGCGGGATGGAGCTCGCCCCGTTGATCGTGACGGGCACGAAGAACATGACGATGCCGATCGCCGAGTAGACGATCATGCGCCAGCGCGCCGGCGGGCGGGGCGCGTCGGCCTCGATCGCGGCCATCGCGGTGGTGTCGGTGTGCAGCTCGTGGTCTGCGGGGCGGGACGAGTCCATCGTGGTGTCCTTTCGATCGCGAGCCGGACGGGCGGACGCCCGTCCGGCTCGCGGCGGTGAAGTCGTCGGACGGCGACGGCGCGGCGGCACCGTCGTCGTCCGACGACGTGACCGGGGTCAGTCCCGGATCGTGGCCTCCATGGGCACACGGACGCCGCGCTCCTTCGCCACCTCGGCGGCGCGGGAGTAGCCGGCGTCGACGTGGCGGATGACGCCCATGCCCGGGTCGTTGGTGAGCAGCGCCTCGAGCTTGGCCGCGGCCAGCTCGGTGCCGTCGGCCACGCCCACCTGGCCGGCGTGGATGGACCGGCCGATGCCGACGCCGCCGCCGTGGTGGATCGACACCCAGGTGGCACCCGAGGAGGTGGCGGTCAGCGCGTTGAGCAGCGGCCAGTCGGCGATCGCGTCGGAGCCGTCCAGCATGGACTCGGTCTCGCGGTACGGGGAGGCCACGGAGCCGGAGTCGAGGTGGTCGCGGCCGATCACGATCGGCGCCTTGACCTTGCCTTCGGCCACGAGCTGGTTGAAGAGCAGGCCGGCCTTGTGGCGCTCGCCGTAGCCCAGCCAGCAGATGCGGGCCGGCAGGCCCTCGAACTCCACGAACTCGGCGGCGCCGTCGAGCCAGCGGTGCAGGTGCTCGTTCTCGGGGAACAGCTCCTTCAGGGCCTCGTCGGTCACGCGGATGTCCTCCGGGTCGCCGGAGAGCGCGGCCCAGCGGAACGGGCCGAGGCCCTCGCAGAACAGCGGGCGGATGTAGGCCGGGACGAAGCCCGGGAACTCGAACGCGCGGGAGTAGCCGGCCTTGCGGGCCTCGTCGCGGATGGAGTTGCCGTAGTCGAACACCTCGGCGCCGATGTCCTGGAAGCCGACCATGGCCTCGACCTGGCGGGCCATGGACTCCTGGGCCTTCTTGGTGAAGGTGTCCGGGTCGGCCTCGGCCTCGGCGTGCCAGTCCTTCTCGTCGATCTCGATCGGCAGGTAGGACAGCGGGTCGTGCGCGGAGGTCTGGTCGGTGACGATGTCGATCTCGACGGTGCCGGCCTTCTGGCGCTCGAGCAGCTCGGGGAACACCTCGGCGGCGTTGCCCACGAGGCCCACGGAGACGGCCTCGCCGTCGCGCTTGGCCTGCATGACGCGCTCGACGGCCTTGTCGATGTCCGTCTCCACCTCGTCCAGGTAGCGCTTGCCCATGCGGCGGCGCAGGCGGTCCTCCGAGACGTCCACGATCAGGCAGACGCCGCCGTTGAGGGTGACGGCCAGGGGCTGGGCGCCGCCCATGCCGCCGCAGCCGCCGGTGAGGGTCAGGGTGCCCTTGAGGGAGCCGTCGTAGCGCTTGCGGCCGATCGCGGCGAAGGTCTCGTAGGTGCCCTGCAGGATGCCCTGGGTGGCGATGTAGATCCACGAGCCGGCGGTCATCTGGCCGTACATCGTCAGGCCCTCGGCCTCGAGCTCGCGGAAGGTCTTCCAGTCGGCCCAGTCGCCCACCAGGTTGGAGTTGGCGATCAGCACGCGCGGGGCCCACTTGTTGGTGCGGAACACGCCCACCGGCTTGCCGGACTGCACCAGGAGGGTCTCGTCCTCCTCGAGGTCCTTGAGGGTGGCGACGATGGCGTCGTAGGCCTCCCAGGAGCGGGCCGCACGGCCGGTGCCGCCGTAGACGACGAGGTCCTCGGGACGCTCGGCGACCTCGGGGTCCAGGTTGTTCATGAGCATCCGCAGCGGGGCCTCGGTCTGCCAGGACTTGGCGGAGAGCTCGGTGCCGCGCGGGGCGCGGATGGTGCGGGACGGGTCGTGCTGGGTGAAGCCCACGGCCATGGCAGTTCCTCTCGACGGGGTGCGTGCGCCGCCGGGACGGGTGGCCCCGGTGATTTCACGGCTCGGCATGCACTTTCCGAACATTGAAACAGTGACTCGGCTCACGCGCAAGCCCGATCCGCGCGTCCCGCACCCGTTACGCTCCCTCTCATGACCACCACCCCCACCGCCTCGACGCGCACCGTGGACCGGGCCCTGGACCTGCTCGCCGCCGTCACCGAGCAGCCCCGGCTGAGCCTGACCGAGGCCGCCCGCGCCACGGAGCTGCCGGCGTCCACGGCGCTGCGCCTGCTGCGCAGCCTCGAGGGATCCGGCTTCGTGGCCCGCGACGACGACGGCGCCTACCGCCCCGGCGTGCGCCTCATCCAGCTCGGGGCGCGGGCCTTCTCCCGGGA
Source organism: Micrococcus sp. KRD026 (assembly GCF_017168445.1). Classification (NCBI taxonomy): domain Bacteria; kingdom Bacillati; phylum Actinomycetota; class Actinomycetes; order Micrococcales; family Micrococcaceae; genus Micrococcus; species Micrococcus sp. KRD026. Next base: position 65,386 of record NZ_JABFBA010000021.1, on the reverse strand, counting down.
CTCGCTCGTGCAGCTGGCCCGCGGGCCGATGGACCACGTCGTGGCCGCCACAGGCGAATCCGTCTACCTCTCGGTGACGACCCCTCCGGACTCCGCCGTCTACCTGGCGATCGTGGAGGGCACGCATTCGGTCCGCCACACGAACTGGGTCGGACGCACCGTCCCCCTGGCGGGCACGGCCGTGGGCGACGCCCTGCGCGGCAGCGTGGCCGCGGGGGACTACACGCTGCGCACCCGTTCCGTGGAGAAGGACGTCACCTCGCTGTCCGCCCCCATCAGTGTGGCGGGCACGGTGGTCGGTGCGCTCAGCACGCTCGTGCCGGCCTACCGCTGCACGGACGAGCTGGCGGACCGGTGCGGGGCGGCCCTCGTCGCCGCCACCGACGAGCTGGCGCACCTGCTCGGGGCGGCGGACACTCCCAGGGAACGCCCAGCCGACTCCCCTGGAAAGCCCAAGGCGCGTTCGTAGGCTGAAGCCACCTCATCGAAGGTGCGAGTGATGACGGAGAAGGCCCCGGGCCCGGCGAGAGCCGGAACCGGGGCCTTTCTCTGTGCCCAGCGCCCAAGGCGCCGGGTCCGGGATCAGCGGCGGGAGGAGACGACGCCCGCCCAGAGGCCGCCGAGCAGGCCGGCCACCGGCAGCATCCAGAACAGGTGCACGCCCGACCCGTAGAGGACGGTGTTGGAGAACACCGCGAACAGGCCCACGGCACCGAGGAAGCCACCGACCACGCCACCGACCACGTAGCGCACGACGGAGCGGGCGGCCCCGCCCATCAGCAGCACGACCAGGTAGCCGGCCGCGCCCGCCAGGGCGCCGCCCACCAGGCCGAACATGAACGACTGCACCAGCACGACCCAGCCGTGGCCGGTCTCGCCCAGCGCCACGGAGCCGTTGGGATCACCCAGGCCGCCGGTGAGCACGCGCACGACGTCGCCGATGATCACGACGAGCACCGAGAGGAGGATGACGCGGTTGGTGAAGCCCCAGCCGTCCACCGGGCGCAGCGGCTCGAGCACCTCCTCCTCCACCACGGCGTGGCGCACGGGGCGGGCCGGGGTGGTGTGGGCGTTCGCGGTGTGGGGCTGGACGGCGTGGCTGCCGTCGGCGTTGATGGTCATCTCTGATCTCCCGTCCCGCCCCGGGCGGGGCGCGTTCCGAGCGCCGGGGCGCCCGTCTGGTTGCACGTCTGACGTGATTTTAGGCTTTTCCCAGCCCGAGGGGGTAATGGTGACCCGTCCGCCGGGCGGGGACGGCTCAGAGGACGTCAGTGCGGCGGTTGGCGAGCGAGGGGAGGAACTCCCGGACCTCGTCGATGCGCTCGCGGGTGACCTCCGCGGTCGCCACGGCCTCCCGCTCGTCGGCGAGCTCGGCGACGGGCAGCGCCAGCGGGTCCACGATCATCGAGTGGCCCACGGTGCCGTCCGAGCACGTGTCCGCCGCGGCCACCCACACGGTGTTCTCCACCGCGCGGGCCTTGAGCAGGGTGCGCCAGTGCTCCACCTTGTGCTCGCCGGAGAACCACGCCGCGGGGATCACGAGCACGTCCGCGCCCTCCACCGCGAGACGCCGGGACAGCTCGGGGAAGCGCAGGTCGTAGCAGGTGAGCAGGCCCAGGCGGAGCCCGCCGAGCTCGATCGCCGCGACGCCGCCGTCGCCGGGGGTGATCCGGTCCGACTCGCGGTGCGCGAACGCGTCGTAGAGGTGGAGCTTGCGGTACGCACCCAGCCGGGCGCCGTCCGCGCCCACCGCCAGCAGCGTGTTGTAGGGACGCCGGTCCGGTCCCGGCTCGTAGCCGCCCGCGACGACGGCGATCCCGTGCTCCCGCGCCAGCGCGGCCAGGCCCGCGGCGAACGGCTCCCAGGCCGCGGCGACGGCGTCGGGGAACTCCTCCCCCACCTCGCGGGCCCCGAGCATGGCCTCCTCGGGCAGCACCAGGAGGTCCGCCCCCTCGCCCGCGGCGCGGGCGGCGAGGCGGGCCATCACGGCCAGGTTCTCCTCGGCGTCGCCCACGGGCCCGAACTGTCCGACGCTGATCCTCATGCCCCCAGGGTAGCCAGGCCCCTGCCGGTGGCCGTCAGCCCTGGTCAGCGCTGGGGCCAGCCGCCACGCTGGAAGCCGGGCACGACGTCGGCCCGCATCGGCCGCCGTCGTCCTCCGCCCCGGATCCGCGCGGCACCGCGCGGCACGTCGACACCACAGGAGCAGACGCGATGACCACCCAGCAGCCCGACATCCCCGGCACGCCGGGGCCGATCACCCCCGACCTCGAGGAGCACACCGCCCTCACCCACCCGGACCAGCCCGTGGCCGTGCCGGCCCCGGACCAGCGCGGTCCGGCACAGGTCTCCCCCACCGGCCAGGACACCGGCGCCGACCCCGCGACCGCCGCGCAGGGCTGCCCGTACCTGACCACCGCGCACGGCGTCCGCCTGCAGGACTCGGACCACTCGCTCAAGGCCGGCCGCCGCGGCCCCACCCTGCTGCAGGACCACCACCTGCGGGAGAAGCTCAGCCACTTCGACCACGAGCGCATCCCCGAGCGCGTGGTCCACGCCCGCGGCGCCGGCGCCCACGGCGTGTTCCGCGGCTACGGCACCGCCGCGAAGATCAGCCGGGCCGGGCTGTTCGCCAAGGACAAGGAGACGGAGGTGTTCGTCCGCTTCTCCACCGTGGCCGGCTCCCGCGGCTCCATGGACCTGGCCCGTGACACCCGCGGCTTCGCCACCAAGTTCTACACGGATGAGGGCACGTGGGACCTGGTGGGCAACAACATCCCCGTGTTCTTCGTGCAGGACGCCATCAAGTTCCCGGACGTGGTGCACTCGGTGAAGCCGCACCCGGACCGCGAGATCCCGCAGGCGCAGTCCGCGCACGACACGTTCTGGGACTTCGTGTCCCTGCACACCGAGGCGCAGCACCACACCCTGTGGAACATGTCCGACCGCGGCATCCCGCGCTCCTACCGCATGATGGAGGGCTTCGGCGTCCACACCTACCGCCTGGTCGCGGCGGACGGCTCCACCGTGCTGGTCAAGTTCCACTGGAAGCCGATGCTCGGCGTGCACTCCGTGACCTGGGAGGAGGCGCTGCTCACCAACGGCATGGACCCGGACTTCCACCGGCGTGACCTCGCCGACGCGATCGAGGCCGGCGCCTTCCCCGAGTGGGAGCTCGGCGTGCAGGTGTTCGAGGACAACGAGGAGCAGATGTTCGAGGGCATCGACCTGCTCGACCCCACGAAGCTGGTCCCGGAGGAGCTCGCCCCCGTGCAACCCCTCGGCCGCATGACGCTGAACGCCAACCCGTCCAACTACTTCGCGGAGACGGAGCAGGTGGCCTTCAACCCGGCCAACCTCGTGCCCGGCATCGACGTCACCAACGACCCGCTCCTGCAGGGCCGCCTCTTCTCCTACCTGGACACGCAGCTCACCCGCCTCGGCGGGCCGAACTGGAACCAGCTGCCCATCAACCGCCCGCACGCCCCGGTCAACGACATGCTGCGTGACGGCTTCCACCAGAGCGCCGTGCATCGCGGCGTGGCGCCGTACCGGCCCAACTCGCTCGACGGCGGCCTGCCGTACGAAACCCCCGCGGACGACCACGCGTTCATCGAGCACCCGGAGCCGCTGCCGGCCTCGGTGAAGGAGCGCGCGCACGCCGCGTCCTTCGACGACCACTTCTCGCAGGCGCGCCTGTTCTTCCTCTCCCTCTCCGAGGTGGAGCGCGAGCACGTGGCGCAGGCGTACACGTTCGAGCTCGGCAAGTGCTACGAGCAGACCATCCGCGAGCGCCAGCTGGCCCACCTCGCCGCGATCGACACGCGACTGGCCCAGCAGGTCGCGGACGGCCTGGGCATCCCCGTCCCCGCGCCGACCGAGACCCCGGCCGACGTGCAGCCCTCCCCCGTGCTGTCCCAGATCGGCGGGGCGTGGCCGCTCGACGGCCGTCAGGTCGGCGTCGTGGTGGGCGAGTCCGTGGACGAGAAGGAGCTGGACGCCCTCGTGCAGGGCATCCACGGTGCGGGCATGGTCCCGCTGGTCATCGCACCGAAGGGCGGCCCCGTGGCCGGGGAGATCGTGGCCCAGCGGACCTACCTGACCGCCGCGTCCATCGAGCTGGATGCCGTGGTCGTGGCCTCGCCGGCGGCCCCCGCCGCAGACGCCGCCCCCAGCCTGGACCAGAAGGCCGGCGCCGCCGACTCCGAGGCGGTGGACCCGCGCGTCGTCAAAGTGCTGCAGGAGATGTGGCGCCACTCGAAGGCGATCCTCGCCCTCGAGCCGGCGGAGGCCGTCCTCGCTGCCGCCCAGGTGTCCGGCAAGGGCGTCGAGTCCGCGGCGGACGGCGCGGCCGCCGTGGCGGCGCTGAAGCAGCTCCTGCCCGCGCACCGCGTGTGGGACCGCTTCCCGACGACGGGCCGCCTGGCCGACTGACCGGCGGACCCCCGGGCGCTTTCGAACGTGAGATAGGGCCTATCTCACGTTCGAAAGCGCCCATTCGCCCTCTTTCACGTTCGAAAGTGCAGGCCAGGGTGGGCCGGGGGC
>NZ_JABFBA010000021.1:57506-60741 GCF_017168445.1 Micrococcus sp. KRD026 | reverse complement strand
GGCCGGGGGCGGGGCGGCGGGCCGGGTCAGTCCTCGATGAGGTCGCGGACCTGGACCACCTGATCGCGGCCCGGGCCCACGCCGATCGCGGAGATCCGGCAGCCCGAGAGCTTCTCGAGGGCCTCCACGTAGCGCTGGGCGTTCAGCGGCAGATCCGTGAACGCGCGGGCGCCCGAGATGTCCTCGGTCCACCCGTCGAAGAGCTCGTACACCGGCTTCGCGTGATGGAACTCGGTCTGGGTCATGGGCATGCGGTCGTGGCGCACGCCGTCCACCTCGTAGGCCACGCACACCGGGATCTTCTCGATGCCGGTGAGCACGTCCAGCTTGGTGAGGAAGTAGTCCGTGAAGCCGTTGATCCGCGCGGCGTAGTGGGCCATGACGGCGTCGTACCAGCCGGTGCGCCGCGGGCGGCCGGTGTTCACGCCGAACTCGCCGCCGGTGGTGCGCAGCTGCTCGCCCATCTCGTCGAAGAGCTCCGTGGGGAACGGACCGGCGCCGACGCGCGTGGTGTAGGCCTTCACGATGCCGATGGTGCGGGAGAAGCGGGTGGGGCCGATGCCCGCGCCCACGGCCGCGCCGCCGGCGGTCGGGTTGGACGAGGTCACGAACGGGTAGGTGCCGTGGTCCACGTCCAGGTAGGTGGCCTGGCCGCCCTCCATGAGCACCACCTTGCCCTCGTCCAGGGCGTCGTTGAGCAGGTTCACGGAGTCCACGACCATGGGGCGCAGGCGGTCCGCGTAGCCCAGGAAGTACTCGGCGATCTCGTCCACGGTCACGGCGCGGCGGTTGTAGAGCTTCACCAGCAGCTCGTTCTTCTGCCGCAGGGCGCCCTCGATCTTCTGGCGCAGGATCGACTCGTCGAAGATGTCCTGCACGCGGATGCCCAGGCGGGCCACCTTGTCCATGTAGGTGGGGCCGATGCCGCGGCCGGTGGTGCCGATCGCGCGCTTGCCCAGGAACCGCTCGGTCACCTTGTCCATGGTCTGGTGGTACGGCGCCACGAGGTGGGCGTTGGCGGAGATCTTCAGGTGCTCGCACGGGTGGCCGCGGGACTCGAGCCCGTCGATCTCCTCGAACAGCGCCTCCAGGTTCACCACCACGCCGTTGCCGATCACCGGCACCGCGTTGGGCGAGAGGATGCCGGCGGGCAGCAGCTTGAGCTCGAACTTCTCCCCGTTGACGACGACGGTGTGCCCGGCGTTGTTGCCGCCGTTCGGCTTGACGACGTAGTCCACTCGCCCGCCCAGCAGGTCGGTGGCCTTGCCCTTGCCCTCGTCGCCCCACTGGGCTCCGACGATCGCGATCGCTGGCATCTGCATCTCTCCTCAGGGCCGCGGGTCGCCCCGGACCGGCCCGTACATGGAAAACGCCCCCTTGCGGTGCACGCGGAGGCCGTACCCCCGAATCCTACCAGCGTGACGGATGCCACCCTCTGGCTACGCTGGCGCCATGAGCACCGCAGCGCCCGGCACCCAGCACTCGGAGTTCGCCTCCCCGACCCCCACCCGCAAGGGCCCGAGCGTGGGCACGTGGCGCCCCTGGGCCGTGCTGCCGTGGGCGCTGGCCCTCCTCGCCCTGCCCCTGATCGCGCTCGCCCTGCGCTCCAACTTCGGCGCGAACGGCTGGATGACGGTCATCTACATGGTCTTCGGCGCCCTGCCCCACGAACTCGTCCTCGTGCTCATGGTGGGGAGCCTGTTCCTCCTGCCCCGCGTGAACCCGCAGGATGAGCAGCGGGGCGGCATCCGGCTGGGGCGCCTGCTGCACACGCTGCTGGGCATCTCCTGGGGGTCCTTCGCGCTGGCCGCGATCATCTTCCCCGACGGCGGCGACCACCCGGACTCCGGCGCCACGACCCCGGTGCTCATGGACCTGCTCGGCAAGAGCACCGCGATGGACGTCGGCATCGTGGGCGGCCTCGCCCTCGTGGCCGTCAGCGCCCTCACCGGTCTCGCGGTGATCGTGGTGTGCGTGGTGCGGCGGATCCGCGCCGTTCGCTGAGCACGCTCCCGACGACGGCGGTCAGCGCGGGTTCAGGCGTTGGCGGGCTCGGCCGTGCCCGCGCCCCGGCGGCGCAGCTCGGGCTTCACGGTGCCCTCGGCGCCCGTGTCGGGGCAGGCGTCCTCCGCAGCTCCGGCCGCACCGGAGCCGCACGGGCCGGCGTCGTCCGTGCCGCCGCAGCAGCCGCCGGCCGAGGCGCCGTCGTCGGCCGCGGCCTGCTGCGCACGCTCCTCGGCGCCGAGCACGGTGAAGCCGGCGTCGGCGATCATCTGCAGGTCCGCCTCGGCGTCCTGGCCCTCGGAGGTGAGGTAGTCGCCGAGGAAGATCGAGTTGGCCACCTGCAGGCCGACCGACTGCAGGGAGCGCAGGTGCATCTCGCGGCCGCCGGCGATGCGCAGCTCCTTGTCCGGGCACGCCATGCGGGTCATGGCGAGGATGCGGAGGCACTCGAGCGGGGTGAGCTGCTGGTGGCCCTGCAGCGGGGTGCCGTCGAAGGGCATGAGGAAGTTGACGGGGATGGAGTCGGAGTCCAGGTCGCGGAGCGCGAGGACGGCCTCGACGAGCTGCTCGTGCGTCTCCCCCATGCCCGCGATCAGGCCGCTGCAGGAGGACAGGCCGGCGGCGCCGGCACGCTGCACGGTGTCCACGCGCTGCTCGTAGGTGTGGGAGGTGCAGATGGACTCGTAGTGGGACTCGGCCGTGTTGAGGTTGTGGTTGTAGGCGTCGACGCCGGCGTCCTTGAGCTTCTCGGCCTGCCCGTCCTTGAGGAAGCCGAGACACGCGCACACCTCGACGTCCGGGTGCTGGGCCTTGAGGTCGCCGACCATGCCGGCCACGCGGTCGACGTCGCGGTCCGTGGGGCCGGTGCCCGAGGCGACCATGCACACGCGCGAGGCGCCGCCGGCGATGCCCAGACCCGCCTGGCGGACGGCCTCCTCCGGCTTGAGCCACGTGTAGCGCAGGATCTCGGCCTCGGTGCCGAGCCGCTGGGAGCAGTAGGTGCAGTTCTCCGGGCAGAGGCCGGTCTTGAGGCTGACCAGGTAGTTGACCTTGACGGTGCGGCCGAAGTGCTTCTCGCGCAGGCGCGAGGCCGCCGCGACGATGCGGAACGTGTCCGCGTCCGGGGCGTCCAGCACAGCGACGGCCTCCTCAGCGGTAAGCACGTGGCCCGCCTCGATGCGGTCCACGAGGGCCTCGGGGTCGAGGGCGGCGGCGGGGCGGGGGTCGACGG
>NZ_JABFBA010000021.1:24812-57406 GCF_017168445.1 Micrococcus sp. KRD026 | reverse complement strand
ACGAGCAACGCGGGCAAACCAGATGGCCAGCACCGGGCAGTTCCCGTGGCCATCACTGGGCAGTCCTCATGGCCGTCAGCGGGTCATTCCCTGGCCACCTATGGGCAGCTTTTCATGGCCGCTTACAACCGGCCACGACCGCCCGGACGCCGGCGTCGTCGATCGCGTTCAGCACCAGCCCCGGAATGACCGCGGCCCCCATCAGCAGCATCACCCACGCGGTGGAGCCGGCTCCGGCGTCAAACACGTTGCGGCGAGCCTGCTCCGCCTCGACCCGGTGATGCACCCCTCGCAAGGCGAGCATCGCCCCGAGGGCCGTGACGGCCACCAGCGTCAAACCCCACCCCAGTCCCAGATCCTGCCGCAGCCCCGCGAACACACCAGCCGAACCCACCAGGGGAGGTGCCACACCGATGCGCCACCGCCACTCACGCTCATTCCCCACCCGGCTCACAGCCCCCTGCTGGCACACGGCCCTCGGCGGTGGAGCGGCAGATCATGCGGTCGTGGCCGCCGGGATCACTCCTGCGTAAGGGGCGAATGGAACTCCGAGGCGAGCATCGCGTAGGTGGCGCCATCCACCCAGCCGCGCGTGAGATGCAGAGACTCCTCCTTGAACGTGCCCTCGTGACGCATCCCCACCTTCTCCATGATGCGCAGACTCGGAGCGTTGTCCGCGAAGGCATGAGCCTCCACGCGTCGCACACCCAGATCGTCGAACGCGAAGCCCAGCAGGGCTCGCGCAAGCTCGGTGCCATAGCCCTGCCCGGCCTGGCGCGGATCGATCGTCCAGCCGAGCTCGGCCTGGGCGTCCCGGGCTTCCTCCTGCGGGCCGTCCTGACTCCACGCGTCCTGCACCGCGACCTTCCCGACACCGACGATGACGTCTCCGGCCCGCACGGTGAGGCGGTCCCCCGCCCCGAGGTAGGACTCGCGCAGCGCGCCCTCACTCTCCGGACGGCCCGAGGTCCACGTCCACACCTGCTCGAGACGGCAGAAGCCCCACACGGCGGGTGCATCGAGACCCCGGAACGGGGTGAGGGTCAGCCGGCGGGCTCGCAGCGGGAAGCAGACGCCTCGACTCGCGGCGAGCTCCAGGAGAGGGGTGGCCATGACAGACAGGGTACGAACAAAAGTCCTCGAGTCAGCCCCCGGACAGACCAGTGCCCACACCCTGCGTCGATGCCAGGTCCACGCGGCCAGCCAGGGCCCGTAGACCTCCGACAGTCCCCCCACACGGAGATAGAGCGCCGGAGGACGCGTCTCACGCTGCCGCCGTCACGGTTTCCGATTGAGGCTTCGCGGAATGGCGTTCAACCACCGGCGATGGTGCTCTGGTTGAGCAGTTCAAGTACGTGTGAATATGGGTACCCGGTGGCGCGAGACATCCCGAGTTCACATGTGCGGTTGCAGGATGCGTGGGCTGAGGCGTCGATGGCTTGAACCTGCTCGGCCTGGCGGGCCGTCGCCGAGGCGGTCAGTTCCGGGTGCAGGAGCCCACGGTCTCCGGCAAACGCACAGCAGCCCCAGTCGTCGGGGATCTGGACGTCCTCAGCGATGGCCTCCGCGACTCGGGCCAGTGCAGGGTTCAGCCCCATGCGGGTGGATGAGCAGGTGGGGTGAAGTGTGAGGGACGGGATCCGGCGGGGTTCCGGCAGCCTCGGCAACAGGTGTTCAGCGGTGAATTCAACGGCGTCGAGAATACGCAGCGGCTGTTGCCCTGCAGGCGGTACTTCGACCTCCAACGCGTGGCGCAGGCCTTCCGTGCAGGAAGAAGCGTCGCAGACGATGGGCAGTCGCCCGTGGTCGCTGTCCCTGCGAAGGGCGGCGATGGTCCGGGCCGTGATGGTCTCCTGTCCGGTGTGCTTGCCCTTGGAGGACCAGGGCGTCCCGCAGCACAGGGCGTCAATGTCGCTCGGGACGAGCAGTTCGACCCCTGCCCTCTGGGCCAGGGCGAGCACACTGTCCTGGACCCCCGCGGCACCGGGAGCGCCGGTGCCGGGCTGGGCTGGGCCGAACATCGCGGAAACGCACGCGGGGAAGTAGACCGCCACCGGTTCACCTACCGGGGCGGGCCGACGCCGCCGTCCTCCACCCCGAGGGAGTTCCGGCGAGTACAGCGGGACGGTGTCGGCGCCGGCGATTCGGCGGACGAGCTGATTCGCCGTGATGGTCGCAGCCGCGGGGAGTTTGGCGGCGAGGTCCAGAGCGCGCCCGGCCACGATGCTGGCTGTGCCCCAGTGCTGGGCAGCAAGGTTCCATCCGGCCTGGGCAACGGCGCCGGTCTCCTGGCGGCGCAGGCGCTTCACGAGGTCGCCGGTGTTGATCTCCACAGGGCAGGCGGTCTGACACATCCCGTCCACGGCGCAGGTCTGCACCGCAGCGTAGTCGTAGTCCTCCTCCAGTGACTGTGCCAGCGCCTCGTCGCCTGCCAGACGTGCGCTCCTGATGGCTCGCAGGGTCACGATCCTCTGGCGGGGAGTCAGTGTGAGGTCGCGGCTGGGACAGACCGGCTCGCAGTAGCCGCAGGACACGCAGCGGTCGACTTCTTCGGCCACCGACGGCTCGGCCTTGATGTGCCGCAGGTGGGCCTGGGGGTCGTCATTGAGGAGTACCCCGGGATTCAAGACCCCTCCGGGGTCGCAGAGCTGTTTGATCTCTCGCATGACGCCGTAGAGCTCATCCCCGTACTGCCGACGGACATAGGGGGCCATCACACGGCCGGTGCCGTGCTCGGCCTTGAGTGAGCCGCCCTCACCGAGGACGAGATCGACCATGTCCTCGGTGAAGTCGCTGTAGCGCTGCAGACGGGCAGGGTCGGCGAAGTCGTCGGTGAGCATGAAGTGGACGTTGCCGTCCTTGGCATGGCCGAAGATGACGCTGTCTCGGTAGTCGTATCGGTCGAACAGCTGTGTCAGGGCAGTACAGGTCCGGCCCAGGGCCGGAACGGGCACGACGATGTCCTCGAGCAGGGCAGTGGTGCCCTGCGGGCGTGCGCCGGCAACCGATGCGTAGAGGCCCTTGCGCAGGTGCCAGAGAACGGCCCGGGCGTCGGCGTCCGTGGTGAAGCCGGCTGGCTGAGACAGGCCGATGCGGCCCGTGAGGGCCTCACCGTGCTGCCGCAGCTCCTCGAGCTGCTCGGCGGTCGTGGCCGAGTACTCCACGAGCAGGGCGGCGTGATCTTGGACGCGCAGGTCCCGGACGATCGGCGGGGTGCCCGTGAGCCGCTGACCCACGCGCAGTGAGGTGGCGTCGAGCAGCTCCACGGTGGCAGCGCGGGAGTCTACAAGGGCGGGCAGCGCCTCGTTGGCAGCCTGGAGTTCCTCGAACACCAGCAGGGCGGTGGCCGAGTGGGTGGGCCGGACCACGGTACGGAAGACGGCTTCAGCGACGAAACCGAGAGTTCCCTCACTGCCGATGGCCAAGTGCGCCAGGATCTGAGCGGGGGTATCGAAGTCCAGCAGGGCGTTGAGTCCGTAGCCCATGGTGTTCTTCATGGAGAACTGACGGCGCACGGTGGCCACAGATGCCGAGTCGGAACGAACCCGGTCGGCCAGCTGGGCCAATCCCCGGTACAGGTGGGGCTCGTGGTGGCGAAGTATGCCGTCGGCGTCCGGTGCCGCAGTGTCGATCACCGTGCCCGAGGGCAGGACCAGGGTCATGGACTCCAGAGTCTGATAGGTGTTCTCGGTGATGCCGCAGTTCATGCCCGAGGAGTTGTTGGCCACCACCCCGCCGATGGTGCAGGCCGCCTCCGACGCCGGATCTGGACCCAGCCGCCGGCCGTGGCGGGCGAGCCGGGCATTGACCTGGCGCACGGTCGCACCCGGGCGCACACGCACCCGGGCACCCTCGTCGAGGACTTCGATGTCGCGGAAATTCTTGCGCACATCCACCAGGACGCTGTCGGTGACGGCTTGCCCACTCAGGCTTGTACCCCCGGACCGGAACGTCAGAGACACGCCCTGAGCGGCACTGGCCCGCATCAGCGCTCCGACTTCAGCCGCGTCAGTGGGGGTGACGACGGCCTCGGGGACGAGCAGGAAGTGTGAGGCGTCGGCGGCCGCTGCATGGCGGTCCAGGGCTCGGCCGCTCACCTGGCCCGGCTTGGTGAGCACGTCTTCGAGGCTTCTCAACACGGGGGTCGCCCTTCTGTGTCAGATGGTGACGGGAGTCTCACCGTAGGAGTCCCAGGCACCGGCAGTCTGCGCCGGATATCGCGGAGTGATAACGCTCGTTGGCTCCGCGCCACGCCCGGCCCGAGCATCGTCCGAGAGCACCGGCTCTGCTGGCCTCTGAGGTCGGCAACCCACAGAAAGGACTGCGCCCGTGATCTTCATCGTCGTCAAGTTCACCGTCAAACCTGACTGGTCCGACCGGTGGCTGGATCTGACCTCCTCGTTCACCCGAGACACCCGCCACGAGCCAGGCAACTTGTGGTTCGAATGGTCCCGCAGCGTGGAGAACCCGAACGAGTTCATCCTGGTCGAGGCTTTTGAGGATGACGCGGCCGAGGCCCACGTGAACAGCGAGCATTTTCAGAACGCGATGCAGCAGATGCGGCAGGCGCTGGTGGAGACTCCACGGATCATCAGTCGTCAGATCGAAGGCAATACCTGGGATCGGATGGGCGAACTGGCGATCGACTGAGCCGCCTCTCACCCGTCGCAGTGGCCGGGCCCGGTGGCACAGGGCCCGGCCGTTGCAGGTTCATGGTGGCCGACGAGGACATGGACCGCCAAGATGCATGTATGGGACACAACGACGCGCTCGATGGGCTCGCATCAGTCCGCAAGGCATTCGCCCTGCTCGACGTGGTGGCCACCGACAGCCGAGGGATGACGGCCAAGGAGATCGCCGCAGCCCTGCAGATGCCCCTGCCGACGGTCTATCGGATGCTGAAGACCCTGGTGGCCTCTGGGCACGTGGTGCATCTGCGGGAGGAGAGCCGTTACGGCCTGGGCTACAAACTGCACGCCTTGGACACCTCCCTGCGGCGACAGGTCGGTACGCCCCCGGCAGTGGCTCGACTCATCCAGGAGCTGCATTCCCGCGCGGATGCTGCCGCCTACTACGCTGTGCACCGGGGGGAGGACATCGTCGTCGCCTACGTGGTGGATTCACCCGCCCACCCCCGGATCACCCCTATGGGGTTCGGATTCAACAAGGCCGCCCACGCCACCGCGTTCGGCAAGGTCCTGCTTTCGGCGATGGACGCGGAGCGACGCGCCATCTATCTGCAACGGCACGGGCAGCCGGCCCTGACCGCGGCCACCACCACTGATCCCGGGCAGCTGGAGGACCAGCTGGAGCAGGTCACTCGGAGGGGCATCGCCGTGGAGCGTGAGGAGTTCGTGCAGGGGGCCTGCTGCATGGCCGCCCCGGTGCTGTCCTCGACAGGTCAGACTGTGGGATCCGTGGCCGTGTCCATGGACCCCGCGTACTTCTCCTCCCACTCGGCCCAGATGGCGGTGCTGCTGCGGGACACCGCGGGGCGGGTCGGACGGGCTCTGCGAGGGGCCTCCCTGTTGCAAGACATCGCCGCAATCTGAGACGCCCGCGCGGTCTCCCGATGCACTGGGAGACCGCACGGGGCGAGCAGAGCCGCTGGGCTCAGAGTTCGGAGGCAGCCATCTGGTCGGCGATGTACTCGGCCTGCCGGATGGCCAACGCCACGATCGTGAGTGTGGGGTTGGCAGCCGCCCCGGTGGTGAACTGGGACCCGTCGGAGATGAACAGGTTCGGGACGTCGTGTGCCTGGCCGAACTGGTTGACGACGCCGTCCTCAGGCCGTTCGCTCATGCGTGCGGTGCCCAGGTTGTGGGTGGAGGGATACGGCGGCGCGTGGTGGGCCGACACAGACCCGACAGCCTCATAGAGCAGGGAGCCCTGCTGATAGCCGTGCTCGCGCATGGCCACGTCGTTGGGGTGGTCATCGAAGTGCACGTTGGGCACCGGCAACCCCAGGCGGTCGGTCACGGTGGTGTTCAGGCTCACCCGGTTCGTCTCCTGGGGCATGTCCTCCCCCACGATCCAGAGTCCGGCGGTGTTGCGGTACCCGTCGAGCAGTGCCGTGAAGTCCGGACCCCACGCACCCGGGTCGGCGAAGCTGGCCAGGAACGCCGGACCCAGGGAGATCGTCTCCATGTAGTAGCCGCCGGCGAATCCACGGTCGACGTCGTGGCGGGATTCATCGGCGATCAGCCCGGCCATGGTCTCTCCGCGGTACATGTTCACCGGCTCGTCGAACTGGGCGTAGACCGAACCAGTGGTGTGGCGCATATAGTTCCGGCCCAGCTGCCCGGAGGAGTTGGCCAGCCCGTCAGGGAACAGCGGGGAGGCGGAGAGCAACAGCAGACGCGGCGTCTCGATGGCGTTGCCGGCCACCGCGACGATGCGTGCCTTCTGTCGGTGCAGGTTGCCTTCAGCATCGGAGTAGAGCACCCCGTCCACTCGCCCCTCGGGGCTGTGGGTGATCTGCACGGCCTGGGACTCGGGGCGCAGGTCCAGCAGCCCGGTGCGCAGGGATTTGGGGATCTCGGAGACCATGATCGACCACTTCGACCCGTGCTTGTCGCCCTGGAAGTTGAACCCGTCTTGAATCGAGGCGGGCCGGCCATCATAGGGCTCAGCGTTGGTGGCATAGGGGCCGGTGGCGTAGTGGCGATAGCCAAGACGCTCGGCGCCGTTGGCCAGGACCTTGTAGTTGTTGTTGGCCGGCAGCGGGGGTCGGCCTTGTCGGTGGGTGCTGCCCATCTTCATCTCGGCCCGCTCGTAGTAGGGCTCGAGGTCCGACAACGTGATCGGCCAGTCCAACAGGTTCGCCCCGTCAATTCTCCCGTAGGTGCTGCGGGCTTTGAATTCGTGGGCCTTGAATCGAGGCGTCGCACCCGACCAGTGGGTGGTCGTGCCGCCTACCGCCTTGACGATCCAGGCCGGCAGGTTCGGGAAGTCCCGGGCGAGCCGGAAGCTGCCGGAGGTAGTGCGTGGGTCCAGCCAGGCCATCTGGTTGAACGCAGCCCATTCGTCCTGCTCATAGTCCTCGTTCTTCAGGTAGGGGCCGGCCTCGAGCAGTACGACCTTGATCCCCTTCTCCACCAGCTCATGGGCCAAGGTGCCACCTCCGGCCCCTGAGCCGACAATGACCACTGCCGAGTCATCCTCGTGGTCGATGCTCGCTGAGATCTCCTGCGTGCTCATCGCTTGCTTCCTTCGTCGACGGTGCCCGTGCCCTTGAACAGATCAGGCACGGGCTTGACCCCGCCCTCGGGGGTGGCCGGAGCGACGGTGTAGGGCAACGGCCCGATCTCCGTCACCTGCTCCTCACTTTCTTCGATCCGAGGGTCCGGCAGCCAAGCCAGGTCGTTGAAACCCCGGTGCAGGTAGCCGCCCTTGGAGAACGACTCTCCCTCGTAGCCCAGCGTGGCCTGGACCTCCGGATCGTCGTAGAGGTTCAAGACGGTCGTGCGGCGGATGAAACCGAAGAATTCCAGGTCAGCGACACGCTTGAGGACGGCAAGGGCCCGGTCTTCAGGCAACTCCAGGAAGTGCCCGTCGCTCATGGAGTCCAAGGTCACCAGCCCCTGCGTCAATGCCATCCGGAACCACCGGGACTCCTCGGAAGCATCAATGATCTTCTGCGCCATGCGCTCATAGGGCCCGTCCGGAAAGTCCGGATGCGGGAAGGCGACGCGGATGATCCTGGTCAGGATCAGGCGCGCTTCGTCGGACAGCTCCAGGGCGTTGAGCTCTGAGAACTTTGCGGGAAACACCATCATCGGCACCTCGGTTCGTAGCGATCTGGTCTCGGCCCGGTACTCGCTCTCCGCCAGACACGGCGCTGGGACCGAGGCCATAGCCGCAGTCTGTGTCTCTCGTCACACTGGGTCAAACAGGAGTTGTCACCTGGTGAGAATGCCTCCGCGGAGGACCGCCACCTCCAACTTCCGCCCCAGGCCGAGGATGGGCCCCTCTCAGCCCACCCTCCGTGGACAGGCGCCCGGCCATGGACGTGGCCCACGTTCTGCCCGAGACGGCCGTACGCCTAGAGTGATCCACGTCACTCTCGCCTCGACCTCTCGTCCTGAACAGGAGCCTCATGTCCGCCACGTCCACACGTCCGCCCGCACCCGGACCCTCGGGCCGTGCCGCCCGCGAGGGCACGTTCTTCAGCCGCGCCATGCGCCCGCTGAACACGACGATGGAGCGGTTCATCCCGTCCTCGCTCGTGTTCACCATCGTGCTCACGTTCGCGGTGGCGGCCCTGTGCCTGCTGCTCACTCCGGCCGGGCCAGCCGACGTCGTCGTGGGCTGGGGTGACGGCCTGTCCGGGCTGCTGGCGTTCATCACGCAGATGGCGCTCGTGCTCATGCTCGGCCACATCCTGGCGAACACCGGCCCGGTGCGCCGCCTGCTCGCCCGGCTGGCCAGCATTCCCCGCACGCCCCTGGCCGCCTACATCTTCGTGTTCGTGGTGGCGGCGGCGGCCTCCCTCATCACGTGGGGCCTGGGCCTGGTGGTCGGTGCGCTGCTGGCCAAGGAGGTCGCGGCGCAGGCTCGTGAGCGCGGGCTGGTCCTGCACTTCCCGATGCTGGTGGCCGCCGGGTTCTCCGGGTTCGTGGTGTGGCACATGGGGTACTCGGGCTCCGGCCCGCTGACGGCCGCCACCCCCGGTTCATTCCTCACGGAGAGCCTGGGCGGCCGGACGGTCCCGGTCTCGGAGACCACCTTCTCCTGGTGGAACATCACCGCCGCCGTGGTGACCGTGCTCGTCGTGGCCCTGGCCCTGTTCCTCGTCGCCCCGCGCGCCGGGGACCGGATCGTGGAGCTGGAGATCGACGCGCGGGACCAGGACGCGGTGTCCGCACCGGAGATCGAGACGCCGGCGGACCGTCTCGACGCCTCCCGTGTCCCCACGCTCCTCGTCGGCGCCATGCTCGTGATCTATCTGGTGATGCACTTCGTCGGCGGCGGCGCCCTCACCCTGGACATCGTCAACTGGTCCTTCCTCGCGCTGATCCTGCTGCTGGTGCGCAGCCCGCACGAGCTGATCGGCCTCACCCAGTCGGCCGCGTCCAACGTGGGCGAGATCCTGCTGCAGTTCCCCCTCTACGCGGGCATCCTCGGCATGATGACGACCACCGGCCTGGTGGCGGTGCTCTCGGACGCCTTCGTGGCGATCTCGAACCCGGTGACGTTCGGCCTGCTGGCGTTCCTGGCCGCGGGCCTCGTGAACTTCTTCGTCCCCTCCGGCGGCGGACAGTTCGCCGTGCAGGGCCCGATCATGCTCCAGGCCGGCGACGCGCTCGGCGTGGACCCGGCCATCACCATCATGGCCGTCTCCTACGGCGACCAGTGGACCAACATGATCCAGCCGTTCTGGGCGATCCCCCTTCTGGCGATCGCCGGCCTGAAGATGCGCGACATCCTGGGGTACACCACGGTCGTGCTGCTCGCGTCGGGGCTCGTCTTCGGCGGCACACTCCTGCTCGTCTCGCTCTGAGCCGGCCGGCCGATGCGGGCCGGGTCCGGACAGACGAAGGACCCCGGGATCACCGGGGCCCTTCGCCTGTCATCACTCGCACCTTCATCACTCGCACCTCGATGAAGTGGTTCCACCGTACGAACCGAGCATGGGCGCAGCCGTCACGCAGCCTGGCAGTTGCCTGGCAATGGCCGCCTCAGCCCAGGGCACCGCCGGACTCGGCCAGGTAGCACGTGCCGCACAGAGACTCGTAAGTCACCTGAACACCGTCGATCGCCACCTGGTCCCCCTCGAACACGAAGTGCTCGGCGCCCGTGGCCGGGTCCACGACCTTGCGCGTGTTGAACACCGCCTTCCGGCCGCACCGGCAGATGGTCTTCAACTCTTCGAGGGAGTGCGCCAGTTCCAGCAGCCGCGCGGAGCCCGGGAAGGAGCGGGTGCGGAAGTCGGTGCGCAGTCCGTAGGCGATCACGGGGACGCCGTCGAGCACGGCGATGCGCAGCAGGTCGTCCACCTGCGCCGGCTCGAGGAACTGTGCCTCGTCCACGAGCAGACACGCCACGGGCGGGGCCTCCACGTGCCCCACGAGGGCGTCCGGGTCGTCACCGGTGGCGTGCCGGCGGAACAGCTCCCGCACGTCCGCGCCCGCCGGGACGAGGAAGTCCACGGCGCGGGTCACACCGAGGCGGGAGACGACGTCGCCCTCCCCCTTCACGTCCACCTCCGGCTTGGCCAGCAGCACCCGCTGGCCGCGCTCCTCGTAGTTGAAGGCGGCCTGCAGCAGGCCCGTGGACTTGCCGGAGTTCATGGCCCCGTAGCGGAAGTAGAGCTTGGCCACGGCTCCGCTCAGCCCTGGGCGCGGCCCTGGTCGGCCTCGATCTGCTCTGCGGCCGTGGGGTCCGAGTCCCGCAGGAAGGTGCGGATGCGCTCGACCTCCTCGGACTCCCCGATCCCGGCGGCCGCGCGGCCCAGCGCGTACAGGGCGCGCAGGAAGCCGCGGTTGGGCTCGTGGGCGTACGGCACCGGGCCGGCGCCGCGCCACCCCGCCCGGCGCAGCGCGTCCAGACCCCGGTGGTAGCCGACGCGGGCGTACGCATAGGAGTCCACGGTCCGGCCCTCGACCCACGCGTCCTCCGCCATGAGCGCCCACACCAGGGAGGACTCGGGCGCCACCGGCACGATGTCCTCGGGCAGGTCACCTGCCTCGAGCCGGGCCAGCACCTCCGGCTCCTCCGGCAGGCGCGTGGCCGGCGGCTCCATCAGGTTCTTGCCGATCAGGGACTCGGACATGGGATGCCTCTTCTCCTCGCGGACGATGCGGTCGCGGCCGAGTCTATCGACGGCGCCGGACGCCGGACGGATCGCCGTCCCCGCGTCCAGGACGGTCCGGTACCGTAGGCGCAGCGTCCGTCCGCAGCCCCACGCTCCCGGGGCCGGGCCGCCGATGCCGTCGAAGGAGCCTCCATGACCCACCCCGCGCCCGCCCGCCGCCGTGCCCCGCTGGCCGTCGGCGTCGCCGCCCTCGCCCTCGCCCTGGCCGGCTGCGGCTCGGCCGGCCAGTCCGGTGAGCCCGCCTCGTCGACCGCCGCGGCGCCCAGCGGATCGGCGGCCTCGGCCGCGGCCGGCTCGGCCACGGAGAGCCCCACCGACCCCGCGTCCGCCGCGGCGTCCCGCGTCCGTGAGGCCCTCGCGTCGGAGTCCGCCGAGGGCACCCCGCGCGCCGAGCCGCGTCAGGCGTTCGAGACCGTCGGCCCGGGCATCAAGGACGGCGCCGCCACCGAGGCCTGGAAGAACACGGCGGCGGTCCGCAACGACACCGTCTCCGTGATGGACTGCACGCGCGACGTCCTGGACCAGCGCACCCTGGACGCCGTCGCCACGCACATCCCGGACAGCTCGAACATCGAGATCGTGCAGCTGTTCGCCTCGCAGGACGAGACCCACGAGTTCCTCACCTGTGTCTACAACGGCTACTTCGAGTACAGCCCCGGCATGCCCCTGGCGCAGGTCCACTACCAGCACAACCTCGACGGCTCCCGCCTGGAGTGGTGCCAGGAGGAGCCCGCCGCCGTGGCGGACGAGTACACGTTCGACCCGAAGACCGGCAAGGGGCTGCTCGCCCTGCTCCGTCCGGGCATGGTCGGCGGCCAGGACGGCGCCCCCCTGCTGCCCCAGCGCACCGCGTGGGCCTGCTCCGAGGACGGCAGCGAGATGGTCTCCGTGACCATGGGCTCCATGGAGGGCTTCGGGGACGCCAACGGCGGCCTCACCCAGGTGAAGAACTCGCCGGTCGCGCAGAGCACCACCCTCGTCACCGAGACCCGCGACCACCTCGCGGACACCGTGCTGAAGGACGCCGGTGAGTTCCAGGAGGTCATCAAGCTCAGCTCGCCGTTCTTCCTGAACGCGCAGATGGACGAGGAGACCCTGGCCCAGGCCCGGGAGATCCCCACCGGCCGCGTGCCCGACGAGCTGCTGAACAACCAGTCCACGATCGACCGCCCCGAGGGCGCCCCCGGCCCCGTGGCCCCGGGCCAGCCGCCGCGGCCGTTCCAGGGTGCCGCGCGGGAGGCCGCCGAATCCCAGCGGGCCGCGGAGGCGTCCGCCTCGGCGTCGGCCAGCCCGTCACCGACGAAGTCGGCTTCGGCCTCGGCCTCGCCGTCCCCCTCCACGTCCGGGGACTGACGTCCCGGCACGACGACGGCCGGTCACCTCGTGAGGTGACCGGCCGTCGTCGTGGGGCCCGGCGGATCAGGCCTTCGCCGCGGCGTCGTCCTGACCGGCGAAGTGCCGGCGGTACGCGCCCAGGGTGAGGAACGCCGGGTACTCCGGCGGCAGGGCCGACTCGCAGAACACGCGCACCGCGTCCTCGAACCGGTGGCCCTCGGGCAGCGGGCCGGCGAGGATCCGAGCGTGCTCCTCGCGGATCAGCTGCTCCATCCAGCCGCGGTTGGCGGTCCGCACGCCGCCCTCGGTCAGCTGCACACCGGTGCCGTTGTGTGCCCACTGCCAGATCTGGGACCGGGAGATCTCCGCCGTGGCGGCGTCCTCCATGAGTCCGTGGATCGCGGCGGCGCCGTTCCCCCGCAGCCAGGACTCGATGTAGCGGATCCCGACCTCGATGTTCATCCGCACGCCGGCCTCGGTCACCGAGCCCGTGGTCGCGGCGACGTCGAGCAGGGCGGCCTCGTCCGGCACCACGTCCTCGCGGCGGCGGGTGCGGATCTGGTTCGGGGCCTCGCCGAGCACGGCGTCGAACTCCTCCCGGGCGACCGGCACGAGGTCCGGGTGCGCCACCCACGAGCCGTCGAAGCCGTCGCCGGCCTCGCGGGCCTTGTCCGCGCGCACCTTCTCCAGCGCGGCGGCGTTGGCCTCCTCGTTCCGGCGGTCCGGGATCACGGCGGACATGCCGCCGATCGCCGAGGCGCCGCGCCGGTGGCAGGCCCGGACCAGCTGCTCCGTGTAGGCCCGCATCATCGGCTGGGTCATGGTCACCTCCGAGCGGTCCGGGAGGACGAACTCGGCCCCGCGGTCCCGGAAGTTCTTGATGATGGAGAAGATGTAGTCCCAGCGGCCGGCGTTGAGGCCCGCGGCGTGGTTGCGCAGCTGGTACAGGATCTCCTCCATCTGGAACGCCGCGGTGATCGTCTCGATCAGCACGGTGGCCCGGATGGTGCCCTGGGGGATGCCCAGCTCGTCCTGCGCCGCCACGAACACGCAGTTCCACAGCCGCGCCTCGAGATGGGACTCGAGCTTGGGCAGGTAGAAGTACGGGCCGTGGCCGCGGCGGATCAGCTCGTCGGCGTTGTGGAAGAAGTACAGGCCGAAGTCCACGAGGGCGCCGGCCATCGGCTCGCCGTCCACGCGGATGTGGTCCTCGAGGAGGTGCCAGCCGCGCGGGCGGACGATGATGGTCGGCCGGTCCGTGAGCTCGCGCTCGCGCAGCCGGTACTCCTTGCCCTCGGGGGAGGTGAAGTCGATCTGGTCGCGGATCGCGTCGAACAGGTTGACCTGCCCGTCCAGCATCCGGTCCCAGGACGGCGTCGAGGAGTCCTCGAAGTCGGCGAGCCAGCCCGAGGCGCCCGAGTTGAGGGCGTTGATCGTCATCTTCCGATCCACGGGGCCGGTGATCTCCACGCGGCGGTCCTGCAGGCCGGGGGCCAGCGGCGCCACACGCCAGGAGTCGTCCTCGCGGACCCGGCGGGTGGACCGCAGGTAGTGCGGGTTCCAGCCGTCGGTGATGCGGCGCCGGGTGTACTCCCGCTCCTCGAGCAGCCGCCGGCGGCGGTCCTCGGCCAGCCGGTGCAGGCGGCCGAGGAACGCCAGCGCCTCGTCCGTGAGGATCTCGGCCTGCCGCCCGTCGACCGGCCCGTGGACGGTCACCACGGGGGCGGCGCCCTCGGGGATGACGACGGGGATGGCCTGGGTGCTCACGTCATGCGGCAGGGGCGTGTGCTCCCGAACGTCGTCGGCATGGATCTCGTGCAGGGTGGGGGTCGTGGTCTGCGGGCTCATGGGACTGCCTCCTCGCGGTCTCGGCTGAGCGGATCAGTGGAACTGGCCGGACTCCGTGGAGCCCGCCAGGGCCACCGTGGAGCTGTCCGGGTTGATGGCGGTGGACACGGCGTCGAAGTAGCCGGTGCCGACCTCGCGCTGGTGCTTGGTCGCGGTGTAGCCGCGGGCCTCGTCGGCGAACTCGCGCTCCTGCAGCTCGACGTACGCGGACATCTGGCGCTCGTTGTATCCCTTGGCCAGGTCGAACATCGAGTGGTTCAGGGCGTGGAAGCCGGCCAGCGTGATGAACTGGAAGGTGTAGCCCATGGCGCCCAGCTCGCGCTGGAACTTGGCGATGGTGTCGTCGTCGAGGTTCTTCTTCCAGTTGAAGGACGGCGAGCAGTTGTAGGCCAGCATCTGGTCCGGGAACTCGGCCTTGACGGCCTCGGCGAACTTCCGGGCCAGCTCGAGGTCCGGCGTGCCGGTCTCCATCCAGATCAGGTCCGCGTGGGGGGCGTAGGCCTTGGCGCGGGCGATGCAGGGCTCGACGCCGTTGCGGACCTTGTAGAAGCCCTCCGCGGTGCGCTCACCGGTGATGAACTCGGCGTCGCGCTCGTCCACGTCCGAGGTGATCAGGGTGGCCGCCTCGGCATCGGTGCGGGCGATGATCACGCTGGGCACGTCGGCGACGTCGGCGGCCAGGCGGGCGGCGTTGAGCGTGCGGATGTGCTGGCCGGTGGGGATGAGCACCTTGCCGCCGAGGTGGCCGCACTTCTTCTCGGAGGCCAGCTGGTCCTCCCAGTGCACACCGGAGGCGCCGGCGGTGATCATCGACTTCATGAGCTCGTAGGCGTTGAGCGGGCCGCCGAAGCCGGCCTCGGCGTCGGCCACGATCGGCACGAGCCAGTCCTCGACGCTGCTGACGCCCTCGGCGTGCTCGATCTGGTCCGCGCGCAGCAGGGCGTTGTTGATGCGGCGCACCACCTGCGGCACGGAGTTGGCCGGGTACAGGGACTGGTCCGGGTACGTGTGGCCAGAGAGGTTGGCGTCCGCGGCGACCTGCCAGCCGGAGAGGTAGATGGCGCGCAGCCCGGCCTTGACCTGCTGGACGGCCTGGTTGCCGGTGAGGGCGCCGAGGGCGTTGGTGAACTCACCGCGGGCGTTCTCGTCCTTCAGCTGGGTCCACAGCTTCTCGGCGCCGCGGCGGGCCAGCGTGTGCTCCTCCTGGATGCGGCCGCGGAGACGGACGACGTCCTCGGCGGTGAAGCTGCGCTCGACGCCGGCCCAGCGGGGGTTGTTGTCCCAGTCGTGCTGGAGCTGTTCGGCGGAGGCGGGAGTGGAGTGGTGGGGCTGGGTGGTCATGACGTCCTCCTGAGGATCGGTCCGGTTCGTGAAGGGTTCGGTGCGACGTGTCCGTCGCTGCCGTTGACATCCACCTTGGCCCCGGGCAAGGCCCTCTGGAGCACAAAATCGGTGGAAACTCCGGCCGTTCCTGCCACTGGGTCAGAACGTGACAGTCCTTGCGCCCCCATGTGGCATGGATCACGGCAACGGCCCCCCGCTTGTCAAGAATGTGACTTTCTTTCCGAAACACGTGATCTCCTCCCCGGTTCCGTCTACAGTTCCGCGCATGATGACCCGCCCGCTTCCCGAGGACAGCGCGACCGTGGACGCCGTCGCGCTGGGCCGCCGCGTTCGGCACCTGCGCAAGCAGGCCGGCCTCACCCTGGACCAGCTCGCGGAGCGCACGGGAGTGAGCGGCTCGCACCTGTCCCTCGTGGAGAACGCCCGCCGCGAGCCGCGGCTCTCGCTGGTCCAGCGGATCGCCGAGGTCCTGGGCGTGCCGGTCGAGGACCTGCTCACCGGCCGGGCCCCCACCCGGCGGGCCGAACTGGAGATCGAGGTCGAACGGTTCGCGCGCTCGGAGCACTACGCCTCCCTCGGCCTGCCCCCGCTGCGCATCGGGCCCCGCACCCCCACCGAGGTCCTCGAGGTGATCGCGGGGCTGGAGGCCGAGCTGCGCCGTCGCCTGGAGGAGCAGGCCGCCACCCCCGAGGAGGCGCGCCGCGCCAACGCCCAGCTGCGCGCCCGGATGCGCGCGGTGGACAACCACTACCCCGACCTCGAGGCCGAGGCGCATCGGCTGCTCGACGCGATCGGCCACACGGGCGGGCCGCTGGGCCTGCACGCGGTCTCGGAGCTGGCCGAGCACCTCGGCTTCACCCTGCGCTTCGTCCCGGACCTGCCGCACTCCACGCGCTCCGTCACGGACCTCAAGCACGGGCGCATCCACATCAGCGGCTCCCGCTCCTCAGACCATGACCGCCGCACCGTGGTGCTCCAGGCCCTCGCCGCCGCCGTCCTGGGCCACGGCGAGCCGCGGGACTACGAGGACTTCCTCGCCCAGCGTGTGGCGGTGAACTACCTGGCGGGCGCGCTGCTCATGCCGCAGCGGGCGGCGTCGTCGCTGCTGCGGGCCGCCCAGAAGCGCCGGGACCTGTCCGTGGACGACCTGAAGGACGCGTTCGGCGTCTCCTACGAGGCCGCCGCGCACCGGTTCACCAACCTGGCCACCGTGGACCTGGGCATCCGCTGCCACTTCCAGAAGGTCCACGAGACCGGGGTGATCCACAAGGCCTACGAGAACGACGGGATCGTGTTCCCCGCCGACCACACCGGTGCGATCGAGGGCCAGCAGGCGTGCCGGAAGTGGGGCGCACGGCAGGCCTTCTCCCGCAACGACCGGTTCCGCGCCCACACGCAGTACACGGACTCGCCCAACGGGACGTTCTGGTGCACCTCGATGATCGAGAACGGCCCCGACGGGCTGTTCGCCCTCTCCGTGGGCACCCCGTTCGAGCATGCCCGGTACTTCCGCGGCGCGGACACCCGCCACCGGGTCACCTCCACGTGCCCCGATCCGCGCTGCTGCCGCCGCCCCGACCCCGAGCTCGAGGCCGCGTGGGGCGGGCACGTGTGGCCCGCGGCCCGCATGCACGCGCATCTGCTGGCGGCCATGCCCACGCAGACCTTCCCCGGTGTGGACGAGCGTGAGGTCTTCGAGTTCCTCCAGGCCCAGGAGGAGCGGGAGGGCTGAGGACGACGCCGGCCCGCACCCTCACGCGAGGGTGCGGGCCGGCGCGGCGGACGGCGGGGTCAGCCGATGCTCTTGCCGGCCGAGTTCAGCTCGGTGCAGGCCTGGACCACGCGGGCGGCCATGGCCTCCTCGGCCTTGGCGCCCCACACGCGGGGGTCGTACTGCTTCTTGTCGCCGACCTCGCCGTCGACCTTCAGGACGCCGTCGTAGTTCTCGAACATGTGCCCGGCCACCGGGCGGGTGAACGCGTACTGGGTGTCCGTGTCCACGTTCATCTTCACGACGCCGTACTCCACCGAGTCGGCGATCTCCTGGGCGGCGGAGCCGGAGCCGCCGTGGAACACGAGGTCGAACGGGCGCTCCTTGCCGAACTTCTCGCCCACGGCCTGCTGGATCTCCTGCAGGATCTCCGGGCGCAGCTTCACGTTGCCCGGCTTGTAGACGCCGTGCACGTTGCCGAAGGTCAGCGCGGTGAGGTAGCGACCGTGCTCGCCGAGGCCGAGGGCCTCCACCGTGGCGATGCCGTCCTGGACGGTGGTGTAGAGCTTCTCGTTGATCTCGTGGGCCACGCCGTCCTCCTCGCCGCCCACGACGCCGATCTCCACCTCGAGGATCTGCTTGTTGGCGTGGGTGCGCGCGAGCAGCTCGCGGCCGATCCGCAGGTTCTCCTCGAGGGTCTCGGCGGAGCCGTCCCACATGTGGGAGTTGAAGATCGGGTCGCGCCCGGCCTTCACCTCGGCCTCCGAGGCGTCCAGCAGGGGCAGGACGAAGCCCTCGAGCTTGTCCTGGGGGCAGTGGTCCGTGTGCAGGGCGATGTTCACCGAGTACTTCTTGGCGACCTCGCGTGCGAACGCGGCGAAGGCCAGCGAGCCGGCGACCATGTCCTTCACGGAGGAGCCGGAGAAGTAGGCGGCGCCGCCGGTGGAGACCTGGACGATGCCGTCCGAGCCGGCCTCGGCGAAGCCGCGGATGGCGGCGTTCAGGGTCTGGGAGCTGGTGACGTTGATCGCCGGGTAGGCGAAGGCGCCGTTCTTGGCGGCGTCGATCATCTCGGCGTACTTCTCCGGGGATGCGATGGGCATGCTGCAGCTCCTAGGCGTCGTCGACTCGGGCAGGCGGGGGGAGCGCGGCGAGCGCGACACCCTCGGGCTCATCCTATCCGCGCGGCCGGACCCGCCCCAGGGCCCCGGGCCCGACGGCGACGCCGGCCTGGGCACGACCCCGCCGCCGGCCTAGGGTGAGCGGCGTCACATTCGCATCCGAGAGACCGGAGACCGCCATGGCCCCCGCCGCGCCCCACACGCGGCCCTGGCCCAGGAGTCCGCCCCTGCCCCGGACGCGCCGGAGGTGAGCTCCGCCGTCGAGGACCTCTCGCAGCCGGCCACGGCGGCCGAGGACGCCCGCTGGAACGCGGCCCGGGACACCCTGGCGGCCGCCTCGGCCGACGACCCCTTCTACCTGCCGCCCACCGTCGTGCCCGCGACCCCCGGCGCCCTGATCCGCACCGAGCCCACCGCCTTCTACCTGGACCCGGTGCGGCTGGTGCAGGTGCCGGCGCACGCCACGCGCATCATGTACGCCTCGCAGGACGCCCAGGGCCGACCCATCGCCGTGACCGGCACCGTGCTGACCCCCACCGCCCCGTGGACGGGCGGCGGCGAGCGCCCCGTGATCAGCTACGCAGTGGGGACCCAGGGGGCGGCGGACCGCTGCGCCCCGTCCCGCACCCTCTCCACCGGCGTGCAGTACGAGGGCGTCGGGATCACGTCCCTGCTGAGCCGCGGCCACGCCGTGGTCGTCACCGACTACGAGGGCCTGGGCACCCCGGGCACGCACACCTACATGGTCCGGGAGGCCCAGGCGCACGCCGTCCTCGACGCGGTGCGCGCGGCCGCCCAGGTGTCGGGGTCGGGCGTCACCGCGACCGCGCCGGTCGCGCTCGCGGGCTACTCGCAGGGCGGCGGGGCGGCCGCGGCCGCCGCCGAGCTCGCGTCCGACTACGCCCCGGAGCTGGACCTCAAGGGCGCCTACGTGGGCGCCCCGCCGGCCGACCTCGTGCAGGTCGCGGACCGGATCGACGGCGGCCTGTACGCGGCCTTCCTGCTCTACGCGATGGCCGGGCAGCTCGCCGCGTACGACGTGGACCCGGCCACGCACCTCAACGAGACCGGCCTGACGGCCCTCGCCGGCGCGGCCGAGACCTGCATGGTGGGCAGCCTCGCCTACGCGCACCTCGACTCCGCCACACTGACCCACACGGGGCAGGACTTCCCTGAGCTCGTCCGCTCCGATGCCGAGCTGGCCGGGATCCTCGCCGAGCAGCGGATCGGCGCACCGGGCCGCCGTCCGGACGTGCCGGTGATGATCGCGCACTCCGTCACGGACGACGTCATCCCGTACCGCACCGGCCGCGACCTGGGCCGCCGCTGGTGCGCGGAGGGCGCGCGGGTGCGTTTCGACCCGCTCCTCACCCCGACCCACGTGGGCGGCCACGTGGCCTCGCTGCCGCGGATGGGGGCGTTCCTGGACGCGACCCTCGCCGACCGCTGGACCGCCGACTCGTGCGGGTGGTTCTGAGCCTCGGCTAGCGTCGGGGCCAGGACCGTCCCGCCCACCGAAGGAGCAGTCATGCGCGCCGAGCAGGTCACCGATCCCATCGCCTACCACGGCGAGGGCCCCGTCTGGGCCGCCTCGTGGGGCAGCGCCGCCGAGGGCGTGACCGCCGGCGGCGGCCTGCGCTGGGTGGACATGCTCGCCGGGGACGTCCTGTCCCTGCGCACCGACGGGACGGTGGACCGCACGCACGTCGGCGACGTGGCCGCCGCGCTGCGCCCGCGTGCGGGGGGTGGCGCCGTCGTCGCGGTGGAGCGGGGCTTCGCCCTGATCTCGCCCGAGGGCGAGCTGACGACGCTGCCCGAGCTGTGGGGCGCGGACGCCGGGATCCGGATGAACGAGGGCGGCTGCGACCCGGACGGCCGGTTCCACTGCGGCACCATGGCGTACGCCAAGACCCCCGGCGCCGCGAACCTCTACCGGCTCGCCCCCGGACCCGACGGCGGCGCCGGCGAGGTGGACGTCGTGCTGACCGGCGCGACGACGTCCAACGGCCTCGAGTGGAGCCCGGACGGCACGCGGGCCTACTACAACGACACCCCCACACGGCAGGTGGCCGTGTTCGACTACTCCCGCGAGGAGGGCCTGACGAACCGCCGCGTGCTCGTGGACGTGCTCGACGGCGAGGGCAAGCCGGACGGGCTCACCGTGGACGCCGAGGGCGGGATCTGGGTGGCCGTGATCAGCCACGGGCAGATCCACCGGTACACGCCCGAGGGGACGCTCGACGAGGTGGTGGAGGTGCCCGTGCAGAAGACCACGGCGTGCACCTTCGGCGGCGACGACCTCGGCACCCTGTACATCACCACCTCCTGGGAGAACCTGGAGCGCGGCGAGGACCCGCTGGCCGGGGCCCTGTTCGCCGTCCGCCCGGGGGTGACGGGCCTGCCGGCCCGCCCCTTCGCGGGCTGAGGCCGTCACGCCGCACATCGTCGGCGCGGTCCTGCGCCACCCTGCGCCGTCCTGCGCCGTCCTGCGCCGCGAGCCAGACGAATCTGCGGTCCAGAGGCTCCTTTCAGCGCGGAATCGTCTGGCTCGCGCCGGACTCAGGGGACGGCCGCGTGCTGCCGGATCCACGCGTGCATCGCGATGCCGGCGGCCACGCCCGCGTTGATCGAGCGGGTGGAGCCGTACTGCGCGATGGACAGCACCGCGCTCGACGCCGCTCGCACCTCCGCCGAGAGCCCCGGCCCCTCCTGCCCGAAGACGAGCACGCAGGCACGCGGGAAGTCGAAGGTCTCCACCGGCACCGACTCGGGGAACAGGTCCACGCCGAGCACGGGCAGCCCCTCCCCCGCCGCCCACTCCGTGAACGCCGCCACCGTCTCGTGGTGGCGCACGTGCAGGTAGCGGTCGGTGACCATGGCGCCGCGCCGGTTCCAGCGGCGCCGCCCGATGATGTGCACCCCGGCGGCGTTGAACGCGTTGGCGGTGCGCACGACGGTGCCGATGTTCAGGTCGTGCTGCCAGTTCTCGATGGCGACGTGGAACGGGTGCCGCCGCGCGTCGAGGTCCGCGACGATCGCCTCGAGGCGCCAATAGCGGTAGCGGTCGAGGACGTTGCGGCGGTCGCCGTGCGCGAGCAGCTCCGGGTCGTAGCGGGGGTCCTCCGGCCACGGGCCGGTCCACGGGCCGACGCCGACCTCGCGGGGCGCGGCGCCGTCCTCGGCCGGCGCGGGCTCGCTCAGCGGCCGGCCTCGGACCGGTCGACGGCGGCCCAGGCGGCCCCGGCGGACACCGCGGCCACGGAGAGCACCGCCGGCCACGCACCGATCTTCTTGGCCAGCGGGTGGGAGGCGCCGAAGCCGCCGAGGTACAGGGCGGCCAGGCCACCGGCGACGGCGGGCCCACGCTTGGCCAGCCACGTGCGCCCGGCGTACAGGCCGGCGGCGGCCAGCACGACGCCGCCGAGCGGGCGGATGCCGGTCTCACGGGCGGTCAGGTAGCCGCCGATCAGACCGAACGCGGTGACCGGGGCCGTGGAGACGGCGTGGGCGGGGAGGAGGGTCTTGCCGTCGCGGACGACGGGCGGGGCATGGCGCGGAGTCTTCATGGCGCCACCGTAGCGCGCGCATCCTGGAATACGCCGGGGGCCACCGTCGGGGAGAATGTCCTGGTGAGCATGATCGACAACGCCGTGTACGTGGACGGGCGGCGCGTCCACGCCCCCTCCACCCTCGAGGACACCTGGGAGGAGTGCGAGCGCACCGGCGGCATGGCCTGGCTGGGCCTGTACCGCCCGGACGTGGCCGAGCTCCAAGCGGTCGCGGAGGAGCTGCGCCTGCACCCGCTCGCCGTCGAGGACGCCCTCGCCGGAGGCGAGCGCGCCAAGCTGGACCGCTACGGCGAGGACTCGTTCATGGTCCTGCACCCGGCCCGCTACATCGACCGCACCGAGACCGTGGAGTTCGGCGAGCTGAGCGTCTTCACCGGCGAGCACTACGTGGTGACGGTGCGCCACGCGGAGGAGCCGGACCTGGCCGCCGTGCGTCGGTCCCTGGAGACGGAGGGCCGCGAGCGTCTCGCGATGGGGCCGTGGCAGGTCACCCTGGAAATCCTGGACCGGGTCGTGGACGACTACTTCCCGGTGGCCGACGGCCTCGAACAGGACATCGCGGAGATCGAGGACCAGGTCTT
Source organism: Micrococcus sp. KRD026 (assembly GCF_017168445.1). Taxonomy (NCBI): domain Bacteria; kingdom Bacillati; phylum Actinomycetota; class Actinomycetes; order Micrococcales; family Micrococcaceae; genus Micrococcus; species Micrococcus sp. KRD026. The sequence goes on along the minus strand of NZ_JABFBA010000021.1, from coordinate 35,081 downwards.
CGCCGGCGACGGGCACGTCTCCCGGCGCATCTACGAGCTCTCCCGCGAGGTGCTGAACTTCCAGCACGCCATCCGCGCGCTGCCGTCCATCGTGGAGCAGCTCCAGGAGGAGGTGCGCACCCGCCTGCACGAGGACACCCGCCGCCTCGACGCCGACGGCCTGCCCCGGCGCGACGACGCCCACGCCTGGGAGGACGAGGAGCTCAGCGATCAGGCGCGCCTCGAGGTGGAGAACCTGCGCCGCCTGCGCGACGTCCACGACCACGCCGTCCAGATCAACGAGCGCGTGACGACCATGCGCCAGATGCTCAACAGCGCCCTCGAGCTGGACTCGACGCTGGCCTCGAAGCGGCTGGCCGAGCAGTCGATCGCCCAGAACGAGCAGGTCAAGCAGATCTCGTCCTGGGCGGCGATCATCTTCGCGCCGCAGCTGGTGGGCTCGGTGTACGGCATGAACTTCGACGGCATGCCCGAGCTGCACTGGGCGTTCGGCTATCCGTTCGCCCTGGGACTCATGCTGGCGGTGGCCCTCACGCTGTTCGTGCTGTTCAAGCGCGCGGACTGGCTCTAGGCGGGCGGCGGGCGGGGCCCGCCGGGCTCAGTCGAGGCCGAGCTCGTCCTTGCCGAACGCGTACAGGTACGGCACGTCCGCCTCCTCGGCCACGCGCTCGGCGGCGCCGGTCGCACGGTCCACGATCACGGCCACGGCCTGGACGTCGCCGCCCGCGTTGCGCACACCCTCGACGGCGGTCAGCGCGGAGCCGCCCGTCGTCGAGGTGTCCTCCAGCACGACGACGCGGCGACCGTCCACGCCCGGGCCCTCCACCTGCCGACCCATGCCGTACGACTTCTGCGCCTTGCGCACCACGAACGCGTCGAGCGCACGGCCCGCGGCGCCGGCCTGATGCATCATCGCGGTGGCCACGGGGTCGGCGCCCATGGTCAGACCCCCCACCGCGTCGAACTCGATCCCGTTCTCCTCGAGCAGGCGCAGCATCACGCGGCCGATCAGCGGGGCGGCCTCGTGGTGCAGGGTGACCCGACGCAGGTCCACGTAGTAGTCCGCCTCCTTGCCGGAGGACAGGGTCACCCGGCCGTGCACCACAGCCAGATCCTGGATGAGCTGCTTGAGCCGCTCGCGGTCCTGCTCGGGCGTGGGGACGGTGGGGGTCTGCGCGTCGGTCATGCCGCCCATGCTAGTGCGGGCCCGACCGCCCCTGCCGCTTCCGTCCCGGACTGGCTAGGCTCAGGCCATGAGCGAGATCCAGCACGACGACGCCGTCCAGCATCCCTCCGGCCTGCCCCTGGCGCACTGGCTCACCCTCACCGAGGGCCTGATCGCGGCGCGCGTGGCCGAGAGCCTCGAGGAGCACGGCCTCACCCGCGCCCAGTGGCAGTTTCTGAACACCCTCACGGTGGCCCCGCAGTCCCGCGCCGAGCTCGAGGCCGGCTTCGAGGAGGAGCAGCGCGGCGCGGTGTCCGGTCAGATCGAGGAGCTGGTCGAGTCCCGCTGGGTGACGGTCGAGGGCGACCTCTACACCCTCACCGCCACGGGCCGCACCGCGGGCGCCCGCGTCGGCGAGGCGGTCGAGGCCCTGCGTGCCGAGGCGACGGCGGACGTCCCGCGGGACCAGATCGACGACGCCGTCCGCGTCCTGCGCCGCATCGCCCGCAACCTGGGGCACCCGGACGCGTGAGCCGCCGTCGCCGACCGCCCCTGTCCCCGTGCGCGGGGCCGGTCGTACGCTGACCGGCATGCGTGAACTCCAGCAGCGGATCATCGCCCAGCAGGGCGTCCTCCCCGAGATCGACCCGGCGGCCGAAGTCGAACGGCGCGTGGCCTTCCTCGTCGACTACCTCGCGGCCACGGGCGCGTCCGGCTTCGTCCTGGGCATCTCCGGCGGCGTGGACTCCACCGTGGGCGGCCGGCTGGCCCAGCTCGCCGTCGAGCGTCGCCGCGCCCAGCTCGGCGTCACGGACGCCGTCGCCCTGGGCGGCCCCGACACCACTCCGCCGGGTGAGGCGGGGGTGGGCGCCGACGTCGTGCCCTCCCGCGAGAACCCCCGGTTCACCGCCGTGCGCCTGCCCTACAAGGTGCAGCACGACGAGGCGGATGCCCGGGCGGCCATGGACTTCGTGGGTGCGGATCAGGACGTCACCCTGAACATCGCGGAGGCCGTGCAGGGTCTGGCCGCCGCCTTCGCCGAGGCCGTGGGGGAGCCGATCTCGGACTACAACCAGGGCAACGTGAAGGCCCGCATCCGCATGACGGCCCAGTACGCGGTGGCCGGCGCCCACGGGCAGCTGGTGATCGGCACGGACCACGCGGCCGAGGCCGTCACCGGGTTCTACACGAAGTTCGGCGACGGCGGCGCGGACGTCCTGCCGCTGGCCGGCCTGAACAAGCGGCAGGTGCGGGCGCTGGGCCGCGAACTCGGAGCCCCCGAGCCCCTGTGGAACAAGGTGCCTACCGCGGACCTGCTGGACGGCACGCCGGGCCAGACGGACGAGGCCGAACTCGGGATGACGTACGAGGACATCGACGACTACCTCGAGGGCAAGGACGTCCCGACCGAGGTCGCGGAGAAGCTCGAGGGCATCTGGCTCCGCAGCCGCCACAAGCGCACCACGCCGGTGACGATCCACGACGACTGGTGGCGCTGAGGCGCCGATCCCACGGTGTCCGCGCCCTTCGATAGCCTGGCCGGGTGAAGATCGCCACCTGGAACGTCAACTCCCTCCGTGCCCGCGCCGACCGCGTCGAGGCCTTCCTCGAGCGCCATGACATCGACGTCCTGGCCATCCAGGAGACCAAGTGCCGGGACGAGAACTTCCCGTGGGAGCTCTTCGAGCGCGCCGGCTACGAGGTGGTGCACAACGGCACCTCGCAGTGGAACGGCGTGGCCATCGCCTCCCGCGTCGGCCTGAGCGACGTGCAGCGCGGCTTCCCCGGCCAGCCGCACTTCGGCAAGGGCGGCGTGGACCCGCAGGAGGAGTCCCGCGCCATCGGGGCGACCGTGGGCGCCGAGGCGGCCGACGGCGTCGCCCCGGTGCGCCTGTGGAGCCTGTACGTGCCCAACGGGCGCGGCCTGGAGAACGAGCACATGGGCTACAAGCTCGAGTGGCTGCGCGTGCTCCAGGAGCACGCGGCCGCTCGCCTCGCCGAGGACCCGGACACCCGGCTCGCCCTGGCCGGCGACTGGAACATCGCTCCGCAGGACGAGGACGTGTGGGACATCGAGCTGTTCCAGCGCGAGGGCTACACGCACGTCTCCCCGCCCGAGCGCGCGGCGTTCCACGCGTTCGAGGACGCCGGGCTGGTGGACGTGGTGCGCCCGCGCCACCCCGGCCCCGGCGTGTACACGTACTGGGACTACACGGGCCTGGCCTTCCCCAAGAAGAAGGGCATGCGCATCGACTTCCAGCTGTGCTCCCCCGCCCTCGCACGGACGGTCACGGACGCCTGGATCGACCGCGAGGAGCGCAAGGGCAAGGGCGCCTCGGACCACGCGCCCGTGGTCGTCGAGCTGGGCTGAACCACGGACGAGCCCGCGATGACCCACGACGACGGCGGCCCGCCCCCGGGTGTCGCGCGCGGCACCGCGCACCTGCGCGTCTTCCAGCCGCTGGCCGCGTTCCCGGACGCGGTCCAGGCGCGGCTGATCGCCGGCGGCCACCGCACCCGTGCCGAGGTCGAGGCCGAGGCGGCCGAACGGGCCCGGCGTCGCCTGGCCCGGCCCGTGGCCGACCCGTTCCCGGAACCCGGTGAGGACGACCTCGTGCGGGTCCTCCAGGACGAGCACCGCTCCGCCTTCTACTGCCCGGACGAGCGGGGCCTGCGCGCCGAGATGGCCGCAGCCATGCTCGAGGAGACGATGCTGCCGCGGCTGCACGAGGCCGCCATCCCGCCGGCGGCGCGCGCCATGAACCGCGGCCGCGCGCTCGTGGCGCTCGAGGACGAGTGGGGCCTCTCCCCCGACCCGGACGCGGCGGGCCAGGACCCGCAGGACGAGGACGGTGCGCCGGAGCACCACCGCGTGCAGACGCGCACGGCCACGTGGGGTGTGCCGCACGGCTGGCTCACGGTGTTCGACCCCGAGGAGCCCGTGCAGCGCCTCGTGGACGGCGAGCGCACGGCGTACCGGCGCGCGCCGATCGTGGCCGCCCGGGAGCGGGCCGGGCACGCGGCGGCGGTGCTCGCGCGCCACGCCCCGGACGCGGAGCTGATCGGCGAGCTCACGGTGATGGTGGAGTGGCTCGGCGCGTTCCACCCCGACTCGTGGATCGAGCTGGACTACGGCGGCCTCACGCGGCACGTGTGGCCGGACGACTCCGTCTTCGACCTGTGGACGCTCATCGACGCGCTCGAGGAGGGCGACGAGGCGACCGCCGGCGTCGCACAGGAACGACTGAACCGGCGCTGGGCCGCCGTCGGGATGCTGGCCAGGCTGACCTGAGCCGGCCCGGCGCACCGGGGTGGGGCCGACCCGGGTGCTCGAGACGCACACCACGCCGCCGACGCCGCCCACGCGGGGCGCGCGCCCCGGCGTCGGGCCTAGGGTGGATCCCATGACCACGCAGCGCCTGAGCACCCCGCCCTCGGAAGCCCGGAACCGGCCCGTCACGCCGTGGTGGGTGGACGCCGTGATCTACCAGGTGTACCCGCGCTCCTTCGCGGACGCGGACGGGGACGGCATGGGCGACCTGCGCGGCGTCACCTCGCGCCTCGACTACCTGGCCCAGCTCGGCGTGGACGCGATCTGGCTCTCGCCCTTCTACCTCTCCCCGCAGCACGACGCCGGCTACGACGTCGCGGACTACCGCGCCGTGGACCCGCGGTTCGGCACGCTCGCGGACGCGGACGAGATGATCGCCGCCGCGCACGAGGCCGGCATCCGCGTGGTCGTGGACCTCGTGCCGAACCACACCTCGTCCGAGCACGCGTGGTTCCAGGCCGCCCTGGCCGCCGCCCCCGGCTCCCCCGAGCGCGCCCGCTACCACTTCGCCGAGGGCCGCGGCGAGCACGGCGAGCTGCCCCCCAACAACTGGGAGTCCACGTTCGGCGGCGGGGCCTGGACCCGTGTGACCGAGGCGGACGGCACCCCGGGCCAGTGGTACCTGCACCTGTTCGACACCACGCAGCCGGACCTGAACTGGGAGAACGAGGAGGTGCGCGAGGAGTTCCGCTCCATCCTGCGGTTCTGGCTGGACCGCGGCGTGGACGGCTTCCGGGTGGACGTGGCCCACGGGCTCATCAAGCAGCCCGGCTACCCGGACGCCGAGCACTCCCGCATGGGCATGGTCACGGACGCGGGCGAGGACGCCGACCCCACGTTCGACCCGGACACCTTCGAGCCGCTCACCCCGTTCATGGACCAGGACCGCGTCCACGAGGTCTACCGGGACTGGCGGCGGGTCCTGGACTCCTACGACCACGAGCCGATGATGGTGGCCGAGGCGTGGGTGGCCCCGCTCTCGCGGATGTTCCGGTACGTCCGCCCCGGCGAGATGCACCAGACCTTCAACTTCACCTACCTCATGGCCGGCTGGGACGCCGCCTCGCTGACCCACGCGATCGACCGGTCCTTCGAGCAGGCCGGCCGGGTCGGCGCCCCGAACACCTGGGTGCTCTCGAACCACGACACGGTGCGCCACGCCTCCCGCTACGGCCTCGCCGACCCGAGCTCCTACCCCGCCGGCATCACGGCCGAGGACGAGCAGCCAGACGAGGCGGTCGGTCGCCGTCGGGCCCGCGCCGCCGCGATGGTGGAGCTGGGCCTGCCCGGCTCCGCGTACATCTACCAGGGCGACGAGCTGGGCCTGCCCGAGCACACCACCCTCGCCGCCGAGCATCGCCAGGACCCGTACTTCTTCCGCACGGACGGCAAGGAGCCCGGCCGCGACGGCTGCCGCATCCCTCTGCCGTGGGCCGCGGACGAGCCGTCCTACGGCTTCTCGACCCCCGCGGACGACGACGGCCCCGCGTCCGCCGCCGAGGGCGTCGCCGCGCCGTGGCTGCCCCAGCCCGCGTCCTTCCGGGCGCTGGCGGCGGACCGGCAGGTCGGCGTCGAGGGCTCCGTGTTCGAGCTGTACCGGCGTCTGCTGCAGATCCGCGGCGAGCTCGACCTGGGCACGGGCACGTTCGCGTGGTCCGAGCACCACGACCCCGCACGCGGGGTGCTGGCGTTCACGGTCACCTCGGGCGGTGGCCGGCACCTGGGCTCGGGCGAGCCGATCCCGGCGCGCACCGTGCTCGTGATGGCGAACCTGTCGACCGATCCCGTCGACCTGCCCGCGGGCCATTCCCGGGCCCTGTTCTCCCTCGAGGAGGCGGAGGCCGTGCAGGACGGGCGGCTCGCGCACGACGCCGCCGCGTGGCTGCTCATGGACTGAGCCCGGCGCGCCCCGGGACCCGCCGGGGCACCCCGGACCTTCCGCGGGGAATCCGCGGTGGGCGAGGTCACATCATCCGGCCCGGCCGGACGAACGCGACGTAACGTCCACGATGACTCGCATCACACCGGACAAAGTGGCATGAACGCTGTGTCACGAGTCACCATGGCGTGTCCTGATCCACCCCCCTTCGAGCGGAGACTTCACGTGAGCACCTCCCCCTTCGGCTCCCGCGTCGCCGAGACCGGCGCGGCCACCGCGGACCGCGGGCAGCTGCACCGCGGCCTGAGCCAGCGGCACATCATGTTCATCGCCCTGGGCACGGCGGTGGGCACCGGCCTCTTCTACGGCTCGGCCGGCGGCATCCAGGCCGCCGGGCCGGGCGTGATCCTGTCCTTCCTCGTCGCGGGCGCCGCCGTGTTCCTCGTGATGCGCGCCCTCGGCGAGATGACGCTCCGGGAGCCCGTCTCCGGGTCCTTCGCCGCCTACGCCTCCCGTTATCTCGGCCCCTTCGCCGGCTACGTGACCGGCTGGACCTTCGTCTTCGAGCTGGCCGTCGTGATCGTCGCGGACACCGCCGCCATCACCACGTACATGGCGTTCTGGTTCCCGGGGGTCCCGGCCTGGGCCTGGGTCGCGGCCACGATCCTCGTGGTCGGCCTGATCAACTTCACGCACGTCGGCAACTTCGGTGAGGCCGAGTTCTGGCTGACGCTCGTGAAGGTCGGGGCCATCGTGGCGATGATCTTCGGCGGTGTGATCCTGCTCTTCACCGGCGCCTCCACCGCGGACGGCACCCAGGCCAGCCTGGCGAACCTCGTGGACCACGGCGGATTCCTGCCGCACGGCATCCTGGGCGTGCTGACCGCGCTCACCATCGTGACGTTCTCCTTCGGCGGCATCGAGACCCTCGGCGTGGCCGCGGGCGAGGCCAAGAACCCGGAGAAGGTGCTGCCCAAGGCCATCAACACGGTGCCGATCCGCATCCTGTTGTTCTACGTGCTGACGATGGCGGTCATCATGGCCCTCGTCCCCTGGAACCAGGTGGACGGCAAGGCCAGCCCGTTCGTGCAGATCTTCGAGGGCCTCGGCGTCCCCTTCGCCCCGCACCTGCTGAACTTCGTGGTGCTCACCGCCGCCGTCTCCGCGATCAACGCCTGCATCTACGCGTCCGGTCGCCTGCTCTACGCGATGGCCCACGACGGCCAGGCACCCCGGGCCTTCACCCACACCAACCGCGGCGGCGTGCCGTGGCTGTCCGTGGCCGTGATGCTGGGCGTGATGGTGCTCGGCGCGGTGCTGATCACCGTGGACCCGAACGCCTTCAGCCTGGTGGCCGGCGTCGCCTCGTTCGCCGTGGTGCTGACCTGGGCCATGATCTTCCTGTCCCACCGCGCCATGCGCAGGCGCGTCGCGGAGCAGGGCGCGGAGCCGTCCCCCTTCCCCATGCCGCTGGGCGGCGTCGGCACCTACCTGGGCCTGGCGTTCGTGGCCACCGTGGTGATCACCATGGCCACCATCCCGGATTCGCGCCAGGCGCTCATCATCGGTCTCGTGTGGGTCGCGGTCCTGACCCTCGCCTGGTTCGTCACGGGCACCCGCACGTCGGCCGCGGCCCACGACCGCACCGGCACCCTGCCGGTGGTCCGCACCCGCCAGTCCCACGAGGACTGACCCCCACGACGACGACGGCCCCTGTCCCGCGCGGGACAGGGGCCGTTCTCGTCGGGGCCGGGAGGGCGCCCGGGGGCGGACGTCAGTGCCCGTGGCGGCGCAGCCGGGTGCGGCGCGGCCCCTCCGAGGCCGGGACGCCGGCGGCCGCATCGGCGATCCGCTGCTGGTGGTCCCGGCTGAGCGAGGCCCACCACTGCGAGGCCGCCACGGGGCCGGCGTCGACCACCTCGTCGTCGTCGGACTCGAGGCCCAGGCGGTCCTTGATGGAGGCCAGCATGGCCTGACGGCGCACCGCCTCCACCCGCGCCACGGAGTAGCCGAGCGAGCGGAACGTGGCCAGGCAGATCAGCAGCATCAGCACGGAGAACGGCAGGCCGATGGTGATGGCCAGGACCTGGATGGCGGACAGGCCGCCGGCGGCCAGCAGGGCCGCGGCCATGAGCGAGGTGGCGATGGCGAAGAAGATCTTCACCGTGGCCTTCGGGTTCACGTCGCCGCCGGTGGCGAGCATGCCCATCACCAGCGAGCCCGAGTCGGCGGAGGTGATGAAGAAGATGCCCGAGAGGATGATGGCGCCGACCACGAGCATCATGCCCGCGGGCAGCTGCTCGAGCACCTGGAAGAGCGCGGTGTTCGAGTCGATGGCGCCGTCCGCGCCCACCACGGAGGTGTACCCGGCCGGGCGGGTGGTCTCGAGGAAGATCGCGGTGCCGCCCAGGATGCCGAACCAGACCACGCAGACCAGGGTGGGCACCAGCAGCACGCCGGCGATGAACTCGCGCACGGTGCGACCGCGCGAGATGCGGGCGATGAAGATGCCGACGAACGGCGTCCAGGACATCCACCAGCCCCAGTAGTACGCGCTCCAGCCGGCCTGCCACGCGTCGCCCTCGGCGCCGTAGAACGCGGAGACGTTGAGCGAGTTCGCGAAGAAGTACTGCATGTAGGAGCCGAGGGACTGCACCATCTCCTTGAGCAGGAACGCGGTGGGCCCCACGATCGCGATGAACAGCAGCAGTCCGGCGGCCAGGATCAGGTTGGTGTTGGACAGCCACTTCATGCCGCGCTCGACACCGGAGACCACGGTGTAGAGCACCACGCAGGTGACCGCGCCGATCATGGCGTACTCGAGCCAGGGGCTGTCCTCGGGCACGATGCCCAGCGCGCGCAGGCCCGCGGACATCTGGGTGACGCCGAGGCCCAGCGAGGTGGCCACGCCGAAGACGGTGCCGATGAGGGCGATGTTGTCGATCAGGTGGCCCCAGCCGCCGCGCACGCGGCGCTCGCCGATCAGCGGCTCGAAGGCCCAGCGCAGCGCGAGGGGACGGCCACGCCGGTGGATGGCCAGCGCGACCGCCACGCCCACCACCGCGTAGATCGCCCAGGGCTGCAGGCCCCAGTGCAGGAACGTGGTGGCCAGCGCCGACTGGGCGGCCTCCGCCTGGGTGGGGTTGGCGGCCGCCACGTCGGGCCGCGGCGAGGTGAAGTGCATGAGCGGCTCGGTCATGCCGAAGAACACGAGGCCGATGCCCATGCCCGCCGCGAAGAGCAGGGAGAACCAGGACAGCGTGGAGAACTCGGGCTTCTCATCGGGCTTGCCCAGGGTGATGTCGCCCTTGCGGGAGAACGCGAGGTAGCCGCAGAACAGCACGAAGAACAGGGCGACGAGGGCGTACCACCACGAGAAGTTCGTGATGATGGCCTGCTGGACCAGGCCGATGCCCACGGTCATCTGCTCGGGGGCGAGCAGCGTGGCCCCCACGAAGGAGAGCACGATGACCGCGGAGGGCCAGAACACCCACGGCAGCAGGACGCGGTCGCGGGCGGCCGCGGCGGAGGTGGCAGGGGCGACGGCGCCGTCGGCCGTGGGGGCGGAGGAGGGGCGGGTGTCGGCCCGCTCAGGATCCAGTGGATTCTTCAAGGGCGGTGTCGGATCGCTCATCCTCCCGACCCTACGTGGTCCCGCGCGCCGGCCCCCCGCCTGAGACGCGGCCGAGTGGACGGTCTCACCCGGCCGGGTGACCGCGCCCACGGCCCCGGCGCGGGCGCCCCCTGGTGAGGCGTGGGCGGCCTCACTAGGTGTTGTGGGTCATGAGGTTCTTGCCACGAGGCGCCGGCTGAGATGAGACGAGTGGGCCTCTCCCGCAGGATGGAAGTTCCTCAACAACCCACCTGCCCGAAAAGACCCACTCATGACTCACG
>NZ_JABFBA010000021.1:21322-24712 GCF_017168445.1 Micrococcus sp. KRD026 | reverse complement strand
CGCCCCTACACCCCGCGCCATAACGGGAAGGTCGAACGGTACAACCGGCTGATGGTCGATGAGGTCCTCTACGCCCGCCCGTACTCCTCAGAGCAAGCTCGGCGTGAGGCCCTGCAGGTGTGGGTGAACCACTACAACTACCATCGGCCTCATACCTCCTGCGGGGACGCCCCGCCAACCTCGTTGGCCCCGGCACGAGTCAACAACGTCATGACCTCTTACAACTAGGGTGTGGGGCACCACGACGACGGCGGCGCCGGACGGGCCCGCCCGTGAGAGGAAGGACCCGCACCATGACCGACGTCCCCTTCGAGGACCGCGAGGACGAACGAGAGCTCGAGACGGACCTGCTCGCCGATCCCAACGCCGCCGGCGACCCCGAGCCGGAGGACGGCCGCGACGGCCAGCCCGTGCGCGGCGGCTCGGACGACCCGCAGCACCGGGCCGGGGAGGGACGTGCCCCGGACTCCCTGCGCAATGCGGAGTCCGCCGCCATGCACATCGAGGAGGACGCCCAGGACCGCACGCGTGCGGACGAGGGCGACGTCGAGATCCTGTGAACGCCCCTCAGCCCCGGTCGGGGACGAGGCCGGTGCGCAGGAGGGTGAGTGCCTCGTCCTGCCCGAGGAGCGGCTGACGCATCTCGTCGCGGAGGAAGTCGAGCATCGCCGCGGCCAGCGCCGGCTCCTCGGAGGCGATCGCGTCCGTCGCGATCGCGGCGTGGAAGTCGAGGGCGAACGCGGCCGTGGCGGTCTCGGCGATGCAGCTGTGGGTGGAGACGCCGCACAGCAGGAGCCGATCCACCCCGCGGCCCCGCAGCTCGGCCGCCAGTCCTGTGCCGTGGAAGGCGGAGTCCCGGGTCTTCACGACCTCGACGGCGTCCGGGGCGGCCACCGCGACCCCGTCGAGCAGAGCGGCCTGCCGGGTGCCCGGGAAGGCGAAGCCCTCGTCGTCGGCCAGCATGTTCAACGTCCACGTGGAGCGGTCCCGCGCGTGCTCGGTCCGCACCAGGAAGACGGGACGGCCGGCCTCGTGCGCGGCCCGGAGCAGTTCCACGACCGCCGCCGTCAGCTCGGACTGATGGGCGGCCAGCGCGGGATGCTCGAAGTAGCTGTGCTGGACGTCGATCACCACGAGCGCGGTCTCGCCGCCGGTCGCGCGGGCGGAGGGGGAATCGGGCATCGACCCAGTGTGCCCACCGCGTCGCCGCCTGTCAGCGGCCCGTCGCCCCGGACGACGAAGGCCCCCCGCGTCTGCGGGGGGCCTTCTCGAAGTGGTGGCTCCGACCGGCGTCGATCCGGTGACCTTACGATTTTCAGTCGTACGCTCTACCAACTGAGCTACAGAGCCCGGCGACCTTCGTCACCAGGACCATGCGTCACCGGACTCCGTTTCCGAATGCCGGTGATCGGACGATCCGAGCGACCCTGACGGGACTTGAACCCGCGACCTCCGCCGTGACAGGGCGGCGCGCTAACCAACTGCGCTACAGGGCCATGTTCTGTTGTTCTCGCCGCTTTCGCAACGAGTGGAAACTCTAGCAGAGCCTCCGAGCGTCGTGCAAATCCACGCTCCACGTGCCGTTCCGGCCGCCGAGGGCGGCCGTTCTGCGTACCCCCAACGGGATTCGAACCCGTGTCGCCGCCGTGAAAGGGCGGTGTCCTAGGCCTCTAGACGATAGGGGCAGGTCCGATGTCGAGATTCCCGAGGTGGACCCTGGGAGTCTATGGTGGCCGCACACCCTCCGGCAAGTCCGGCCGCCGGCCGGCCGCCCTCCGCACCGCGGAGCCCCGCACCCCCAGGAGCCGCCGTGGACCACCGCCCGTCGCCCGACCAGCCCGCCGCCACGTGGATGAGCGAGCAGGAGTTCGACGACGCCGTCTCCGCGGCCCTCGCCCGTATCCCCGACGAGCTGGCACGGCTGCTGACGAACGTCGTCGTGGTGGTGGAGGACGAGTACGAGCCGCAGCGCTGGGAGGACCCGGCCACCGAGCTGTTCGGCCTCTACGAGGGCGTGCCGCTGACCGAGCGCGCCGAGTTCGCGTGGCAGATGCCGGACCGGATCGTGGTGTTCCGCGGTCCACTCACCCGCCACTGCACCTCCCGCGCCGAGCTCGAGGACGAGATCACCGTCACCGTCATGCACGAGGTCGGGCATTTCTTCGGCATCTCCGAGGAGCGCCTCCACGAGCTCGGCTGGGGCTGAGCGCCGGTCAGGACTCCGGCTGGTCCTGGACCGGGCCGAACGAGGCGCGGCGGCTGAGGCGGACGTCCTCGCGGAACGGGACGACGAGCACCGGGCCCTTCGCGTGGTCCGCGACGCCGCGGCTCGTGGAGCCGACGATCGCACCGGCGAAGCCGCCCAGACCGCGCGTGCCCACCACGGTGAGGCAGGCGGTGGCGCTCTGGTCCACCAACACGTCCACGGGGGTGCCGTCCACGAGCTCGGTGAGGACCTCGAGGCCGGGGAACTCGGAGCTGATCCACGCGGCGCCGGCGTCGAGACGCTCGCGCAGCTCCCGCTCGCGGGCCTCCTCGTCCAGGCTGACGGCCAGCCACGCGGCGTTCGCGCCCAGGGGCGGGACGGCGCACACGAGCTTCAGCGGGGCCTGGCGGAGGCGGGCCTCCTCGGCGGCCTCGAGAGCGGCGGCACGACCCTGCTCGGAACCGTCGACGCCCACCACGACGGCGGTCCTGTCCCCCGCGCGGCTGGCCTCGACCCCGGCGGGGATGATGGCGACCGGGCAGTGCGCGTGGCCGGGCAGCGCGGCGGCCACCGAGCCGAGCAGGCGGCCCATGAAGCCGCCGCGGCCGCGCGCGCCCGAGACGAGCAGGGAGGCCTCGGCGGAGAGCTCCACGAGGACGCCGGCCGCGTCCCCGATCTCCACACGCAGCTCCGGACGCACCCCGTCGGCGTCGAGCTTGCCGGCGACCTCCTCCAGGAGGGCCTGCACGCCCTCGCGGAGACGGGAGTCGTCCAGGACGGCGCCGCCGGCGTCCGCGCCGTAACCCCAGTACGCGGGGATCGAGTAGGCGGTGACGAGGGTCAGCGGCTCGCCGCGCAGGCCGGCCTCGCGCTGGGCCCAGCGGGCGGCGGAGACGGACTGGTCGGAGCCGTCCACACCCACCAGGACGCCGAGCGGTGCGTCCTCACGGCGGGTGGCGGCGGGCTGGGTCTGGGCGGACATGGCGACCTCCTCGAGTCGGACTCGACGGGCCCCGGGCGGACCCGGCCGAGTGCCTCCAGTCTACGCCTCGGGGCCCGGGACGAGTCCCGTGACCCCGGGCGCGACGCCCGCGGGGAAGCCGCGTGGATCCTCCGCGAGCCGGGCCGGGAAGGCGTCCATGCGCAGGGCACGGGCCAGGCGGTCGCGGGGGTCGGAGCCGGGC
>NZ_JABFBA010000021.1:286-21222 GCF_017168445.1 Micrococcus sp. KRD026 | reverse complement strand
GGCCACGGGGGCGTCCGAGGCCGCCACGATGACGTTGCCGCGGCGCCGCCCCTTGAGCATGGGCGGATCCGCGATCACCTCGACGTGCTCGAACGCGGCGACGACGGCAGCCACGTCCGCCCGCACCGACGTCAGGTCCGGCCCGCCGCCCACGTTGAGCACGTACAGCCCGCCCGGGGCGAGGACCCGCGCGGCGGCGCGGGCCGCGTCCAGGCCGGTGAGGCCCGGCGGGGTGATGTGGCGGGCACCGGTCAGGTCCGTGGGGTCCGGGGCGAAGACGTCGCGGATGATCAGGTCGCGGCTGGCCGGGTGGGCCGTGGCCAGGACCTCGGCGGCGTCTGCCACGCGGATGCGCAGGGCCGGGGCGCGGGGCAGGCCGAAGCGCTCGCGGGCGAGGGCGGCCAGGCCGGCGTCGATCTCCACCGCGGTCTGGTGGGAGCCCGGGTACGCGTGGTCCACCCAGCGGGCGAGCGCGCAGCCCGCGCCGCCCAGGTGCAGGGCCCGCAGCGGCGTGGGCTCCGGCCAGTGCGCCCGGACGGCCGCGGCGGCCCAGCGCATGTACTCGAAGGCCATGCGTTCGGGGCGCTCGGGGTCCAGCGGCGAGGACTCGACGCCGTTGACGTAGAGGATGAACGCGTCCGGCTCGAAGGCGTCCTCGCGGATCTCGGCGGTGCCGTGGGTGATCGCGTGGACGCCCGGCTCGATCCCGGCGGGGCCGGCGGATCCGCCCGCGGCCCGGCCCCGGCGCGCCGATGACCGGCGACTCACGCCGCACCGCCGTCGTGCGGGCGACGGCGCACCATCAGCTGCTCGTGCAGGCCGGCCCACGGGCCGGTCATCGGCTCCGGCGCCCCCACGGCCGCGAACCCGTGCTTGGCGTAGAACGCCACGGCCCGCGGATTCTCGGCGAGGACGCGCAGCATCGCGGGACGCTCCCCGACGACGGCGTCCAGCAGGCGCGCTCCCAGGCCGGTCCCGTACGCCTCGGCCAGGACGTAGAGCACCATGAGCTCCACATCGGGCAGGTCGGCGGGCGATGCGGCCGCGTCGTCCGCGCCCGTCCGGCCCGTCTCCGCCGCCGAGCGACGCGGGCCCGCGAGCGCCACGCCGAGCAGCCGGCCGCCGTCGTCGGCGACCCAGAGGTCTCGGTCCGGTCCGATCAGCGCGGTCCACGCGGGTACGTCCTCCGGGATCCGGGCCTCGATCGCGTCCAGGTACGCGGACGGCAGGAGCGCGCCGTAGGCCTCCCGCCACGACCGCGCCTTGACGCGCAGCAGCGCCTCGACGTCCCCGGGGGCGGCGGGGCGCACGGTCACAGACTCAGGCACGGGCTGCTCCTCTGGGCCGCCGGCGCGGCGGCCATTTCTCGAACGAAAGCGCCTCGACACGGCGCCGTTTCTCGAACGAAAGCGTCCGGGGGGGCAGCGGGGAGGTCGCCGTCGTGCGGGGCCGGGGCGGCGCGCCGCCCCTCGTCCTCGGCGAGGGCCGACTCGAGGCGCTCGAGCTTGCCGTCCAGCTCGCCGGTGTGGCCGGGGCGGATGTCCGCCTTCAGCACGAGCGAGACCCGGGAGCCGTACGAGGAGACCGCGTCCACGGCGCCGCGCACGACCTCCATCACCTCGTCCCAGTCGCCCTCGATCTCCGTGAACATCGAGGAGGTGCGGTGGGGCAGGCCGGAGGCGCGGACCACGGCGACGGCGGCGGCCACCGCCCGGTGCACGGAGGCGGTGTCCGCGTCCCCGGGCAGGTGGGCGGAGTCGGCGGGCTGGCCGGAGGGAGCGACGGAGAAGGCGACGATCATGGCACCAGTGTGCCCGCTGCGCCGCCCGTGGTCACCGGCCAGGGCCGGCCGAGTCGGAGCCCACCCGGCCGGCCACCCGGTCAGCCCCCGATCAGCGGCTGCAGGGCCTTCCACAGCTCGTTCACGCCGATCGCCACGAACACGGCGGCCGTCAGGCCCAGCAGCGTGTTGCGGATCCAGCCGTTGCGGAACTGGGCCGGCACCTCCTTCTTGTTGTTCAGGAACAGCAGCGTCACGGCCAGGAACGGCATGAACAAGGCGCCGAGCGTGCCGTAGAGCAGGATCAGGAAGATCGGGCGATCCAGGAACAGCAGGGTCATCGGCGGGAAGGTCAGCCACAGCAGGAAGAAGCGGCCCGGCTTCGAGGCCAGCGAGGGGGCGTCGTCCTGGTCGAGCTCGTCCGCGGGGCGGCGGAAGTTCGTCCAGAAGTCCGCGAACATCAGGGAGACGCCGTGCCACACGCCCAGAAGCGAGGAGAAGGACGCGGCGAAGAAGCCCACCAGGAACACCACGGAGTACGCCTGGCCGTAGCGCTCGGCGAGCACGTTGCCGACGTCGAGCAGGCCGCGGTCACCGGAGGAGATCGCCAGGCCGGCCGAGTGGAGCAGCTCGACGCCCATGATCATGGTGGCGATCACGAAGATGCCGGTGAGGATGTACGACGTCGCGTTGTCGAACTTCATCACCCGCATGTACTTCGGGACGTTCCAGCCCTTCTCCCGCAGCCAGTAGGCGTACGCGCCGAGGGTGATGGTGCCGCCCACGCCGCCGGCCAGGCCGAGCACGTAGAACATGACGTCCGGGTCGCCGGACGGGATGCGCGGGACCAGGCCGGCGAGGATGTCGCCCACGTTGGGGGCGGTGAGCGCCGCGGAGAGCAGGACGGTCAGGAACATGACGCCGATCAGCACCGCCATGAGCTTCTCGATCAGCCCGTACCGGTTCAGCCACACCAGGCCCAGGCCCACGAGGCCCAGGCCGATCGCGTAGACCTTCATGTCCACGCCCGGGAACAGCGCGGCCAGGGGCAGCGCGGCCGAGCTCATGGCGGTGGCGCCGTACACGAAGCCCCAGATCAGGATGTAGGGGCCGAAGTACCAGGAGGTCCAGGAGCCCAGCGAGCGCCAGCCCTGGAAGATCGTCTTGCCGGTGGACAGGTACCAGCGGCCCACGCCCTCCACGAGCACGATCTTGAAGATCACGCCCAGGATCACGGCCCACAGGAGCATGTAGCCGTAGCGGGAGCCGGCGGTGAGGGTGGCCACGAGGTCCGCGGCGCCCACGCCCGTGGCGGCCGCCACGATGCCGGGTCCCAGCGAGTTCCACTTCGGCCGGATGGGGGTCTCGTTGAGCTCGGCGTCCGTGAACCCGATGATGTCGGGGTTGTGCACGGGGCGGCCGCGGTCGGCTCTCGTTGCCATGGGAGGGTCCTTAATGCTTGACGGGGCGAGTGCAGTCATGTGTATTACGCGCGTGAGAGACACGCCTCACTCACGTCGATCCGCGTCGGCCGGGACGGGCCCCGACGCCGCGGCCTCGGTACCGTGAACGACGAGCCCCGTCCTCCACCGGAAGGTCCGCCATGCCCCAGGGAATCTTCGTCTCCACCACGTCCACCGGCGCCGGCAAGTCCCTCGTCAGCCTGGGCCTGGCCGACTCGCTGTACCGGCGCTCCGGCACGGTGGGCTACTTCCGCCCCGTGGTGCCCGGCGACGACGTGGAGACCGACCCCATGGTGCTGCTGATGCGCGAGCAGTACGGCCTCTCCCCGGAGCAGGCCCGCGGCGGCCTCACCGCGGCCGAGGCCCGCACCCTCATGGCCGAGGGCCGCGGCGACGAGGTCCAGCAGCGCTGCGTGGAGCAGTACGACGCCATGCGGGCGGCGGGCGGCGTCGTGGTGGTGGAGGGCACCGACCTGATCAGCCCGGACCCGGCCGCCGACCTCGACCTCAACGCCCAGCTCGCCCGCAACCTCGGCACCCCCGTGGTCGCCGTGGTCTCCGGCGCGGACCTGACACCCGAGCAGGCGGCCGACGTCGTGGACCTGGCCCGGCGCACCCTCGACGACGCCGGCGTCGAGCTGCTGGCCGTCATGGTCAACCGCGCGGACCCCCGTGACCTCGACGCCGTCGGCGCGGCCGTGCGCCCCGGCCGCCACGCCTGGCCCGTGTACGTGCTGCCCGAGCTGACCGAGCTCGCGCACCCCTCGGTGGCCGAGGTGGCGGACGCGCTCGGGCTCGAGCAGATGGCCGGGCAGGAGACGCTGGACCGCGACGTCGCCGAGGTCAAGGCCGTCTCCATGGAGGGCGGCAACTTCCTCGAGGTCCTGCGCGAGGGCGCGCTCGTGATCGTCTCCGGCGACCGCTCCGACGCGATCCTGGCCACCGTGGCCTCCTCGCTGACCCCGGACTTCCCCACCCCCTCCGGCATGATCCTCACCAACGGCATCCTCCCGAACCGCCAGCTCCAGCGGCTCTACCTGGGCGCGGCCTTCCCCGTGTTCGTCACCCACGACGACACGTTCACCACCGCCGCGAAGGTCTCCCGGGTGCGCTCCGAGCTCTCCAGCGCCCAGCCCCGCAAGACCGCCGCCGCCCTGGGCACCTGGCACCAGCGCGTGGACGGGGACGAGCTGCTGGCCCGCTTCGACCTGCCACGCACCGACGTCGTCACCCCTCTGCGCTTCCTGCACGAGCTGATCTCCCGCGCCCGCACGGACCGCCGCCGGATCGTGCTGCCCGAGGGCGAGGATGCCCGCGTGCTGCGCGCCGCCGAGATCCTCCAGCGCCGCGACGTCTGCGACCTCGTGGTGCTCGGCCCGGCCGCCGCCGTGCGGGAGCTGGCCTCCCGCGAGGGCGTGGACCTGAGCGGGATCGAGCTCGTGGACCCCGCCGACTCCCCGGACCTGGAGCGCTACGCGCAGGAGTACGCCCGGCTGCGCGCCCACAAGGGCGTGGACGCCGAGCGCGCCCGCGAGGTCATGCAGGAGGGCGCCTACTTCGGCACGATGATGGTCCACCTGGGCGACGTGGACGGCATGGTCTCCGGCGCCGCCCACACCACCGCCAACACCATCCGCCCCGCGCTGGAGTTCGTGAAGACGAAGCCGGGCGTCTCGATCGTCTCATCGGTGTTCTTCATGCTGCTGCCGGACCGCGCCCTCGTGTACGGCGACTGCGCCGTGAACCCGGACCCGGACGCGCAGCAGCTCGCGGACATCGCCGTGGCGTCCGCGGCCACCGCCGCCCAGTTCGGGGTGGACCCGCGCGTCGCCATGCTCTCCTACTCCACGGGCGCCTCCGGCTCCGGGCAGTCCGTGGACAAGGTCCGCGCCGCCACGGAGCTCGTGAGGGAGCGTGCCCCCGAGCTGAAGGTGGAGGGCCCGCTGCAGTACGACGCCGCCGTCAACGCCTCCGTCGCGGCCTCGAAGATGCCCGGCTCCGAGGTGGCCGGCCAGGCCACCGTGTTCGTGTTCCCGGACCTGAACACCGGCAACAACACCTACAAGGCCGTCCAGCAGTCCTCCGGGGCGGTCGCCGTCGGGCCCGTGCTGCAGGGCCTGAACAAGCCCGTCAACGACCTCTCCCGCGGCACCACCGTGGAGGACATCGTCAACACCGTCGCCATCACCGCCATCCAGGCCCAGGCCCAGGGCTGACGCCCCGGAAGGAGTCCCCCGTGCTCGTCCTTGTCATCAACTCCGGCTCGTCGTCCCTGAAGTACCAGCTCCGTGAGCTGGCCGACGACGGCACGGACGCCCCGGTGCCCGTCCTCGCCCAGGGCCTGGTGGAGCGCATCGGCGTCCCCGGCTCCGGCGTGCCGGACCACGCCGCCGCCCTCGAGCAGGTGGAGGCCGAGCTGGCCGAGGCGACCGGCGGGCGCACCATCGACGCCGCCGGCCACCGCGTGGTCCACGGCGGCGAGCGGTTCACCGCCCCGGCCCGGGTGACCAACGAGGTGATCCGCGCGATCGAGCGCCTCGCCCCGCTGGCCCCGCTGCACAACCCCGCCGCCGCCCAGGGGCTGCGCGCCATGGCCGAGCGCTGGCCGGACATGCCCCAGGTGGTCGTGTTCGACACCTCGTTCCACCAGACCATGCCCCGCGAGGCCTGGCAGTACGCCCTGCCGGACGAGGTCTACACGGAGCACGGCATCCGCCGCTACGGCTTCCACGGCACGAGCCACGACCTCGTCACCGGCCTCGCCGCGGAGCATCTGGGCATCCCGCGGGGGGAGTTCCGGGCCGTGGTGCTGCACCTGGGCAACGGCGCCTCCGCCACCGCCATCCGCGACGGCGTCTCCGTGGACACCTCCATGGGCTACACCCCGCTGGCCGGCCTGGTGATGGGCACCCGCTCCGGCGACCTGGACCCCTCCGTGGTCACCCACCTCATGCGGAACCACGGCTACGACGCCGAGGAGCTGGACACCCTCATGAACAGGCGCTCCGGCCTGCTGGGCCTGGCCGGGGAGGCGGACATGCGCCAGGTGCTGGAGAACGCCGCCTCCGGGGACGGCCGCGCCCGCAACGCCCTGGACGTGGCCTCCTACCGGCTGGCCAAGTACGTGGGCGGCTACCACGTGGCCGTGGGCGGGGCGCAGGCGATCGTGTTCACCGCCGGGATCGGCGAGAACTCGGCTCCGTTCCGGGCGCGCGTGCTCGACCGGCTCGGGGCGCTCGGGGTGGCCTACGACGCCGAGGCCAACCGCGCCCGCGTGGCCGGGCCCCACACGATCTCCGCGCCGGAGTCGGCGATCCCGGTCCTCGTGGTCCCCACGGACGAGGAGCAGGCGATCGCCCGCTTGACGTGGGAGCTCGCCCGCTGAGCACCGCGCCCGACCGTCCGACCGACGCCCAGCGACATCGCCGCCGGTCCGCCCGGCAGTGATGTCGCTGCGGCTCGGTCGACACGAACGGGGCGCTTCTGCACCCGACCGTCCGGCCCGGTCAGCGCTCAGACGTGGGTGCCGTCCGCCTCGACGGCGATGCCCAGCTCGTTGCCCGGGATCGAGGCGAGCAGGCGGCGGGTGTACGGGTGCCGGGGGTTGGTGAAGACCTCCTCCGAGCTGGCCGCCTCCACCACCTCGCCGTCCTTCATCACGCACACGTAGTCCGAGATGAGGCGCACCACCGCGAGGTCGTGCGAGATGAACAGGTAGCTCAGCCCCAGCTCCTCCTGCAGGCGCCGCAGCAGCGTGAGGATCTGGTCCTGCACGAGCACGTCCAGCGCGGAGACCGGCTCGTCGCACACGATCAGCTCCGGGTTCAACGCGAGC
This sequence comes from Micrococcus sp. KRD026, assembly GCF_017168445.1. NCBI lineage: Bacteria > Bacillati > Actinomycetota > Actinomycetes > Micrococcales > Micrococcaceae > Micrococcus > Micrococcus sp. KRD026. Next base: position 14,144 of record NZ_JABFBA010000021.1, on the reverse strand, counting down.
GCCCGGGCGATCGCCACGCGCTGGCGCTGCCCGCCCGAGAGCTCGGCGGGGTACCGACGGTGGAAGTGCGAGGGCAGGGCCACCTGGTCCATGAGCTCGAGCACGCGCGCCCGCCGCTGCCTGGCGTTGCCCCGCCGGTACGTCTGCAGCGGCTCCTCGATGATCCGGCCCACCGTGAACGAGGGATTGAGCGAGGAGAAGGGGTCCTGGAACACGGCCTGCACGCGCTGCCGGAAGTCCTTGAGCCCCTCCCCCTTCAGCGCCAGCACGTCCTTGCCCTCGAAGCTGATCTCGCCCGAGGTCGGCTCGATCAGCTTGAGCAGCATGCGCGCCGTCGTCGGCGCCCTCAGGCCCCGGTGGGCATCCGCTCCCGACGCGCGGCGGCCCGCTCGCGGACCCAGCGCAGCACGTCCTCCGGACGGTTGGTGGTGAGCTCCTGCACCCCCTGGGCGAGGAGAGAATCGGCGTCCTCGCGCTCGTCGACGGTCCACACGCGCAGCCGCCGCCCCGCCGCCAGCCACGCCTTCACGTCCGCCAGGTGCTCCCGCACGTAGGCCACGGAGGGCCCCGCCATCCCGGCCCGGCCGCGCCAGACGAGCGCCTCGGACCCGGCCAGCGACTGACGCGCCGCCGCACGCACCGCCGCCCGGCTCAGCGGCCCCCGCGCGAGCCGGGTCGGCAGCTCCGTCGGCATGAGGTCCATCAGGGGGCAGAGGGGGTCCGTGCCGGCCAGCGGCGCCACGTGGCGCAGCGCGTCCGGGTGGAAGCTCATGAGGGACACCTGCACCTGACCCACCCGGCCGGTCTCCGGGTCCCAGCCGGCCCGCAGCAGCTCCCGCAGCACCCGTTCCTCGAGCTCATGCCCGAACGGGGAGGGATGCTTGAGCTCCACGGCCAGGCGCAGCGGCCGGTCCGCGGCCGTCGCGATCGCCAGGAGGTCGGCCAGGGTGAGCACCTGCTCCCCCGCGCCGCCGTACGCGGCGGGGGGCGCCGTCGTCGTGGTGGGCTCGGCCCCCGGGCGCCGGGCGTGCCACGAGACGACGTCGAGGCCGCGCAGACGCTCGAGCGTGTGGTCCGCGACGGCGCCGCGCCCGTCCGAGGTGCGGTCCACGGTGGGGTCGTGCCAGCAGACGACCTCGCGGTCCCGCGTGAGCTGGACGTCGCATTCGAGACCGTCCGCGCCCACGGCGAGGGCGTGGAGCATGGCGGCGCGGGTGTGCTCGGGGAAGGCGGCGGAGGCACCGCGGTGGGCGATCACGAGGGCGGACACGCCGCCAGGCTAGGGAGCGCCTGTGCCGGCCACGTCACCGCAGGGTGCCCGGCTGGTTAACTGGTGGGGACCATTCGGTGCACGCGATCAGGAGCCTGCCGTGTCCTTCTCCCCCGACCCCGCCCAGCAGCTGCTCAGCGCCGGCGCCCTCGAACGCGCGGCGGGCCTGCGGCGCATGAAGGCCGTCGCCCTGGGCCTGCTCATCCTGCTGGCCGTGGTGTTCGTGGTCGCGTTCCCGTTGCAGGACGCCCACCCGGCGTGGGGCTACGTGCGCGCCGCCGCGGAGGGCGGCATGGTCGGCGCGCTGGCGGACTGGTTCGCGGTCACGGCGCTGTTCCGCCACCCGATGGGGGTGCCCGTGCCGCACACCGCCCTGATCCCGCGGAAGAAGGACCAGCTCGGCGCCGCGCTGACCGAGTTCGTGCAGGAGAACTTCCTGGACTCGGAGGTCGCCCACGAGAAGGTCGACGGATTGAAGGTGGCCGAGGCCGCCGGCGGCTGGCTGCGCCGTGAGGAGAACGCGGCCCGCACCGCCCGGGAGATCGCGACGGCGGCCCGGGGCGCCATGGCCGCGGCTGACGACGACGCCGTCCAGGAGCTGCTGCGCCAGCTGATGGAACGCCACATGGTGGCCCCGGACTGGTCCCCCACGCTCGCGGGCGTGCTGGAGGACGTGGTGGCCGGCCGGCACCACGAGCGCGTGGTGGACCTCGTGGTCGCCCACACCGGGGACTGGGTGGCCGCCCACCCCGAGCTGTTCGTCGAGACGGTGCGCCGCCGCTCCCCCGAGTGGAGCCCGGACCTCGTGGACCGCCTCCTCGCCGAGCGACTGCACGCCGAGACCCTCAAATACCTCGCCGGCATCCGCCGCGACCGGCAGCACGAGGCCCGCCGCGCCGTCGACGACTGGCTCGACCGCCTCGCCGACGAGATGCGGAACGAGCCGGCCACCCGCGCCTCGGTGGAACGGTTCAAGCGGAACCTTTTCGCGGACGAACGGCTGCGCGCGTGGGCCGGGCGGGCCTGGGTCTCCCTGCGGGACTCGCTCCTGGACGCGCTCGAGGACCCGTCCTCCGACCTGCACCGCGCGCTCGTGGCCGCCCTGCGCGACCTCGGCGCCCGCCTGCAGGAGGACCCCGAGCTGCGCGACCGTGTGGACGGCCACGCCCGCCGCGCCGCGGCGTATGCGCTGAGCTCCTACGGCCCGGCAGTGACCGGGGTGATCGAGGAGACGGTCGCCCGCTGGGACGGCGAGCAGACCGCGCGCACCCTCGAGCTGTTCGTGGGCAAGGATCTGCAGTTCATCCGCATCAACGGCTCGGTCGTCGGCGCGCTCGCGGGCCTGGCGATCCACGGGGTGGCGACACTGTTCCTCTGAGACGCGGCCCCTGCCCCGCACTTTCGAACGTGACATGGGGCGAATGGGCGCTTTCGAACGTGAGATAGGGCCTCTCTCACGTTCGAAAGCGCGGGGGCGGGGCCGTCAGGCGGCGGGCTTGCCCTTCTTCTGCCTGTCGTCTTTCTCGTCCTTGCCGCCGGGCAGGGCGCGACGGATCGCGCCGAAGACGCCGCCGTCGTCCTTGGTGCCATCGGCGCGCCCCTGTGCGACGCCCTCGCGGATCTCGCCGGGGATCACCATCGGCAGGGGGCCGAAGAGCTCCGCGGCGTTCTCCATCACGGCCTTGCCCATGGCGCGGTTGCCCACGCCGCCGATCACGGCGCCCACGCCGAACGGCACGGCGCGGCCCACGAAGCCGGCACCCTGCCGCAGGAGCATCTTGCGCATGAACGTCCTCTTGAGGCGATCCACCACGAACGCGCTGATGCCGGTGCCCGATGCGGTGCCCGCGAGCGCGTTGAGGCTGGACTGCGGGTCGTAGGGACGGCCGGCCTTGGCGGCGGCCTCGCGGAGCAGCTCCTTGGCGTCGTCGCCGAGCATGAGGCCCATGACGAGGGCCTGGGCGCGCTGCGGGTCCTGCGTGGTGATGCCGTGCAGCTCGGCGAGGGACTGCGCGTAGAGGGCGGTGGCCTCCATGAAGCCGGCGACCGCGGCACCGGACAGGCCGAGCGCGGCCACGGTGCCGATGCCCGGGACGATCGCGGTGCCGCCCACGGCGGCACCGGCCCCCGTGACGGTGGTCAGGTACTGCTGCCCGAGCCGCTCGGCGAGACGCTCCGGGCTCTCCCCCGGGTGCTTCGCCGCCATGCGCTGGATGTTCTTCAGGACCAGGGGGCGCTGGACCGCCAACACCGTGGAGAGGGCCTTCTCGAAGCCCTCCGTGGGCTCGCCGTTCTCATCGAGTGCCGACTTCAGCCCGAAGTCCTTCACCTTCCCGGACGCGTACCGGCCGATCGTCGAGTTCTTTGCCATGCGCGCCACAGTATCGGCGCGCGACCCCCGCGGTCAGGACCCGGGCGTCGCCGCGCGCAGGGAGTGCTCGAGGAAGATGCGCACGTCACGGACCTCGTCGGGGCCGGTCCCGTGCAGGATCCCGGGGTAGGTGCGCACGGTCAGGCGGGTGTGCTCCTCGGCCCACGCGCGGGTGTGGGCGACGGCGTCCGGATGGATCACGGGATCCTCGGCGTCCCGGCCCCAGAAGAACGGGCGCGGGCCCGGTCCCTCGGCCGGGGAGTCGAGCATGGCCAGCAGCTCGTTGTCGACGGCGAAGCCGCTCAGGCCCACACCGCAGGTGAACGCCTCGGGGCGCAGACGCAGGACCGTCGTCGCCATGGCCATGCCCTGGGAGAAGCCGAGCACCGAGACCGTGCGGAAGCCGGCCGCCACGACCTCCTCGGCGGAGAGCACGTCGAACACGCGGTGGGCGGCGGCGAGCACCTGGGCGAAGTCGGACTGCAGCAGCAGGTCGAGCAGGAACCAGCCGTGCGCGCCGGGGTCGCCCGGGCCTTCGGACGCCGTCTCGTCGATCTCGAAGCCGCCGCGCACCGCCAGGCCGGTGCACCGCTCCGGGAGCATCGGGAAGTGGCGGCGCGCCGCGCGGACCTCGTTGGAGCCGTAGCCGTGGAACACGAGCACCAGGTCCGTGCCCGCGCGCTCCGCCGGCGGGCGCGACCACACCACGCTGTGGCCGGAACTGATCGTCTCGGTGACTGGTGGGGGCGTGGGGCTCATGGCTCCATCCTAGGGAGGACCCCCGACCGGGCGTCATGCCTGGTCAGGGGCCGTTTTCGCGTGGGCCCTGCGGGGATCGAACCCGCGACCGGCGGATTAAAAGTCCGATGCTCTGCCAGCTGAGCTAAAGGCCCCCACCCGCGGCCGACGACGACGGCGCGCGGCCGACGACGGCGACCCTCACGGGTGCCCTCCGATGGTAGCCCAGGCGTCCGGGGCACTACCGTGGACGGGGCCGCCGCCTCCGGCGACCACATCCCCACCCCGATGCGCCCTCGAAGGGAGCCCGCCCATGGCACGTCACCGCCTGCCCGCCGGCCGCGGCGCCAGCTCGAGCGCCTCGGGCGTGCTGCGCCCCCACCGGCCCCGCCTCTCGGAACCGCAGGAGCTCACGCACTTCGCCGGCGGCGAAGACCCGCAGGAAGTGGCCGCGGCGGCCTCGCGCCTGGCCCACGCCCTCGTGGCCGGCGGCCGCGCGGAGGAGGACCCGGCCATCGTCGAGCGGCTGGTCGGGCTGGTCCGCGAGCTGGGCGTCGAGACGCTCGCCGAGCTGTGGGCGGACGCCCCGCCCGTCTCGCTCGCCGGCGCCCTGTGGCGCCTGTACGCGCTCCAGGAGGCGACGACCCGCGACGGCGAGCGCTGGGCCGCCTGGTACCGCGCCGGGCATGCCGCCTACGCCTCGCGCGTCGTGGCGGGCGCCGTCGAGCCGCCGGGGCCGGCCGAGCTGCGCCGCCTCACGGACACGATCCTCACGGGCGCCTACCGCTCCGAGATCGACGTCGCGTTCGAGCGCGCCGCGGCCTACGCCCGCGTCGTGGCTCTGGGCCAGGTCGAGCACGCCGAGGGCTCCGAGGCCGCCGCCCCGGACCGCGCCGCCGCCCTCACCCGCCGGGCCGCGCGCCTGGTCAGCACCGCCGACGCCCTGGAGGCGGCGGGTCGAGCGTTTCGGGACGGATCGCTAGACTGATGGGGACGGCGCCGGGCCGCTGGTAACCCCGGGCTCCAACACATAGCCGCTGCGAGCGGCCTTCCGCCGAGAGGCGTTCCCGGTCCGGCGTCGTCGTCGACCCCTTCGCCACCCGTCGACGAGAGAGCGACCGCTGCCCATGTCCCCCCGCATGCCCTGGCTCGTCACGCGCGACACCCCGGCGCTGCGCCACATGGCGGACCTCGCCGAGGCCCTGCACCGGTCCGTGCATCTGGTGGCCCAGGTCGCGGGGACCCGCGGACCCGAGGCGGACCGTGCCGCCCGTGAGCTCGAGGAGCTCGACTCGTCCTCGAGCGCCACCCTCATGGCCTTCCTCACCGCGCTGCGCAGCGCCTACGTGACTCCGCTGCCCCGTCAGGACCTCTACCGGCTGGCCAGCGGCGTGCACGCGACCACCCGGCGCGTCGTGTCGGCGGGCGTGCTGATCCAGCGGGCCGACCTCGAGGAGCTGCCGACGCACGCCCTCGACGTCCTCGAGACCGTGGGTCGTCAGGCCGAGCTGCTCGCCCGCGGCGCCGCCGAGATGCGCGACCTCGACGCCCTGGAGGCCACGTGGATGCAGCTGCTGCGCGCCTCCCGCCGCACGGAGCGGATCATGGTCGAGTGGCTCGCCGACCTCGGCATGGACCTGCTGCAGCGCGACTACAACCGCCAGCGCGAGGTCGCCTGGGCGCTGCACGCGGCGCTCGAGGCCCTCTCCCGCGTGAACATGGACCTGGGCATGGTGCTCGTCCGTGAGTCCTGAGCCGGTGGAGGCGCCGTGACCGCGGGGCTCGCCGTCGTCCTCGTGCTGCTGTGCGCCGTCGGCGCGCTGATGGGGTTCCGTGACGCCCCCAACGCCGCGGCGCTGCCTGTCCGGTACCGGGCGCTGACCCCGCGCGGAGCCCTCCTCCTGACCGGAGCGGTCAACACCGTGGGCGCCCTGCTGGGCATCGGGCTCATCACGCTGAGCGTGCACTACTTCACCTCGCCCGCGGTGCGCAGCGAGATCGGCCCCCTGGCCGTGGGCGTGTCCTGCGCGGTGACCCTCGTGTGGGGTCTGCTGCTGTGGTGGCGGCGCCTGCCCGGCTCCAGCACGCACGCGCTGATCTCCGCGCTGGCGGGCAGCCACCTCGCCGTGCGCCTGAGCCTGCACATCGACGTCGCCCACACCATCTTCGACCTCGTCCGCGCCGAGGTGCTGCTCAGCCTGTTGCTCTCGCCCCTGATCGCGTGGGCGCTCGCCCGCCTGCTCACCGCCCCCGCCATGCGGCTCGCCACCCGCGGCACCACGGTCAACGTCCAGCACCGGGCCCGCGTCGCGTTGGGCATCTCCGCCAGCGCCATGGCCATGGGCCACGGCCTGCAGGCCGGTCAGCGCATGGGGGTGCTGTGGGCCGCCGTGCTGGTGGGGTCCGGGTCCGTCCTGGCGCCGGACGCCCTGACGGCCGAGTTCGTGGGGGGCGCGTTCCTGTTCGCCCTCGCGGTCGGGCTCGGCACGCTGGGCGGCGCCTGGCGGATCGCCTGGACCCTCACCGAGCGTCTCGTGCGCCTCGACCCCCTGCGGGCGTCCGTGGCCGCCGTCATCCCCGCGGGCCTGCTGTTCGTCGGATCCCTGGTGTTCCACCTGCCCCTGTCCTCCACCCACACGGCGACGGCGGCCATCGTGGGCGCCGGCCAGACGCAGACCTACGCGTCCGTGCGCTGGCCCACCGTGCTGCGCGTGGTCGGCTGGTGGCTGCTCACGCCGGTGGCCTGCGCCCTCCTCGGCCTCCTCGGCACGCTGGCCCTCCTCCCGCTGGCCTGAGGCCGCGCCCGACGACGACGCCCGGCCCCGCAGACGCCGCGACCCCGCCCGGCGTGCGGCCGGACGGGGTCGGGGACGGAGCGCGGGGCGGCTCAGCCGAAACGGCCGGAGACGTAGTCCTCGGTCTGCTGGCTCGAGGGGTTGTTGAAGATGACGTTGGTGTCGTCGTACTCGATCAGCTTGCCGGGCTTGCCGACGCCCTGGATGTTGAAGAACGCGGTCTTGTCCGCCACGCGCGCGGCCTGCTGCATGTTGTGCGTGACGATGATGACCGTGTACTCCTCCTTGAGCTCGTTGATCAGGTCCTCGACGGCGAGGGTGGAGATCGGGTCGAGCGCGGAGCAGGGCTCGTCCATGAGGATCACGTCGGGCTGCACCGCGATGGAGCGGGCGATGCACAGACGCTGCTGCTGACCGCCGGAGAGGCCGGAGCCGGGCTTGTCGAGGCGGTCCTTGACCTCGTTCCACAGGTTGGCGCCGCGCAGGGACTTCTCCACGAGCTCGTCCGCACGGGACTTGTTCAGGCGGGTGCCGTTGAGCTTGTAGCCGGCCAGCACGTTGTCGCGGATGGACATCGTGGGGAACGGGTTCGGGCGCTGGAAGACCATGCCGATCTGGGAACGGACGCGGACCGGGTCCACACCGGGCCCGTAGATGTCCTCGCCGTCGAGCAGGAGCTGGCCGTCCACGGTGGCGCCGGGGAGCACCTCGTGCATGCGGTTGATGCTGCGCAGGAAGGTGGTCTTGCCGCAGCCGGAGGGGCCGATGAAGGCGGTGACGGAGCGGGGGGCGATGTCGATGTTGACGCCCTCGACGGCCTTGAACTTGCCGTAGAAGACATCGACGTCGATGGCCTGGATGCGCTTGGACATGAGTGGTTCTGTTCCTTCGTGGAAGTCTCTGGGGGGGGTGCGACGGGGTCGGGGCCGGCCGCCCGGGGGATTCCGGGCGGCCGGGCCTCACCGGCCCTTCTTGGGGGCGAACGCCTTGGCGATGAACCGTGCCGCCAGGTTGAGCAGCATGACGATGGTGACGAGCAGCAGGGCGGCTGCCCAGGCGCGGGCGGTCGAGGGGTCCGCCGCCGTAGGCGAGGTCGGGGCGACCAGCTGGCGGTAGATGTACACCGGCAGCGCGGTCATCCAGTTGTCGAACGGGTTCCAGTTGATGCTGGTGGCGAAGCCGGCCGTCACGAGGATCGGCGCGGTCTCGCCCGCCACGCGGGCGATGGCCAGGGTGACGCCGGAGGCGATGCCGGAGATCGCGGTGGGCAGGACCACCTTGGCGATGGTCTGCCACTTGCGCACGCCGAGGGCGTAGGCGCCCTCGCGCAGCTCGTTGGGCACCACACGGAGCATCTCCTCCGTGGATCGCACGACCACGGGGATCATGAGCACCGAGAGCGCGATCGCGGCCGTGAGACCCATCTGCACGGACTGCAGTGCGGTGGACTTGCTGCCGGTGACCAGGGTCAGGACCCACGTGATCGCGGCGTAGGCGAAGAGGCCGGCCACGATCGAGGGGATGCCGGTCATGACGTCCACGAAGAACACGATGGCGCGGGAGAACCAGCCGCCGCGGCTGTACTCCACCAGGTAGATGGAGGTGAGCATGCCGATCGGCACGGAGATCAGGGTCGCGATGATCGTGATCACGACGGTGCCGATCAGGGCGTGGCCGAAACCGCCCGCGAGCCCGCCGGCGGGCTTGCCGTCCTCCACCCACGCCGAGTCGTCGATGCCGGTGATGCCCTTCATGTCGTACGCCATGATCTGCGGGTTGGCGATCAGGGTCGGCAGACCGGCGGAGAGGACCGACCACAGCACGGAGACCAGCGGCACCAGGGCCACGAGGAACGCCAGCCACACGAGGTTGCGGCACAGGCCGTCTGCGGCGCGGCGCCGGTTCTCCATCACGCGGGTGGCCACGTAGAGCCCCGCGATGTAGAGGATGGCGGCGATGATCACGAAACCGACGACGTTGAAGGCGCCGCTGAGCAGCACGGTCAGGCCGGCGGCGACGACGGCCGCGGCAGCTGCGACGGCCATCCAGGTCCAGCCGGGCTTCTGACCCTCGGTCAGGGAGTGACGCCGCGGCGTCACGCTGTCCTCGGTGGCCCGGGGAGAAGTCGAGACAGTGCTCATGTCAGTTGGCTCCCGAGAATTCCTTGTGCTTGTTCACGATCGCGCGGGCGATCATGTTCACCGCCAGGGTGATGATGAAGAGCATGAGACCGGCAGCGATCAGCTCGTGCAGGCGCATGTTGAACGCCTCGGGGAAGTTGAGCGCGATCTCCGACGGGATCGTCTGGTTCCTGCCGGACTCCACGAGCGACCAGGAGAAGACGCCGCCGGAGAGCACCATGGTGACCGCCATGGTCTCGCCGAGCGCGCGGCCGAGGCCGAGCATGATCGAGGAGATGATGCCGGCCCGGGCGAACGGGAACACGGTCATCTTGATCATCTCCCAGCGCGTGGCGCCGAGGCCGAGCGCGGCCTCCTCGTGGAGCTTCGGGGTCTGGGTGAAGATCTCACGGCAGAGCGCGGTGATGATCGGCAGGACCATCACGGCCAGCACGACGCCCGAGGTCAGCAGGGTGCGGCCCGTGGTGGTGGCCGAGCCGCCGAAGAACGGGATGAAGCCCAGGTTCTCGTTGAGCCAGCCGTAGATCGGCACCATCAGCGGAGCGAGCGTCAGCCAGCCCCACACGCCGTAGACCACGGAGGGGATCGCGGCCAGCAGATCGATCACGAAGCCCACCGACTGCGCGATGCGCGGGGGCGCATAGTGCGAGATGAACAGGGCGACACCGATCGCGACCGGGGTGGCGATGAGCAGAGCGATGATCGACACCATCACGGTGCCGGCCATGAGCGGCCACACGTACTGGAAGAAGGAGTCCGCAGACACGAGCTCCGCGCCCGGCTGCAGGGCAGGCCATGCCTCCGTCAGGAGGAAGACCGCCACGAAGGCGAGCACGAGCAGGATCAGGACGGCGGCCGCCAGGGCCCCGCCGGAGAGGAGCTTGTCTCCGGCGGCTCCGCGGCGGGGGCCGCGCAGGCTGGACGGCTTCGGTGCCGCCTCGTTGGTGGTTGAGGACACGGTGCCTTCCCTCAGATCGACGTGCGTGGTGATGGACGGGCCGCGACGAACGAGTGCCCTGACGCGGCTTCAGCCGCCGGGCCCGTGGGGCCCGGCGGCCGAAGCGGCGGTGGGTCAGCCGACAAGAAGCGACATCAGCCCTTGACCGAGATGGCCTCGATGCGCTCCATGGCCTTCTTGCGGGTGTCCTCGGAGATCGGGGCGTTGCCCGCGGACTCCTCGGCGGTCTTCTGACCGTCCTCGGACACGACGTACTCGGCGAAGGCCTTGACCTGGTCCACGGTCTCCTGCGACTCGTACTGGTTGCAGTAGATGTGGTAGGAGACCAGCACGACGGGGTACACGCCGGACTCGTCGGTGGCGCGGTCGAGCTCGATCGAGCCGTCCTCCTTGGCCTCGGACTTCTCGACGGTCGCGGCCGCGGCCTCGGCGGAGTACTTCACGTACTCCTCGCCGACCTTCACGGACACGGTGCCCAGCTCGCCCACGGCGGAGGCGTCGGCGTAGGTGATGGCGCCTTCGGTCTGGGAGGCCAGGCCCACGACACCCTTGGTGCCCTGGGCGGACTCGGCGGTGATGTCGGACGGCCAGGTCTCGACCTCGTCGTAGGACCAGGCATCGCCGGCGGCCTCGGTGAGGTAGGCGGTGAAGTTCTCGGTGGTGCCCGAGTCGTCGGAACGGTGCACGACGGTGATCGGGGTGTCGGGCAGCTCGACGCCCTCGTTCTGCGCGGCGATGGCCTCGTCGTTCCAGTTCTTGATCTCGCCGGAGAACACCTTGGCGATGGTCTCGGCGTCCATCTTGACGTCATCGACGCCCGGCAGGTTGTAGGCCACGGCGATCGGGGAGATGTAGGCCGGCACGTGGAACGCGCCCTCGTCGCCGCAGTTCTTCTTGGCGGACTCAGCCTCCTCCTCCTTGAGGGCGGCGTCGGAGCCGGCGAAGGAGGTGGCACCGGCGAGGAACTTCTCACGACCGGCACCGGAGCCGTCCGGGGAGTACTGCACGGTCAGGTTCGGAGCGGTCTCGGTGACGCCCTGGGTCCAGGCGGTCATGGCCGCCTCCTGCGAGGAGGCGCCGGCGCCGACCAGGTTGCCCTGGACCTCGGAGGTGGTGCCCTGCTCGCCGCCGGCGGAGCCGGAGGCATGCTCGCCGCCGGCGGAGCCGGAGGCATCGGAGCCGCCGTTGCCGCTGTCCGCGGAGGAGCAGGCGGTCAGGGCGATGGCGGCCACGGACAGGAGGGCGGCGGAGCGGCCGAAGCGGAGAGCCTTCACGAAGAGCCTCTTTCAATCGGATGACGACGGTGAGGGCAGAGCGTCCGGCTGGCCCGGTTCTGCACCGCACTCGACCGTACGGTCCCGAGGTGAATCGAGTGCTCGGCCGGGGTGAACAGATGGTGAACTGGGGCGGCATTCGTAGGATCTGGCTGTGCAGTGGGTCACAATGCCTGGTTGAGCCTCGCACGGCGGGGGTTCCGCGGCGTCGGACTAGGCTGGCCGCATGACGGACCGCTTCGCCACCGCCACGGGCACGGTGCCGATGGTCGACCCCCAGACCCGCGGGGAGCGCCTCGGCCGCTTCCTGCGTCGGCGCGCCCGTGCGGGTTGGTCCCGCGTCCGCTCCTCCGTGGGCCAGGCCGCCCTCGTCGCGGTCTGCGCGGTGGGCGCCTATTGGTTCGCGGAGACCGTCCTGGGCCACCAGCAGCCCCTGTTCGCCTCCACCGCCCTGCTGATCGCCCTCGGCTTCCAACGGGAGCCGAAGCTGCGCAAGGTGGCCGAGGTCGCCGTCGGCTGCACCGTCGGCATCCTGATCGGGGACCTGCTCATGGTCGGGCTCGGCCGCGGCCTGTGGCAGGCCTCGGTGGTCCTGTTCGTGTCCGTGATGGTGGCCCGGTTCCTGGACTCCGGCGCCACGTTCACGATGCAGATGTCCCTGCAGTCCGTCCTCGTGGTCCTCCTGCCCATCGGCACGGGAGGGCCGTTCGTCCGCAGCCAGGACGCGATCGTGGGCGGCGTCCTGGCCCTGCTCGTCACGTTCCTCTCGCCCCAGGACGTGCGCCGTCCCGCGGTGCGTCAGCTGGGTGGGCTCTACGACTCGATCGCCACGGTGCTGCGCGACCTCTCCCGGGCCCTGCGGGAGGACGACTCCCGCACCGCCTGGATGGCGCTCGTGGCCAGCCGCGGCACGCACACCACGCTGGAGGCGCTGCGCAAGGAGCTGCGCGTCACACATGAGCAGACCGTGTTCAACCCGCTGCACCGCTCCTCGCGCTCCTTCGTGGAGGACGCGGTGAACGCGGCGGACCGCTCGGATCTGGCGGTGCGCTCCCTGCGGATCGTGGCCCGGCGGGTGGTCTCGGCCCTGGACGAGGGCGTGCTCGACGACGACGTCCGCGAGCGCCTGGCCGCCTGGTTCGACGACGCCGCGGACGCCGTCGAGATCCTGCACCGGTCCCTCGTGGAACCCCAGGCCGAGGGCCGCCATCGCTCGCTGTCCGTGGCGCGGGACGCCCTGGGGGCGTCCGCCTCCGCGTTGGACCCGCACCAGCTGGGCGGCGGATCCGTGCACGGCGAGGCGCTCGTGATGCTGCTGCGGCCCATGATGGTGGACCTCATCGAGGCCACGGGCGCCGAGCACGACGAGGCGCGGGCCTACCTGCCCCGCGTCTGAGCCCGACGGCGGCGCGCGGCCCCGGCGGTCGACGTCGGGCCGTGCGCGGGCCGGTTAACGCGTCCGCCCCGGCTCCTAGAGTGGGCGCATGGCCACCAAGACCGCCCCGAAGCGCGCCCCCGGATACCGCTGCACCGAGTGCGGCTGGACCACCGTGAAGTGGGTCGGCCGCTGCGGGGAGTGCCAGTCGTGGGGCACGGTCGAGGAGATCGGCCTGACGTCCACCACCGGTCGCACGCGCGCGGCCACCGTCGCGGAGGTCGCGCCGCGCATCGCGGACGTGGACGCCACGCTGGCCTCGTTCCGCTCCACGGGGGTGCGCGAGCTGGACCGCGTGCTCGGCGGCGGCCTCGTGCCGGGTGCGGTGATCCTGCTGGCCGGAGAGCCGGGCATCGGCAAGTCCACGCTGCTGCTGGACGTGGCCGCCCAGACGGCCCGCGGCGCGGGAGGCGGCGGGCCGCGCTCGGTGCTGTACCTGACGGGTGAGGAGTCGGCGGCGCAGGTGCGCTCCCGCGCAGACCGGATCGGGGCGATCGCGGACACCCTGCGTCTGACGGCGGAGACGGACCTGGGCCGGGCACTGGGGCAGATCGAGCGGACGGACCCGGAGCTGGTGATCGTGGACTCCGTGCAGACCCTGCAGTCCACCGAGGTGGACGGGATCGCCGGGGGCGTCAGCCAGGTGCGCGAGGTGGCGGCCAGCCTCATCCGCACGGCCAAGGAGAAGGGGATCACCACGGTCCTGGTGGGCCACGTGACGAAGGACGGGACCATCGCCGGCCCGCGGCTGCTCGAGCACCTCGTGGACGTGGTCTGCCAGTTCGAGGGGGACCGCCACTCACGGCTGCGCCTGGTGCGTGCGGTGAAGAACCGCTTCGGGCCCACGGACGAGGTCGGCTGCTTCGACCTGCGGGA
>NZ_JABFBA010000021.1:0-186 GCF_017168445.1 Micrococcus sp. KRD026 | reverse complement strand
TGTAGGAGGGCATGACGTTGTTGACTCGGGCCGGTGCCAACGAGGTTGGCGGGGCGTCCCCGCAGGAGGTATGAGGCCGATGGTAGTTGTAGTGGTTCACCCACACCGCCAGGGCCTCACGCCGAGCTTGCTCTGAGGTGTAGGGGCGGGCGTAGATGACCTCATCGACCATCAGCCGGTTGTACC
>NZ_JABFBA010000020.1:9158-12715 GCF_017168445.1 Micrococcus sp. KRD026 | reverse complement strand
CGATGGCCGACTGGGCCGGCACCCGCACCGGCCTGTCCTACATCCCTCCGGGCTCGCCGTGGCGCAACGGGTACGTCGAGTCGTTCAACAGCCGGATCCGCGACGAGTGCCTCAACATCAACAGCTTTTACTCGCTGCTGCACGCACAGGTCATCATCGGCGACTGGAAGGACGAGTACAACCACCACCGCCGGCACTCCTCGCTCGGCTACCTAACCCCAGCCGAGTACGCTCGGCAGTGCACCCATCAAATGGAAACCGACGACTCACAGAACGTCCGGACCGAATGAAGGGGGCGGCTCACAACCCCGCGAACCGCATGGATTCGCGCCCTGACAATTTGTCGCCCAACTCGGAGTTGGGCGACAACCTGACGGAGTTGGGCGACAATCGCGACTTTGCCGACTATAAGGATCGCGCGCGGACTAACCCTCAAGAACCCTCATCTGTCCGTCCGTCAGTCCGTCAGTCCGGTGCAGTGCGCGCGGAGACGACGACGGACGACGGACGACGGACCGATCAGGCCATCGACGGTGGGGAAGGCGTGGGGCTGGTCCATCGGGGCGTGGTCCTGGCGGACCTGGTTCAGCGGGTGCCGGCGGCTGCGGACCTCGGAGACGGGCAACTGCGGTCCATCGTGGACGTGGTCTTGGCGCGGGCCTCGGGGCCGGTGCGCAAGCCCACGGCCTTCGTGGCGCGGTCGTTGGCCTCGGAGTTCGAGGAGTTGGTCGCGGTGACCCGGCCCCGGCCGGTCGCCGTGGCTCAGACTCCGGCTGCTCCGGGGCAGGTGCGTGAGCTGCGGACCGGTGAGCCGTGCCAGGACCCGGACGTGCACGTTCCGGCGTATGGGCAGGCCGTGCTTGCGGATTGCCCGCACTGCCGGCTGGAGCGTCGGGCGATGCTACGGGCGTTGGTGGAGGCGGTGGAGTGATGGCCGGGCAGGCGGACCGGGTGGCTCCGGCGGGGATGGTGCTGGTGACCGGTGACGAGCTGGCGGAAGCGGTGGCCTCGGTGCGAGGCACGGTGGTGGCCGTGCTCGGACCGTCGGGCAACGGCGACGTCGTGGAGGACGTGCTCCAGAGCACGTGGGAGTCCGCGTGGCACTCCCGGGAGCGGTTCGATCCGGACCGGGGTTCCCTGCGGACCTGGGTCGGCACCATCGCCCGGAACCGGGCGGTGGATCATCTGCGGGCGGTCGGCCGGTCGCGGGCGGGCCAGGAGGCGCTGGAGGCTTCCGCGGTGGCGCGGGAGAAGACTGCGGTGTCGATGGTCATGGAGGACCCGGCCGAGGCTGTGGTTGAAGCGCTGGCTGCACACCGGGAAGTCGCGAAGGTGATGCGGGTGGTCGAGTCGGTCATGGAGTCCGCGGAGATGACGGCCCGTGCCCTGGCCGTGGTGCTGGCGTTCGGGGATGACGTCGTGGCGGCATCGGAGGCGATGGGCGTCTCGGTGACCGCACTGCGTCAGGCCCGGCGTGAGCTGGTGCGCTGTGCCCGGGTGGTCCGGGCGGCGCAGGAGGTGGCCCGTTCGGGGCAGGCGGTGACGATGCGCGTGCTGATCAGCTGCCTTCCCGACGACGGGGACGCGGGGGACTGGGCGCGGCAGGTCGCGCTGGCCTGCGCGCAGGCGGGGGGCCGGATGGAAGCGGTCACGGTCGAGGACGTCATGCAGGCCACCGGGTTCAGCCACTCCACGAGTCGGCAGTACCTGGCCGAGACACGGCACCTGCTGAGGGTGGCGACAACGGTGATCCGAAACGAGAGGGCAGAGAAGTGAGCGAACAGTCGGAGTTCGATCTGAATCAATACGTGCGGAAGAGTCGTCAGAAGCCGTTCGTGATCTACGAAATGAGCGAACAGACGGAGTTCGAGCAGAGCCAAGACGTGCCGGAGGGGCAGGAGCCGCGCGTGGTCTACGTAGAGCGGGACCGGGGGCTGTTCGCGTCCGTGCGGCGGCTGCGCCAGCGCACGGGTGAGGCCGGGCGGCGGTGGGTGGCGGAGTCCGTGGACGCGCCACTGCCGACGTCGTGGCAGGAGCGTGTACCGGACATGTGGGACTCGGGCCGGGGTCGGTGGGTGATCGCGGCCGTGGCGATGGCGGTGCTCTTGGTGTGGGTGCTGGTGGTGGTGCAGGCGATGGCGGGCTGACAGACCTTAGCGGTGGCGACCGCGAACCCAGGACGAGACTCGGCAACGAAGCAAGAGCGGGTCGGACGAGCGACGAGGAGTCGGACATGTTGAACGGCATCAACCCGGACGGGCTGTCGGGGTGGTCACAGATCAGTGGATGGGTGGTCGGGACGGCGCTGGTCGTGCTGATCCTGGCGGTGGGTGCTGGCGTGGTGCTGGCGGTGTGGGGCAGGGCCTGGTTTTCGCCTTCGCGCAGATCGACGCGGGCGGCGTCGAGCTCACCGGTGACGGCGGGTTCGTGCCCGCGCTGGTCAAGGCCGCGCTCGAGCGGGGCCTGCAGGCCGAGCTGACCAGCCATCTGGGCTACGAGAAGGGCTCGAGCGAGGCGCTGAAGCACGCCAACTCCCGCAACGGGACCACCCCGAAGACCGTGGAGTCCGAGGTCGGGCCGATCGAGCTGGACGTCCCGCGAGACCGGGGCGGGTCGTTCACCCCGCGCCTGGTGCCCAAGGGCCAGCGGCGCCTCGGGGGCCTGGATGACATGATCATCAGCCTCTATGCCGGCGGAATGACGATCCGGGACATCCAGCACCACCTGGCCTCCACGATCGGCACGGACCTGTCGCACGAGACGATCTCCAACATCACCGACGCCGTGAGCGAAGAGGTCCTGGCGTGGCAGTCGCGGCCGCTGGAGGAGTTCTATCCGGTGATCTATCTCGACGCAATCCGGATCAAGATCCGAGAGAACAGCCAGGTCCTCAACCGTGCCGCCTACATCGCCGTCGGCGTGGACCTCGAGGGCATCAAGCACGTGCTGGGGATCTGGGTCCAGGACACCGAGGGCTCGGCGTTCTGGGCCCACGTCTGCGCCGATCTCGCCAACCGGGGCGTGCAGGACGTGCTGATCGTGTGCTGCGACGGGCTCAAGGGCCTGCCGGAGGCGGTCGAGGCGACGTGGCCGGACTCGATGGTCCAGACCTGCGTGGTTCACCTGATCCGGGCCGCGATGCGGTTCGTGGCCTACCAGGACCGCAAGAAGGTCGCCGCCGCGCTGAAGCCGATCTACACTGCCCCCAACGAAGAGACCGCGAGGAAGGCGCTGGCCGAGTTCGAGGCCTCCGAGCTCGGCACGAAGTACCCGTCTGCAGCCGCGACCTGGGCGAACTCCTGGGAGCGGTTCATCCCGTTCCTGCAGTTCCCACCCATGCTCCGCAAGGTCATCTACACGACCAACAGCATCGAGTCGCTGAACTTCCAGCTACGGAAGGTGACCAAGAACCGCGGCCACTTCCCCTCGACCGAGGCGGCGGTGAAGCTGCTCTGGCTGGCGATCTGCAACATCGAAGACAAACGCGCCGCCGAACGCGCTCGGGACCGGGGCAAACCCGCCGGCCAGCGCAAAGCCCAGGGCCGGCTCGTCGAAGG
>NZ_JABFBA010000020.1:0-9058 GCF_017168445.1 Micrococcus sp. KRD026 | reverse complement strand
TCCAAGAGCGCGTGTGCTTTTCCCATGATGTCCAGGGCGGTCTCGGTGGTGGCCAGCTTCTGCTGGGAGGCGGCCAGCTGGCGGCGCAACCGGGCGATTTCGGCCTGCTCCGCACTCGGCCGGCCAAGGGCGTGTCAGATGGTCTGTGTAAGCCGTACCGAGAGGAACGGTAAGAATCATGACCATGACCGACGAGAAGAACCCAGGCGAGCCCTCGGGCCAGGACCTGGTCGAGCAGCTGAAAGCCTCAGGGCAGCTTGATGCCCTATTCGCGCAGATCGACGCGGGCGGCGTCGAGCTCACCGGTGACGGCGGGTTCGTGCCCGCGCTGGTCAAGGCCGCGCTCGAGCGGGGCCTGCAGGCCGAGCTGACCAGCCATCTGGGCTACGAGAAGGTATAAGAGACAGGTGCTGGGGGCTGGAACGGCCGGCGCGAGCTGGGGGGCTGGGCTGGGTACGAGCGAGCTGATGCCCGCCGGGGCCAGGCCACAGTCGGTCGCGATCGAGAAGAACGCCCCGAAGCAGACCTGCAACCGGCAGGCGGTGCGGGACTTCGACAAGGAGGAGCCGTCGCCGGATCGGGCAGAGCGTGAGCGTGTGATCAGTGCGTTGCTCGGTGGACAGCCCGCGTTGGACGGGTACGAGTGGGGCAAGGAGCCTACGGGCACGGAATCCTCGTACACGGTCGTCACATCGGTGAAGTGGTACGCCACGGGCGAGGTGAACGGGTCGGGTGAGCCGGACTGCTCGGCGCAGAACGAGGCCACGGCCGAGTGCTCGCCGGTCGAGGTGCACGTGGCGCGTCAGTCGCTGACCAACGGTGCTCAGACCGGGCGGACCCTGACGCTGACGCGGGGTCAGAACTGCTCTTGATCTGATCTGCGAGTTGCCCTCACCTGCTGCGGATGTAGCGGGTGGGGGCTTTCTCGTGTGCGGGGCAGGTGACATGCGTGGCGGTGCTGCGCGTCGTACATCTGGCAGCGGGCAGGAGGTGCCCGCGCGGGCCGGAAGACATCCGGGCCGTCGTCACATCACATCCCTACGGGAGGACCCCTGATGAGCAATCTGATTCACGCGGCCACCACGGTGGCTGCCGGTGTCCCGGACATCGCACCGCGCTTCGATGGGCCCTGGATGCCCACCATCCAGAACATCACGGGCCTGGCGTTGGGCACCTTCCTGGTCATCCTGATCGTCGCCGTCGGCATCGGCGTGCTGGTCTGGATTTTCGGCAAGCTCTCCTCGAGCGGCCGCGCGCAGGACGTGGGTATCAGCTTCGTGGTCTGGGGCATCGTGGCTGCGGCCCTGATCGCCGGTGCCGCAAGCCTGATCGGTTGGGGTGCCGGCCTTCCGTTGTTCTGAGGTCCTGAGCGCACTCACGGAGGGAGAGAACGATGTGGGAGAAGGACTTCGAGGAATTCGTGCGAGGTTCGATCCTGGGGCTGGCGAAGGCCGCTGCCGGGCTGATCGAGCAGGCTTTCTCCGTGGGTGCGCTGACCCCGGAGTGGTGGGTCACGGTCGTCGGCGGTCAGGTCACTACAACGGTGGCCGGTGGCGAGAGCACGGTGATCGACCACCCGGGGATGCTGAACGTCATCGTGCTGGCGATGATCCCGCTGCTGGTGATCTTCGTGGCCGTCCAGGTCGCGCTCTCGGCGGTGCGCGGGTCCACGGCCGGCATGCTGCGCGCGTTCCTGGCGGCGGTGTTCAGCATCCCGGCGACTTACGTGGTGGTCGGGCTGGTGTGGATGGCGATGGGGGCGACCCAGCAGCTGACCTTGTGGATCTTGCAGGTCGGTTCCGGTGGCACCGATGGCCAGGACGAGGCAGTGGCCGGCGTGCTGGGACTGTTCGGTCTGACCTACGACGCCGCCAACGACAAGATCTTGCTGGACGAGAACTTCGCGCAGTGGGAGATGGCCAGCGAGAACGCGGAAAACGGGATGATCCTGGTCGCGTGGATCATCGCGCTGGTGATCTTCTTCGCCTGCTTCGTGCTGATGGCGATGATGATCTTCCGTCTGGTGCTGATTCTGATTTTGGCCTCGTTCGCGGCCCCGGCGATCTTCTCGCTGGCCCTGGAGCCGGCCAAGGCGCTGGCGGGGCGGTGGCTGTCGATGATGCTGGGGCTGATCATGGCCGGGCCGATCGCAGCCGCCGTCGTGCGGCTGGGCATGGCGATGGCGGCATTGTCCACGGACTGGGTGCAGACCGTGGCTGGCATGGTGCTGGTGTTCGTGGCCGCGGCCATGCCGATCTTCATGCTTGCGGTCACCGCGTGGCTGGGCGGCGGTGCTGGCCAGGCTGAGCAGGCGGGCGTGATGGCCGCGAGCCGGGCCGGGCGTGGAGCAATGAATTCGATGCGGGGCGTTTCGGCGCGGGCTGGCCGGATGCGCCAGCGTGCCGGGGCGATGGTGATGCGAGGAGGCCGCTGATGGCAACGATGATTCAGGAGTGGATGGACTCGGAGTACGACGACGTCCGGTTCCCCCAGGAACGGACTCAGGGACTGATCCTGGGGCTGACCCTGGAGCAGGTGATCGTGGTTCTGGCCGGCGTGCTGATCGGCATGGCGTTCATCCTGCGTGGCGGGCCGGCCATGCTCGTGGGTATCGGGCTGATGGCCGTGATCGGCGCGTTCGGCGCGACTCGGTTCCGTGGCCGGTCCCTGCCTGGCTGGGTGTGGGTGGCGGCGCAGTACCTGCGGCGGGGGGTAACGGATCAGCTCGAGTACCGCCAGGGGATGGCCCCGGCACACGTGCTGGAGTTGGTGGACGGCGAGCCGCAGGCACCCGTGAGTGAGGCAGGGCCGCAGGCCCAGCGCGATGCGAAGGGGCGGATCAAGCCGGGTGAGCCGGCACGGTTCCGGCTGCCGGGTGTGGCCGGAGAGCTGATGGTCTACGCGATGCCCAACGGGGCCGGGTTCGTCTGGGACCCGCGCGCCCGGGAAGCGGTGGTCTGCGCGAAGGTCATGACGACGCGGGGCTTTGACTTGGAGTCCTTCGACGCTCAGGAGGAACGGTCCCTGTCGTGGGGATCGTCGCTGGCGGCGCTGTCGCGTCTGCCGGGTGTGGTGCGGATTCAGGCTTCGGATCAGACGACGCTCATCTCCGGTGCGGCCGTGGAGGACTTCTACGAGTCCAAGCAGGAGGGCGCAGGCCGGTCAGGGGCAAGCATCGACCCGTTCCTGGACGCGGCGTTCCGTGAGCTGATGAAGGAGGCCCAGTCGATGCCGGTGCACGAGCAGTGGCTGACGCTGGTGGTCTCCCCGTCGAAGATCAGCTCGCAGGTCAAGGCGCTCGGCGGGGGCACCCCGGCGCTCATGGAGCACATGCTCAAGCTGATGACGACGGTGGAGAGCACGCTGCCGCGCTCGGGGACCCAGGTGACCGCCTGGCACTCCCCGCGTACGCTGGCCGGCCTCTCGCGGTCGGCGTTCGATCCGGACGCCTCGGTGATGGTCTCGACTATGAAGGCGGACGGGAAGACGGCGGGCACCGCGCCCTCGAGCGCGGGACCGATGGCCGTGGAGGTCCATGCGGGCCACATGGTCACGGACGGGAACTACCACCGCACCTACAAGGTCTCCGAGCTGCCGCAGAACCTGGCCCGGCTGGGGTTCCTGGACGAGCTGGTGTTCGCCGGGGACTTCCGGCACACGGTCTCGGTGGTCATGGCTCCGGTGGAGCGTGGGGCCGCGGTGCGGTCCGTGCAGCGGCGTAAGACGGACTGGCACACGGACTCGCGGCTGATGAGCGCGCTCGGGCGTATCGCGTCGTTGGAACATGACCAGTCTCTGGAGGACGTCGAGCGCGAGGAGGCCGAGCTGCGGCGTCGGCACACAGGTGTGGAGGTCGTCGTGTTGGTCACGGTGACCGGGGCCTCGCGGTCCGATCTGGAGTCCGCGGCGGCGGAGGTCGTGGCCTCCGGGATCACGGCCGAGTGCGAGCTGCGCCCGGTGTGGATGGAGCAGGATGCGGCGTTCGTGGCCGGTGCCCTGCCGTTCGGAAGGATGAAGCTCTGATGCGTGAGGAACCGAAGGTCGATCTGTTCCAGATCATCGAACCGGGCAAGGACGAAGCCCGAGAGGCCAAGCGTGCGGCCCGGGAGCTGGAGCGAGGCCAGCGGGCGCTGCGGAAGGCGCTGGCCGCGCAGGCTAAGGAGGTGCGGTTCCCTCAGCCGCAGTGGGGCAAGGCCGGACCGCGCGGGGCACGGCAGCTGCGGGGGTTGCGCACGCTGGCCCCTCGGCCGGTCCGTACGACGACGCACACGGCCTCGACGGCGTACCCGTTCGTGGCCGGCCCCGGTCTGGGTGCGCGTGGGCTGATGATCGGCAAGGACATGCACGGCGGCGGCGCGTTCTGCTTCGACCCGTGGGCACTCTATGAGGCCGGGATCATCTCGGGCATGTCGATGATGCTGTTCGGTCAGGTGGGCACCGGGAAGTCGTCGCTGGCCAAGTCGCTGGCGGTGCGGCAGGTGCTGGCCGGGCGCAAGCTCTCGGTGGCCTCGGACAAGAAGGGCGAGTGGACCCGTGTGGTCAAGGGCCTGGGTGGGTCGGTGATCCAGGTCGGCCCTGGCCTGGACACGCGCCTGAACCCGCTGGACCCGGGCACCCGGCCCTCGACGGACGTTCAGGGCGAGCCGATGACGGACCGGGCGTGGGCCTCGATGGTGCGGACTCGGCGCATGTCCATCTTGGTGGCCCTGGTGAAGATCCTCACCGACCGGGACATGACCTCTCCCGAGCACCACGTGCTCTCGGCGGGCCTGGACGCGGCCGTGGCGGTCGCGGACGCCGAGGGGCGTCCGCCGATCATCCCGGACGTGATCCGGGCGCTGGATGCGGCCCGCGCAGACGCGGACGCGATGAAGGCGGAGGCCGCGTCGGTGACGATGATGACGCTGGGCCGCGTGTCCTCCGGTGACCTGGCCGGCATGTTCGACGGGGAGACCACGGTCGTCCTGGATGAGCAGGCGTGCGCGACGAGCATCGACACCTCCGCGTTGCTGGGTGCCTCCCCGGAGGCGGTGCGCGTGGTCAACGCGTGCGCGGGCGCATGGACCGAAGCGATGGTCACCACCCGCGATGGTGGGCAGCGGATCGTGATCTACGAAGAGGGCTGGGACAACATCAGCTCCGAGGCCGACCTGCGGCGCATGGTCGAGCAGTGGAAGCTCAGCCGCGCGTACGGCATCTTCAACGTGCTCGTGCTGCACAAGATCGCTGACCTGGACATGGCCGGTGATCAGAGCTCGAAGATGGCCGCGATGGCCCGGTCCCTGCTGGCCGACGCCGACGTGAAGGTGATCTACCGGCAGGACCGGTCCGCGCTGAAGATCACGACGTCGGAGATGGAACTGTCCGACCGGGAGCGGTCCCTGGTCCGGTCCCTGCCCAAGGGCACGGGCCTGTGGCGGCTGGGGGATTCCTCGTTCGAGGTGCAGAACGTGCTCACGCGGGCCGAGCTGCCGCTGTTCGACACGGACGAGCGCATGGACAAGGCGAAGGAGGCGGTGGCCTGATGCGACGCGAACGTGGCAACAACTCGGTCCTGGAAGGGGACAACCCGGCCGAGACGGCACTGATCTGGCTCATCGGTCCGGCCGTCCTGCTCTACGGGGCGTACCTGCTGGCCGGGTTCCTGGCCGGGCGTATCCACTGTGGAGCACCGACGAAGCCCGACTCCCTGTTCGCGCCGCTGGGCTTCCTCGTGGGCGAGCACGACCCGGCCGCGTTCGGGACCACCGTCCAGGGGTGCACGGCGACCACCGGCGGGGTCATCGGCTGGCTGATCGGTCTGGGGGTGTTGGCCCTCGTGCTGATCGGCGTCGCGGTGACGGCGTGGAGCCGGTACCAGCAGTCGGACAAGAAGTTCATCAAGGAGCTGCGCGAGCGCGAGGGACTGGCCCGGTCTGCGGAGATCACCAAGACGGTGGGCCGCAAGTCGGTGCTGTCCCGGGTGAAGAAGGTCCGGCCCTCGATCAAGAAGCCGGCCATCACGGACGGGGCCATGCGTCTGGGCAAGGCCGAGGGCGTGGACGTGTTCGCGTCCTACGAGGAGTCGGTGGTGCTGATCGGCCCGCCGCGCTCGGGCAAGGGCGTGCACCTGCTGATCGGCGCGATCCTCGACGCGCCCGGCCCGGTCATCACGACCAGCTCTCGCGCGGACAACCTGGGGGCCACGGCCGAGCTGCGCAAGAAGAAGGGGCCGGTGGCCCTGTTCGACCCGCAGGGACTGACCGGTCAGCCCTCCACGCTGAAGTGGTCCCCGATCACGGGCTGTGAGGAGCCGCGTGTGGCGAATCAGCGGGCGGCGTCGCTGATCGGTGCCTCCGGCCTGGGGTCCTCCAGCTCGAACGCGGAGTGGCAGGCCCCGGCGATCACGATCATGGAGTGCCTGCTGCACGCCGCGGCGCTGGGTGAGCGCACCGTGGATGATCTGATGCGGTGGGGCAACAACCCGGCCGAGGCCAAGGAGGCCGTGAAGATCCTCACCGAGCATCCCAAGGCCGCGCTGAACTGGAACCTGGTGCTCAAGGGCATCATCGAGGGCGACCCGAAGCTGCTCCAGTCCAAGTGGTTCGGCGTCGAGGGTGCGGTCAAGGGGCTGTCGGTGCCCGAGGTCCGCGACGTGCTGCGACCCAACCGGTTCGAGGAGACCCTGGACATCGACAAGTTCCTCACCGAGTGCGGGACGCTCTACATCGTGGGCACCAAGACCGGCGGCTCGTCGGCCGGCCCATTCCTGATCGCGATGATGGACGCCATCACCGAGCGTGCCCGCGAGCTGGCGGCGAAGTCGCCCGGGAACCGGCTGGACCCTCCGCTGTCGCTGGTGCTTGATGAGATCGCGAACATCTCCGGCGCCTGGCCGGGGCTGACCCAGCTCATGGCGGACGGCGGCGGTGTGGGCATCTCCCCGTTCGCGGTGTTCCAGTCGATGGCTCAGGCCCGCAACGAGTGGGGCGAGCAGCAGGCGCAGGCGCTGTTCGACGCGGCCACGGTGAAGGTCCAGCTCGGGGGTGCCTCGAACGTGTCCGACCTGGAGCAGTTCGCCAAGCTGGCCGGTCAGCGCAAGATCATGCGGACCTCGAAGTCTCGCGGCAAGGACCACACCTCGGTCTCCGAGCAGATCCACGACACCGAGGTCGTCTCGGTCGCGGAGCTGCGTCGGCTGCCGTTCGGGTGGGGGGTCCTGCTGAACCGTAACGGCCGGCCGATCCTGATGGAGATGACCCGCTGGTGGGACCGCAAGGACGGCAAGCAGATCCAGGAGGCCGCGGGGCGGTACTCGAAGGCGCTGCTGGCCGAGCTGGAGTCCAAGGACCCGGCTCCCTCGACACCGACCGACGCGGACCGGGCCGAGGACTCCGTGGCGGCGTTGGACCCGGTGCCAGAGACCGCCCCGGCGATCCCGGTGCGGTGAGGGCATGGGCAGGTTCGGGCTGCACCGCACCGGCTCGGCCGAGTACAAGCGGTACCTGCGGTCTCAGGCCTGGGGGTACAGGCGGGTGCGGTGGTTCGCAGACTGCCGGCAGGCCGGCCAAGAGCCGGCCTGCCAGGTCTGCGGGATCACGCTGACCCAGGCTGGGACCCTGGACCTACACCACGTCTCGTACAAGGGCGTGGGCCAGGACGAGGCGGGCCGGTGGCAGGCCCGTGAAGTGCACAACGACCTGATGCCGTTGTGCCGGGACCATCACCAGCGGCTGCATCAGATCATGGACGGCAAGAGGGAGTTCTTTGGATGGGACCGCAGGCGGGCCACGGTCGTGATCGTGGCCAGGATGATCCGGCAGAGGCAGGCATGAGCGACGACGGGGGTGCACGGTGCCATGTCTGCCAGCGGCCCGTCTCCACGAGGTGGCACTGCACCGATGGACGGCACCTGGACCGCGCCGAGTGCCGTGCCGCCGGCGGAATCGGGGTGTGGCTGTGCGGGACATGCGAGGACGCCGCGCATCGCTACATGCGCTCGACTGGAGCAGGCGGGCGCGAGGCCGTTGAGGAGCTGTTCGCCCGGCTCGAGAGGCTGCTGGGCGGGCCAGCACGCCGGTACACGAGGGAAGGACGGAACTGATGACATCGCCCTGGGTTGAAGACGACGAGCCCACGGACTGGGAGGGGCCGGCAGCCGGCGATGACGACGGACAGACGGGGACTCCGCTGCCCTACGTCGACCCGGAGGTCGCCGCGGAACTCGCGGGCGAGGGCCCGCCGGTGTGGATGGGCACGCGGTGGCGGGAGATCGAGGCCGAGCACCAGTGGCAGGCGTGGAACCACCTACGACGGTGGGTGGACTGGTTCGTGGCTGAGTACCGGCTGGTGACCTCGGTAGTGCCACCCTGCTGGTACAAGCACTCGGACCTCACCGCCGAGCTGTACGCGGCCATGTGCATGGAGTACAAGGTCTGGGAAGAGCAGGCCCCGGGGCTGGGCCCGATGATGATGTGGCACCCCCACGTCGAGATGCTCACCGCGCGTCTGCGCCGCATGGTGGACGAGGCAGGCTGCGCGAAGACCGGGACGCATAAGGAGCCCGAGGCGTACGGGGACCGGCCAGCGTTCACGTTGGACTACGACGAGGACGACTTCACGGCTTGGGCGGGGACCACCCGTGAGGAGGACGTGCTCGAGCGCCCCGAGGAAGGCGTGCAGTATCTGCGGGCCCGTGTCGTCAACGCAGACGGAGAGGAGGTGGCGGTCTCAAACCCCATTGGCCTGGTGGCCCGCCGGGCACCGTCGGAGGTGGCGGCGGAGGTGGAGACGACATCGTCCACGCCGGCGAGCCCCACCGTGCGCGTGGTGGTGTCTGGCGCGGATCCGGGGGTTGAGGTGCAGTGGCAAACATCGGTGAATGCGCAAGGCTGGGAGTGAGCGTCGCGGCTCGCGCTATGGACACCCTTACGCTGATCCCAGCCTAGGGAACTAGGGCATGTCTGACAATCGTTTGGACCATGCGATCACAGCATTCAGCACCACAGCGGACCGGTAGACGATCGCGTACTTGTCATACCGGGTCGCCAGGCCCCGCCACTGCTTCAGGTGCGCGTAC
>NZ_JABFBA010000002.1:57579-74477 GCF_017168445.1 Micrococcus sp. KRD026 | reverse complement strand
GGGGATGTTTATAAGAGACAGGGGGGAGGACTCCGGCTCGCGCGGGGCCTGCCCCGGTGCCGGAGCGGGTCGGTTCGGCTGCGCCGCCGCCGGTCGGTCGGGCCGGCTCTGCTGCGGGGCCGGACGTTCAGGCCGGTCCGTCCGCGCCGGACCGGCCGGGCGAGCGCCGGACTGTGCGCGGGCGTCCCCGGTCGGCGCGTCCCCACCCAGGATCAGGTCGAGCCGCGGGCGGATGCCGAGCACCTGGTGGACGGCCTCGCCGAGCACGCGGTCGCCACCCCGGCCGAGCAGCGACTGGCGGGGCCCGTCCTGCTGGAAGCCGATCGTCAGCAACGAGCCGTCGTAGCCCGCGACGCTCGCGTTGTCCTTCACCAGCATCCACACCAGGCGTGAGGCGTCCTCGAGGGCCGCGAGGATGTCCGGCCAGGCCCGGCGGATCATCTCCACCTGGCTCGCCGCCGGGGCGGGCGTGGGGTTCGAGGGCGCGGCCGTCTCCTCCGGCCCGTGGGCGGGGGCCGGCGCGGCACCGGTGCGGTCCTGGGCCTGGGGCCGGCCCTCGGGCTCGGGGCGGTTCCCGGCCTCCGGGCGGCGCGCGTCCTCGGAACGGGCCCCGACCTCAGCCGGTTCGGACCGCGCGGGCTGCGGCGGCTGCTGTGGACGCTCGGACCCCGTGGCTCCGGCGGCCACGTCCCCCTCCGGCGTCTCTGCCACGGACTGCGGGGCAGGCGGCGTCCAGCGCTCCGGCGGGGCGGTGGACGCCGTCGGCGCGGACTCCTCCGGCCGCCGCATGGCGGCCCGGGCGAGCGCGGCACCGGTCAGAGGGCCGGAGCCCTCCACGTTCCCGGCCGATCCGCCGCCGTCCGCGGCGGGCGTGCCGGACCGGGTCGGCGTCGTCGTGCCCTCCGGGGCGCCGTCCTCGACGGGCGCGGTGCCACCGAGCTCGAGGCGCCGTTCGAGGGCCTCGAGGCGGGCGGCCAGGCCGCGGTGCGTCTCGTCCGAGGCGGGCAGCAGCAGGCGCGCCATGAGCAGCTCGAGGTGCAGGCGGGGACTGGTGGCCCCCACCATGTCCGTCAGCGCGAAGTTGGTGATGTCCGCGAGGCGGGAGAGCTCCGCGCGGGAGAGCTGCGCGGCCTGCGCCGACAGACGCCGCACCTGGTCCTCCGGCATGCCGTGCAGGATCGCCCCGGCCTCCTCCGGCAGGGCACGGGCGATCACGAGGTCGCGGAAGCGGTCCAGCAGGTCCTCGACGAACCGGCGCGGGTCCTGGCCGGACTGCACCACACGGTCCACCACGCGGAACACGGTGGGGGTGTCGTCCGCGGCGACAGCGTCGATCACGTCGTCCAGCAGGGCTTCCGGGGTGAAGCCGAGCAGGCTCACCGCGAGCTCGTACGAGACCTGGCCCTCCTGGGCGCCCGCGATCAGCTGGTCCAGCACGGAGAGCGTGTCACGCACCGAGCCCGTGCCGGCGCGCACCACGAGCGGCAGCACGCCCTTCTCCACGGACACGGCCTCCTCCGCGCACAGCTGCTCGAGGTAGGCGATGAGCGGCTCCGGCGGCACGAGCCGGAACGGGTAGTGGTGGGTGCGGGAGCGGATGGTCCCGATGACCTTCTCCGGCTCCGTGGTGGCGAAGATGAACTTCAGGTGCTCCGGCGGCTCCTCCACGATCTTGAGCAGCGCGTTGAAGCCCGCCGCGGTGACCATGTGCGCCTCGTCGATGATGAGGATCTTGTAGCGGTCCCGGACCGGGGCGAACGTGGCCCGCTCGCGCAGGCCGCGGGCGTCCTCCACACCGCCGTGCGAGGCCGCGTCGATCTCCAGCACGTCCAGCGAGCCCGGCCCGCCGGTGGCCAGGTCCCGGCACGAGTCGCACTCGCCGCACGGCGTG
This sequence comes from Micrococcus sp. KRD026, assembly GCF_017168445.1. Lineage (NCBI taxonomy): Bacteria > Bacillati > Actinomycetota > Actinomycetes > Micrococcales > Micrococcaceae > Micrococcus > Micrococcus sp. KRD026. The sequence continues at coordinate 72,586 of NZ_JABFBA010000002.1, read as the reverse complement.
GGCGTGGGGCCCTGGGCGCAGTTCAGGCAGCGCGCGAGGATGCGGGCGGACGTGGTCTTGCCGCAGCCGCGCGGGCCGGAGAAGAGGTAGGCGTGGTTCACGCGGTCCTTCGCCAGTGCGGTGCGCAGCGGGACCGTGACATGGTCCTGCCCGATCACGTCCTCGAAACGGTCCGGGCGGTAGCGGCGATACAGGGCGGTGCTCACCCTCGAAAGCCTATCCGGCGGGCGGACGGGCTAAGGGAGCCGGGGAATGCGCACGCCCGCCGGCCCGTTCCCTGGCCCATGACCACCACGCACATGCACACCGACGCCGAGGACACGATCCACCCCACGCAGCCGGCCCCGGACGCGGGACCGCTGAGTCAGGCCGAGATCGACCGCCTCTTCGCGGACCGCCACACGACGCAGCTCTTCTCGGACGAGCCCGTCGACCTCGCGCTGATCGAGCGGGCCTACGCGGACCTCCGCTGGGCGCCGACCGCCATGAACAACCAGCCGCTGCGGCTCGACGTCGTGGACAGCCCCGAGGCCCGCGCCCGCCTGGCCCCGCTCATGATCGAGTTCAACCGGGAGAAGACGGAGCGCGCCCCGCTCACGCTGATCGCCTCCTACGACCTTGACTGGCACCGCCACATGGGCCACCTCGCCCCGTTCCGGCAGGGCTTCGAGGAGAATGCCGAGGGCAAGCCGGGCATGCGCGAGGGGATGGGCCGCACGAACGCGCTCATCCAAGTGGGCTACCTGCTCGTGGCCCTGCGCGCGCACGGGCTCGAGGTCGGCCCCATGGCCGGGTTCGACGCCGCCGCCGTGGACGCCGAGTTCCACGCGGACCGTGCCTGGAAGTCCCTCCTGGTGATCAACGTCGGCCCCGCCGCCGCGGACGACGAGAAGGCGCAGCAGCCCCGCCAGGGCCGCCTCGACTTCGCCCAGGCCGCCCAGGTCCTCTGACCGGGGCCGGGCCTGCGGCGGGCCGGGACGCCGGCCCGCTCAGAGCCCGGTGAACACCCACGGATCACGCGGCAGGGCGGCCGGGTCGAACGCGGGCACGGCGGCCGCCAGCGGTCCCGCGGGCAGGCCGAGGGACTCCAGCAGCCGGTCCCGCACCCGCTCGGGGGTCCACGCCGGGTCCTGCGCAGCGAGGTCCTCGAGCGTCACGGCGCCGTCCCGCTTGGCCAGCCGCCGCCCCTCCGCATTCAGCACGAGCGGCACGTGCAGGTACTCCACTGCGGGCGTCGGCTCCCCGCGCGCGGCGCACAGCACCTCGGCCAGCCAGCGCTGGCGCGGGGCCGAGTCGAGCAGGTCGTCGCCGCGGACCACCTGGTCCACGCCCTGCGCCAGGTCGTCCACGACGACGGCCAGGTTGTACGCGTACGCCCCGTCGTTCCGGCGCAGCACCAGGTCGTCGACCAGGCCCGTGACCTCGCCGTGCAGCACGTCCACGGCGGTGGCGCGCGGGATCTCGCCCGCCGGCAGGCCCGCGACCTTCGCCGCGTCGATCCGCAGGGCGGCGGGACGCACCCGCCGTCGCTCGGCCCGCTCGGCCTCCGTCAGGCCGCGGCAGGTGCCCGGATAGAAGCCGGGCGGACGCAGCGGCACGGCGCCGCCGGAGGCGGGGGCGCCGTCGTCGGGCCTCGGGTGCGGGGCCGACGTCGCCTCGGCGATGTCCTTGCGCGAGCAGAAGCACTCGTAGACCGCGTCCGCGCCGTGCGCGGCCCGCAGGGCGGCCACGGCGGCGTCGTACCGGGCGGTGCGCTCGGACTGACGCACCGGCTCGGCGTCCCAGTCCAGCCCGACGGCGGCCAGGTCCGCCCGCTGCCCGGCCTCGGCCCCGGAGCGGACGCGGTCCAGGTCCTCGACCCGCAGCAGGAAGGCACGGTCCGTGGCGCGCGCCGCGAGCCACGCGACGAGCGCGGTGCGCAGGTTGCCCAGGTGCAGGCTCCCCGTGGGGGAGGGGGCGTAGCGTCCGGCGGGCATGGGATCTCCTGGGGGAAAGTGAAGACCCCTCACGCACCTGCCAGAGCCCACCTACCCTTGCTACCTTCCGGTCCTGGGGGAGTTCAGCGAGATGACACCACGTGAGGGGCCGCCCACGACTCTACCAGGGCGGCGGTGGGCGGGGCGATTCGGGCCGCGGCGAGACCCGGACCGGGCCCTCGCCTCCCGCGGGGGATTGGCGCGGCCCAGGACGATCTGGTTATGATGGAGCCTGCCCTCGCGCGGTCCGCCGCATGAGGGCGCACCAAGGAGGATTCGCCTAGCGGCCTATGGCGCACGCCTGGAACGCGTGTTGGGTTAACAGCCCTCGGGGGTTCAAATCCCCCATCCTCCGCGGGTAAGCCCCGGGACCCCAGTGGTTCCGGGGCTTTTCGCATGTCCGGGACCGCTGTCGAGGGGGAGGATGCGCCCGGACTCCTCATCCGCCGCGCTGGGTGCGAGACGTGCGTCACATTTGCGCGTATCCTTCTCCCCAGTCGCCCGGGACCGCCGGCGGCCGCCGCTCGGAGCTCGCACCGCACCGGCCATCCCCACCCCGATCTGGAGACCCCATGTCCTTCGCAGATCTCATCACCGCCGTGAACGACGTCATCTGGTCCCCGGCCCTGATCTGGCTCTGCCTGATCGTCGGCCTCTACTTCACCATCCGGACCATGTTCCTGCAGTTCGTGAACATCCCGGACATGGTGAAGCAGCTCCGCGAGGGCCAGGACTCCGCGGACGGCACCTCGTCCCTCCAGTCCCTCATGATGTCGCTCGCCGGCCGCGTCGGCATGGGCAACATCGGCGGCGTCGCCACGGCCATCGCGTTCGGCGGCCCCGGCGCCGTGTTCTGGATGTGGGTCATGGCCCTGCTCGGCGCCGCCACATCCTTCATCGAGTGCACGCTCGGCCAGATCTACAAGGAGCGCGACCCGGACACCGGCGAGTACCGCGGCGGCCCGGCGTACTACCTGGAGAAGGCCTACAAGCACACGGCCGCCGCCCCCGCGTTCAAGGCGTACGCGATCCTGTTCGCCGTCGTCACCGTCTTCGCCACCAGCTACTTCCTGCCGGGCGTGCAGGCCAACGGCGTGGCCGCGGCCGTGGGCGAGGCGTGGGCCGTGCCCGCCTGGGTCGTGGCCCTGGCCATGGTCATCCTGCTGGCCTTCATCGTCCTGGGCGGCGTGAAGCGCATCGCGACGTTCGCCGTCTACGTGGTGCCCGTGATGGCCGCGCTGTACATCATCCTCGCGCTGATCGTGCTGTTCCTGAACTTCGACCAGATCCCCGAGGTCTTCGGCTCCATCTTCGCCAGCGCGTTCGGCGTGCACGCCGTGTTCGGCGCGATCCTCGGTCTCGCCATCCAGTGGGGCGTGAAGCGCGGCATCTACTCCAACGAGGCCGGTCAGGGCACGGGCCCGCACGCCGCCGCGGCCGCCGAGGTCTCACACCCGGCCAAGCAGGGCTTCGTGCAGGCATTCGCCGTCTACATCGACACGCTCTTCGTCTGCTCGGCCACCGCGTTCATCATCATCTCCACGGGCGCCTACCGGGTGTACTCGGACGAGTCCGGCTCCGGCCTGCTGTTCGAGGGCATCGTCGCCCCGACGGCCTCGGAGGGCCCGGCCTTCGTCCAGACCGGCTTCGACGCCATGTTCACCGGCTTCGGCCCCACGTTCGTGGCCGTGGCGCTCGCGTTCTTCGCCTTCACCACGATCGTGGCGTACTACTACATGGCCGAGGTCAACCTCGTGTTCCTCACGCGCAACCTGCGCAACGGCATGGTCCGCCGCGTCGTGCTGCGCTTCCTGCAGGCCCTGATCCTCGTGTCCGTGGCCTACGGCGCCGTCGCCACCACGGGTGCGGCCTGGGGCCTCGGCGACATCGGCGTGGGCTCCATGGCCTGGCTGAACATCCTCGGCATCCTCGTGCTGCAGGGCCCGGCCCTCAAGGCCCTCAAGGACTACCGCGCACAGAAGCGCCAGGGTCTCGACCCGCAGTTCGACCCGCGCCCGCTCGGCATCCGCAACGCGGACTTCTGGGAGCACCGCGCCGACGGCCTGATCACCCAGGGCGTCGCCGGCACGGCCGAGCACCCGATCGTCACCGAGGGCGGCGCCCACCGCGCCTGACGGGCCGGCGGGGCTGGGCCCTCCCCGCCCCACCACGACGACGGCCCGGACGCCGCCAGCGTCCGGGCCGTCGTCGTGCGCGGCAGGTCAGAACAGCTGGCGCAGGTTCGCCTTCGCGAGGTCGAGCAGCTTGGTGCCCTTGCCGTCCAGGACGGTGCGCATGGCGTAGAGCGCGAAGCCCTTGGCCTGCTCGAACTCGATGCTCGGCGGGATCGTCAGCTCCTGACGCTCGGTCTTGACCACCAGCAGCGCAGGCCCGTCGTGGGCGAGGAACTCGCGCATCACCGCAGGCAGGTCCGTCGTGTGGTCCGCGCGGAAGCCCTTGATGCCGGCTGCCTCCGCGATCGCCGCGAAGTCCGGGTTCTGCAGGTCCGTCCCGAAGGGGACGAACCCGGCGGCCATCATCTCTAGCTCCACGAAGTTCAGCGAGTCGTTGTCGAACACGAGCGTCTTCACGGGCAGGTCGTTCTGCACGAACGACAGCAGCTCGCCGAGCATCATGGCCAACCCGCCGTCGCCGGCCATCGCCACCACCTGGCGGGCAGGGTCGACCGCCTGGGCGCCGACCGCCTGCGTGACCGCGTTGGCCATGGAGCCGTGGGACAGGGAGCCGATGATCCGGCGGCGCCCGTTCATCGTCAGGTACCGGGAGGCCCAGACCACCGGGGAGCCGACGTCGGGCAGGAACACCACGTCGTCGTCGGCCAGCTCGTCGAGGAGGCGGGCCACGTACTGCGGGTGCACGCGTCCGCGGCCCGGGGTGGCCAGCTGGTCGAGGTCCTTGCGGGTCTTGGCGTAGTGCTTGAGCGCCTTGTCCAGGAACGCCGACGACGAGTTCCCGCGCAGCAGCGGCAGCAGGGCCTGGGCCGTCTCCGTGACACCGCCCACGAGCGGCACGTCCACGGCCACCCGCCGGCCGATCTGCTCGCCGCGCACGTCCACCTGGATGACCGTGGCGTCCTCGGGGTAGAACTGCCGGTACGGCAGGGAGGAGCCGAGGATCAGCAGCGTCTCGGCCTCCTTGAGCGCGTGGTAGCCGGAGGCGAAGCCGAGCAGGCCGGTCAAGCCGACGTCATACGGGTTGTCGTACTCGATCCGGTCCTTGCCGCGCAGAGCGTGGACGATCGGGGCCTGCAGGCGCTCCGCCAGGGCCACGACCTCGTCGTGGGCGCCGGCCGCACCCGCGCCGGCCAGGATGGTGATCCGCTTGGACGAGTCCAGGGCCTCGGCGGCCTCGCGCAGCACGGAGTCGGCCGGGATGACGCGGGACGGCGTGTGACGGATCACCTCGGGCTTCGCGGAGAGCTCGGTGAGGGCCACGTCGCCCGGGATCACGAGCACGGCCACGCCCCGCTGCTCGACGGCGGCCCGCATCGCGGTGCGCAGCATGCGGGGCATCTGGTCCGCCGAGGAGACGTGCTCCACGTAGACGGAGCACTCGCGGAACAGGTCCTGCGGGTGGGTCTCCTGGAAGTAGCCCGAGCCGATCTCCTCCGACGGGATGTGCGCGGCGATCGCGAGCACCGGGGTGCGGGAGCGCTGCGCGTCGAACAGGCCGTTGATCAGGTGGAGGTTGCCTGGACCGCACGAGCCCACGCAGACCGCGAGCTCGTCCGTGAGCTGGGACTCGGCGGAGGCGGCGAAGGCCGCGGTCTCCTCGTGCCGGGTGTGCACCCACTGGATGCCGCCGTGGGAGCGCAGGGCCTCGGTCAGCCCGTTGAGGGAGTCCCCGGGCACGCCGTACATGCGGCGCACGCCCGAGGCGTGGAGGGTCTCGACGATGTTCTGGGCGACGGTGGCCACGGTGGAACCTCTCTCTGGTCGGGAGGCGCCCGGGCCGGTTCGGCAGGGGCGCGGCATTCCCTTCCACGCTAGGGGTCGAGGTCCAGGCCCGGGGAGGGTCGGCCGTCCGCAGAGGGGGCGTCCGGCCTGGTCAGCGCAGCAGGTCGCGCTCCACCCAGCGCAGCAGGGACTCGCCCGCCCGCTCGTGGACGTCGTCGGCGTCGCCGATGCCGCGTTCGGCGAGGATCGCCGCCGTCACCACGCCGTAGGGCTTCTCGGGGACGCCGTCGGCGGGCCGCACGTCCATGTGCTCCACGGCGAGTCCGCGCTCGTGCAGCCGGTCGGCCATGGCGTAGTCGCTGCGCGAGTCGCCCGCGGTGAGCCAGCGTTCGGGCACCGGGGTGCCCGCCTCCGCCAGCAGGTCGAAGCAGCGCTCGACGCCCAGGTCCTTGCCGGAGGAGCGGTGCTCGACGTCCACCGAGATCACCGAGGGGGCCACGCGCACCTCCTCGGCGAGTCCGCGCTCGGCGAGCAGATCCTCGACGCGCGCGGCGACGTCGTCGCGCACCCGCTCGTACTCCGTCTGGTCCGCGCCCACTGTCTTCTCGAGGGAGACCATGGCCAGCTTGGTGTGGTCCGTGAACTGCAGGTCCCCGGCGCGCTCATCGTTGAGGGCCCAGATTGCATCACGGGTGTCCGCGTCGATGGCCATGTCCGGGTCGGTGCGGAGCCAGTCCGGGGCGGTGCCGTCCACGGTGACGTCGGGCAGGTCCCCGGAGGGCACCGCGGAGAACGGGAACCACACGGCGCCCTTCTCGCAGATCGCGTGGAAGGGAGCGTCGTCCGGGAGGCCCGCGTCTCGCAGCGGGGCGATCAGGTTGTGCAGGAGGAAGTCCGTGGAGCGGCCCGTGTTGAAGCCGACCGGCACCCCGCGCCTCGCGAGGCGGACGAGCACGTCGATGATCCCCTCCGGCACGGTCCGGGTCTCGGTGGAGGCCACGGGGGCGTCCACGTCCAGCAGGAGTCCTATCGGGGAGGAAGTGCGCATGCCCCCACCCTAGGCCGCGGTGGCCCGTGCCCGCGATGGGCCCGGCGGCTACGCTGACCCTGAGACCCGCCCCGCCCGGGGCACACCCCCGACGATCACCCCACGGGAGCACCCATGAGCACCGCCACCGACCTCGGCCCGTCCCGCAGCCCCTTCGGCCCCGACGCCGCGGCGCGCGTCCCCAGCTCGGGGACGGGGCTGTCCTCGACGGGCGGCCGGGTGGCCATGCTCGTGGTCGTGATCCTCGCGGTCGTGGCCGCGTTCCTGGGCTCCGGCGTCGTCGGCGGCCTGACCCCCGTGGCCGAGGCCGCGGGCGGCTGGCTCGGCCCGGACGCCACCTGGGTGTCCCCGGCGACCCCCGCGTTCGGCATCTGGTCCGTGATCTACGCGGGGCTGCTGGCGTACGCCGTGTGGCAGTTCCTCGCCTCGGCCCAGTCCGCCCGTCACGACCGCCTGCGACCGTGGATCCTGGTCTCGGTGCTGCTCAACGCCGCGTGGATCTGGACGGTGCAGGCCGGGCTGCTGGGGCTGAGCGTCGTGGTGATCGCGCTGCTGCTGGCGTGCCTGGCGTGGATCCTGGTGCTCCTCGAATCCGTCCGCGCGCACAGCTGGGGTGAGCGGATCCTCCTGGACGGGGTGCAGGGCCTGCATCTGGGCTGGGTCTCGATCGCCGCCGTGGCGAACCTGGCCGCGTGGCTGGCCTCGACCGGCGTCGTCGGCGATCCGGGGCAGTCGTCCCTCTGGGCGAAGGTGATGCTCGTGGTGGCCGTGCTGATCGGTGCGTTCACGGCCGTGTACAACGGCGGCCGCCCGGCTCCGGCGTTCGCGCTCGCGTGGGGTCTGGTGTGGATCGGCGTCGGCCGCGCGGACGGCACGGGGCTGCTCTCGGGCAGCCTCGCCCTCCTGGCGTGGGGCGGCGCGGCGATCGTCCTGCTGTGCTGGCTGGCCGCGCTGCTGCTCTCCCGCCGGTCCGCGACGGGCGAGGCCCGCGACCTCGTCCTCGACGCACTCGACGGCGGCGGCGACCCCATCGACGGCCGTCGCTGACCCCCGTCGTCATTGACGGAACGGGGACCGATGCTGTCGTGACGTGCGGCTACACCTGTGCCTCCCACATGCGATGATGTGGTGATCCGAAGGCCCCGCCTCACGGCGGGGCCTTCGTCATGTCCCCGTCCCTTCCCCTCCAGGATCCTCGTGCCCCTTGCCCGTCTGCGCGCGGCGCTCCCCGCGGCCGCACTGTCTCTGCTCCTGCTCACCGGCTGCACCGCCACCGACGACGGCGTCACCCCGGAGAGCGCCGCCGACACCTCCGCGTCGGTCAGCACGATGCCGACGACGCCCACCCCGTCCGTCGACGCGGCCGCGACGAGTCGCGCCGCTGCGTCGTCGCTGGCCGCCTCATCCTCCGCCGCGCAGAGCTCGCGCGCCGCAGCGTCGTCCTCGAGCGGGGCCGCCGAGTCGCGTGCCGCACGTGCCGCGGAGGAGTCGCGTACTGCTGAAGGCTCCCGCAGTGCCGAGCCGGCGGCGCCCGCCGCCCCGGCCGACGTCGAGGGCGACGTGGTCACGGTCGAGTCGATCTCGGACGGCGACACGCTCCGCGTGACACTCGGCGAGGTGTCCACGCGGGTGCGCCTGCTCAACATCGACACCCCCGAGACCCGTCACCCCTCGAAGCCGGTCGAGTGCATGGGCCCGGAGGCGACGGCGGCGCTGAAGTCGATGATCAGCCCCGGCGACACGGTGGTGCTGCGGTACGACCGCCGGCTCTACGACCGCTATGACCGCCTCCTCGCCGGCGTGTACGCCGACGGCGTCCTGGTCAACGCCGAGATGGCCCGCCTGGGGTACGGCGAGCCGGCGGTCTTCGACGGCAACGACCGTTTCCTGCCCGAGGTCGAGGCGGCGTGGGAGCAGGCCCGGGCGAACGGCGTCGGCAGGTTCTCCGGGGAGTGCGGCGCCGCGGCAGAGCCCATCCCGGAGGCGGCCCCGGCCCCCGCCCCGGAGGCGGCCCCCGCGTCCGGCGACGCGGGGCCGGTGCGCGGAGCCGACTCCGTGTGCCCGGACTCCCACCCGGTCAAGGCCAACGACAACTCGGGCATCTACCACATGCCCGGTCAGCAGCACTACGGCAAGACCAACGCGCGCAACTGCTACGCCTCCGCCGCCGCGGCCCAGGCGGACGGCTACCGGGCGGCCCGGCGCTGAGGGCCCCGCGTCGGGTGCGGTCAGCGGCCCTCGTGGACCGCCCGCAGCTCGTAGCCGCGCTCCTCCACGGCCGTCTGCTTCTCGGCGCGCTTCTCCACCCCGGCCACGTCCTTCGGGGGCAGCTGCACCCGAGCCTCGGCGGGCAGGCCGGCCTCGAGCTGGCGGGCACGCTCCACCTCGGCGTCGACCTCCAGGCCGAGCAGCAGCACGATGTTGAAGATCCACAGGGCGAACAGCAGCGCCATGATCGTGCCGATCGCGCCGTACGCCGAGTAGCCGGCGAACTGCGTGAAGTACACGGACAGGGCCACCGCGGCCAGCACCATGCCCACCAGCGCCACGATGTTGCCGGGGCCGAAGAGGTGGAAGCGCGGCTTCTGGACGTTCGGGGTGGTGTAGTACAGGGTCGCGATCAGCACCAGCAGGATCAGGACGACGACGGGCCACTTCACCCACGCCCACACCGGCAGGAACGTGTCCGAGAGGAAGTTCACCACGCCGGTCATGCCGAGCGGGCCGGCGATCGGCTGGAGGAAGCCGTCCACGAGTGAGCGGTTCAGCGCCAGCGAGATCAGCACGACCACGATGCCCACGATCAGGATGAGCGTGGTGAGCAGGTTGGTCAGCGTCAGCTTCACCAGGCCGCGGCCCTCCTCGTAGCCGTACACCGTGTTGGCCGAGCGATTGAACGCCTTCACGTACGCGGAGGCGGACCACAGGGCGGTCGCGATGCCGATGACGAGGGCGATGATCCCGCCGCCTGAGGCGGCCGAGTCGCTCATGGTGGTCACCAGGTTCGTGACGAGCGCCTGGTAGTCGCTCGGGACCAGACCGGTCAGCTGCCCCAGCAGATCGTCGATGGCTCCGCGGTTGGAGGCGAGCACGAGGGACAGGATGGAGAACACGGCCAGCAGCGAGGGGGCCAGCGAGAGCACCAGGTAGTAGGTGAGCTTCGCGGCCAGGTCGGTGCCGCCGTCGTTGCCGAACTCCTTGAGCGCGCGCGTGAGCGCGTACTTCCAGCCGGCGCCGTCGAGCTTCACCCCCTTGAGCCGCTCGGCACGCTGGTCGGGATCGATCTTCGCGGCCTCCAGGGTCGCGTCCACAGGATGAATGGCCACGTCGGTCCTCTCGCGCTCGGGGGCAGGGGGCGGATCGGGCCCCACGGTAGCGGACGGGTGCCCCGTCCGTCCCGACCGGAGCGGCGCTGGGCCGCGGACCCAGGCGATCAGCACTCGATGACGTTCACGGCCAGGCCGCCGCGCGAGGTCTCCTTGTACTTGGACTTCATGTCCGCGCCGGTGTCGCGCATGGTCTTGATGGCCTGGTCCAGGGTCACCCGGTGCGAGCCGTCCCCGAGCAGCGCCAGCCGGGCCGCGTTGATGGCCTTCACCGACGCGATCGCGTTGCGTTCGATGCACGGCACCTGGACCAGGCCGCCCACGGGGTCGCACGTCAGCCCGAGGTTGTGCTCGATCCCGATCTCGGCCGCGTTCTCCACCTGGTCCACGGTGCCACCGAGCACGGCGCACAGCGCGCCCGCCGCCATGGAGCAGGCCGAGCCGACCTCGCCCTGGCAGCCGACCTCGGCGCCGGAGATGGAGGCGTTGCGCTTGTACAGGATGCCGATCGCCGCCGCGGTGAGCAGGAACTCGACCACCTTGTCGTCCCGCTCCTGCTGAGTGGCGCCCTCGGGGAGCACGAAGCGCATGTAGTAGAGCATGACGGCCGGGATGATGCCCGCGGCGCCGTTCGTGGGCGCGGTGACGATGCGCCCGCCCGAGGCGTTCTCCTCGTTCACCGCGAGCGCGAAGAGGTTGACCCACTCCATGGCCCACATGGGGTCGGTGCGGTCGGTGGTCTGCAGCAGGTGCTCCCGCAGCGCGGGGGCCCGACGGCGGACCTGCAGTCCGCCGGGCAGGATCGGCTCGGTGCGGGTCACGCCGTTGTGGACGCATTCCTCCATGACGGCCCAGATGGCCAGCAGCCGGGTGCGCAGCTCGTCGAGGTCGTGCCGGGTGGCCTCGTTGGCGAGCATGAGCTCCGCGATGCTCAGGCCCGCCTCGTGGCAGCGGGCGGCGAGCTCGGCGCCCGTGGAGAAGGGGTACGGTTCGCCGGTGTCGCCGTCGTCGGTGCGGTTGACGTCCTTGGTGGCGTCCAGCTCGGCCTCGAGCTCGTCCGAGGTGACCACGAAGCCGCCGCCCACCGAGTAGTAGTCGCGGGTGTGAAGCTGTTCGCCGGCGTCGTCGTAGGCGGTCAGACGCATGCCGTTCGGATGCCCGGGCAGGGACTCGCGCATGTGCAGCGTCAGGTCGCCCTGCCGGTCGAAGGCGATCTCGTGGCGCCCGTCCAGGGGCAGCCGGCCGCCCGTGACGATCTCCTCCACGAGCCCGGTGCAGGCGTCCGGGTCGATGGTCTCAGGGTCCTGGCCGGCCAGGCCGAGCAGCACCGCGGTGTCCGAGCCGTGGCCCACGCCGGTGGCCGCCAGCGAGCCGAACAGCTCGGCGTGCACGCGGGCCGTGCGCTCGAGGACGCCGTGCTGGCCCATGCTGTCCGTGAAGCGGCGGGCGGCGCGCATGGGTCCCACGGTGTGGGACGAGGACGGGCCGATGCCGATCGAGAACAGGTCGAGGACGCTGAGCGCCATGCAGTGCTCCTAGGGTGCGAGCGGGACGCGCGGTGGCCGGGGGTGGGGGCCGGACGCGCGGAGCCGGGAGATCCAGTGCAGACCAGACTAGGGGCACGGGGCCCTGCAGGCCATGGGGTCGCGGCTCGCGGTCCGCGCTGCTCTCCGGCCCGTCACCCACCGCACGGCCCGGAGCCGGGAGCGCTCAGAGGATGTTGTCCTTGGACTCCTCCACCTGCGCGGCCGCGCGGAACGCCGTCAGGTCACGCAGATACTCGTCCGCGTGGGGGAACACGGGCCCCTGCCCGGCCACGAGCATGACCCCCTCGAGGGGCTCGAACCGGGAGCGGCCCGCGTGGATGTCCTCGCCGGCGTCGACCAGGGTGCGCAGCTGCCACCATGTGGGGGCCATCAGGTTGACCTTGCCGGCCCGGAAGCGGCGCAGCAGCTCGGCGGGGGACGCCCAGCCGTGGCTGGCCGCCTCGGAGGACATCCGCTCGGGGGACTGACCCTGCGGCAGGTGGACGGCGAAGAAGAACGTGTCGTAGCGGCGCGGGCCCCCGTGCGGGGTGATCCACCGGGACCACGGCACGAGCGCGCCGGCGTCGGGGCGCAGCCCCTCGCGGTCGAGCAGCTCCCCGAAGTCCACCTCGTGGCGCTCGACGGCGTCGCGCAGCTCGTCGGGGAACGCGGCCACCCGGGCCGGGTCCACGGGAGTGCCGGTGACGGCGTCCCGGGCCAGGAGCACTCCGGTCTCCTCGAACGTCTCGCGGACGGCGGCGGCCAGCACGCGACCGGCGCCCTCGGCGGGGTCGAGCTCCGTGAGGGTGCCGTGGGCGTCCACGGGCTCGTGCGGCAGCCCCAGGCGCCGGCCCCACTCGGCCAGATCCGTGCCCTCCCACAGCCGGTCCGGCAGGTCGTCCGCGGGGTCCACGCGGCCGCCGGGGAAGGCCGTGGCGTGGGCGCTGAAGGCCATGGTCCCGGCGCGGCGGACGGTGAACACCGAGATCTCGCCGCCGGCCCCGGGCCGGACCAGCACGAGGGAGGAGGCGGGCACCGCCGGGACCCGGGGCCGGTCCTCGGCGGCCGACGGCTCGGCGGGCGGGGCGGCGGGGCTCACGGTGCCTCCTCGGTTCGGGCGATCATGGTCCGGACGCGCGGGCCGACGACGGCGGCCCCGGCCGCTCCCGCGCGGGGGTCATGCGGCCCGGATGTGCGCGGACCCGTAGTCTGTAGCGTAAGTCACCGTGCTCGGGGCGGAGGCCCCGGGGCGAGACCGCGACCCAAGGAGGAGAGGCCGTGAAGATCCTGGTGCTGGCCAAGCAGGTGCCGGACACGTGGCAGGAGCGTGAGCTGAGCCTGGAGACCGGCTGGGTGGTGCGCGACGGCGCGGCCGAGCCCGTGCCGGACGAGATCAGCGAGCGCGTCATGGAGGTCGCCCTGGGCTGGCGGGACGCCGGCGCGGACGTCGAGGTCGTGGCCCTGACGGTGGGCCCCGAGGACTCCTCGAAGACCCTGCGCAAGATGCTGGCCATGGGCGCGGACTCCGCCGTGCAGATCACCGACGACGCGCTCGTCGGCTCGGACGCCGTGGAGACGGCCCGCGTGATCGCTGCGGCCGTCGAGAAGGAGGGCGCCGACCTCGTGCTCGCCGGCACGCTGTCCACGGACGGCGGCACCGGCGTGGTGCCGGCCATGGTCGCCGAGCTCCTGGACCGGCCCTACCTGCCGCACGCCGAGGCCCCCGAGCTGGCCGACGGCGAGCTGACCGGCACCGTGGCGACCTCGGACGCGGACGTGCGCGCCGCCGTCGCCCTGCCCGCCGTGGCGGGCCTGACGGAGAAGACCGCGGAGCCGCGGTTCCCGAACTTCAAGAACATCATGGCGGCCAAGAAGAAGCCGCTCACCGTGCTGTCCCTGGCCGACCTCGGCATCGCCGCGGGCCCGGCCGAGGCCGCCTACCGCTCCGTGATGGTCTCGGCGGACACGCGTCCCGAGCGTGCCGCGGGCGAGAAGATCACCGACGACGGCACCGCCGCCGAGCGGCTGGTGGAGTTCCTCGCGGGCCGGGGGCTCGTGTGAGCGCGAACGTGGAGGAGACCGAGATGACGACGCAGACCGACGCCGCGAACAGCGGTCAGACCGTGCTGGTGCACGCCGAGATCGGCGCGGACGGCGCGCTTCGCCCGGTCGTGGCCGAGCTGCTCGGCGCCGCCGCCACCGTGGGCGTGCCCGAGGCCGTCCTCGTGACCGGCGCGGAGGACAGGGACGCCGCCGTCGCCCGTCTGGGGGAGTACGGCGCCACGCGCGTCCACCTCCTCGTGGCCGACGACGCCGCCACCACCCTCGGCGACGCCGCCGTGCAGGCCCTCGCCGCCGCGGCCGCCCGCACCGCGCCCGTGGCCGTGCTGCTCTCCGGCAGCCCTGAGTCCCGCGCGGTGGCCGGCCGCCTGTCCGTCCGGGCCCGCGGCCCCGTGTGCGCGGACGCCGTGGGGCTGCGCTGGGCCGACGACGAGGTCATCGCCCGCCACTCCGTGTTCGGCGGCGACTACCTCAGCGAGTCCACCGGCGAGGGCGGCCCCCGGATCATCACCGTGCGCCCCGGCGCCGTCGCGGACCGGGCCCCGGCCGTCGAGGCGCCCGAGGTCGTGGAGCTGGCCGCCGCCGAGCTCGGCCCGGTGACCGCCGGCGCCCGGGTGCTCGAGGTGAACGCCCGCACGCAGAACTCCGCCCGTCCGCCCCTGCGCGGTGCGAAGACCGTCGTCGCCGGCGGTCGCGGCGTGGGCTCCGAGGAGGGCTTCGCGATCGTCGAGCAGCTCGCCGACGAGCTCGGCGCCGCCGTGGGTGCCTCGCGTGCCGCCGTCGACTCCGGCTACACCGCGGCCGAGCGCCAGGTGGGCCAGACCGGCGTGATCGTGTCCCCGAACCTGTACATCGCCCTCGGCATCTCCGGCGCCATCCAGCACTTGGCCGGCATGAAGACCGCCAAGACCATCGTGGCGATCGACAAGAACGAGGACGCCGAGATCTTCGAGCACGCCGACTTCGGCGTGGTCGGGGACATCTTCCAGGTGGTCCCGCAGGTCATCGAGCAGCTGCGCACCCGCCGCGGCTGAACCGGTGCGGGCGCGGTCCGCAGCGGACCGCGCCCCTCGGACGAGGAGAAGCATGCCCAAGCAGCGAATGGCCGGCTACGTCCCCCTGAAGGGCGCCCCGGCCGAGACCGAGCCCGCCC
>NZ_JABFBA010000002.1:45519-57479 GCF_017168445.1 Micrococcus sp. KRD026 | reverse complement strand
GGGCGAGTCCGCGGTGGGGCTGGTGGTGGTCTGCACGGGGAGCACGCTAGCCCACGGCCCGGCGGCGACACGGCTAATCATTGGATGTCCTATTATCGTGGTGACGACAGTCACACCCTGTCGCCGCCCGCGGTGTCACCCCCGCACCACCCCGTCGTGGACCGCCCGCGCGGCCGGCCCGAGCCCCAGGAGGACGAACCCATGTTCCCCATCACCGACGACCAGAAGGCCCTGGTCGACGCCGTCCGCGACTTCGCCGAGCAGCGCGTCGCCCCGCACGCCCTCGACTGGGACGCCGAGAAGCACTTCCCGGTGGACGTCCTCGCCGAGGCGGGCGAGCTCGGCCTGGGCGGCATCTACGTGGGGGAGGAGCACGGCGGCACCGGCCTGGAGCGCACGGACGCGATCCTGATCTTCGAGGAGCTCGCCAAGGCGGACCCGGCCTTCGCCGCCTACATCTCCATCCACAACATGGTCGCCTGGATGATCGACTCCTTCGGCAGCGACGAGCAGCGCGCCCGCTGGATCCCCGACCTCGCGGGCATGGAGCACCTGGCCAGCTACTGCCTCACCGAGCCCGGCGCCGGCTCGGACGCGGCCGCGCTGAAGACTCGCGCCGTCCGCGACGGCGACCACTACGTCCTCAACGGCGTCAAGCAGTTCATCTCCGGCGCCGGCGCGTCCGACTGCTACGTGGTGATGTGCCGCACCGCGGACACGGGCGCCCGGGGGATCTCCGCCGTCGTGGTCCACAAGGACACCCCCGGCCTGTCCTTCGGCCCCAACGAGAAGAAGATGGGCTGGCACACCCAGCCCACGCGCCAGGTGATCTTCGAGGACGTCCGCGTGCCCGTGGCCGACCGCCTCGGCGAGGAGGGCGACGGCTTCCGCATCGCCATGAACGGCCTCAACGGCGGCCGCCTGAACATCGGCGCCTGCTCGATCGGCGGCGGCCTGGCCGCCCTGGACAAGGCCACCCGCTACCTCAAGGAGCGCAGCGCGTTCGGCGAGCCGCTCACCACCAAGCAGGCCCTCGTGTTCGAGCTCGCGGACATGTCCGTGAAGCTGGAGACCGCCCACACGATGCTCATGCGCGCCGCGGACGCCCTGGACCGCAACGACCCGGACACCGTGCGCCTGTGCGCCATGGCCAAGCTCGTGGCCACCGAGTCCGGCTACGAGGCCGCCGACACCGCCCTGCAGCTGCACGGCGGCTACGGCTACCTGCACGAGTACGGGGTGGAGAAGCTCGTCCGGGACCTGCGCGTGCACCGGATCCTCGAGGGCTCCAACGAGATCATGCGCATGATCGTGGGTCGCGGCCTGATCGGCTGACGCCGGGGCCCGCCCGGTGGCCCCCACAGCACGGCGCCCCGCGGTCACCACACGTGACCACGGGGCGCCGTCCGTCGGGGCGGGCTCAGCCGAGCTCGAGCGGGTCCACCCCGGACACGGTCTCGAAGTGCCCGGCCACGTCCTCGGCCGAGACGTCCTCGAGCCGGGCCGGGCTCCACGTCGGATCCTTGTCCTTGTCCACGAGCAGCGCGCGGATGCCCTCGGCCATGTCCGGCTCGCGCATCAGGTGGGTGCCGATCGTGAACTCCTGGCGCAGCGCGTCGGCCACCGTCAGGTCCGCCCCGCGCTCGGCCAGCCGGCGCTGGGCCTCGTGGGCCACGGCGACGGCGGTCGGGGACTTGGTGCGGATGGCCTCGGCGGCCTGCCCCGCGGCCTCGGCGTGCTCCCCGCCAGCGGCGGCGCGCTCGTCCAGGGCGGCGAGGACCTCGGCGGCCGTCTCCCGGTCGTAGGCGTCCTCGATCCACTCCCGGCCGGCCACCAGCGCGGACGCGGGCCGTGCGTCCTCGGCCACCGCGAACCGGGCCAGCACCTCGTCGGCGGCGGCGAAGGCGGCCTCGTCGCGCCCGCCCGCGTCCGCGGCCGAGCCGAGGGCGCCGAACGCCGCGGCGAGGGCCTGCTCGAGCTCGTCCAGCCGGGCGGACTCCACGAAGACGTCCGCCAGGCCCAGGGCCACCGCGTCGGACCCGGAGGCGTGCGCCGAGGTCGCGGCCAGGTGCCGGCCCGCCTGGAAGGGTGCGCGGGCGAGGTGGAAGGAGCCGCCGACGTCGGGGGTGAACCCGATCGCCGTCTCGGGCATGCCGGCGCGGGTCCGCTCGGTGGCCACGCGGTGCGAGCCGTGCACGGACACGCCCATGCCGCCGCCCAGGACGATGCCGTCCATGAAGGCCACGTACGGCTTGGGGTAGGTGGCGATGCGCTCGTTCATCGCGTACTCGTCGCGGAAGAACTCCTCGGCCTCCGCGAACCGCCCGGCCAGGAGCGAGGAGCGCAGGGAGACGACGTCGCCGCCGGCGCACAGTCCCTTCTCCCCGGCGCCGCGGATCAGCACGCCGCGCACGGCGGGGTCCGCGGCCCAGTCGGTCAGGGCCGCGTCGATCGCCCGGACCATGTCCTGCGTCAGCGCGTTCAGGGCGCGCGGACGGTTCAGCGTGATGCGGCCGAGGCCGTCGCGGACCTCGAGGAGCACCTCGTCCGCCGCGCCGTCCTGCCCGGCCGCGGGGGCCGTCGTCGCCGTGGTCTGCGCGTCGCTCATCGGTGCTGCCACCCCGCCTCGCGCTTGGCCGTGAACGCGTCCATGCCCTCCTTCTGGTCCGCCGTGGCGAACGCGGAGTGGAACACGCGGCGCTCGAAGGCGATGCCCTGGGCGAGCGTGGTCTCGAACGCGGCGTTGACGGCCTCCTTGGCCATCCAGGAGGCCGGCTTGGACTTGGACGCGATGGTCGCGGCCACCTCCAGCGCCTCCTCGAGGGCCTTCTCGTCGGCCACCACGCGGGAGACGAGCCCGATGCGCTCGGCCTCCTCGGCCCCGATCATGCGGCCGGTGAGGATCATGTCCATGGCCTTCGCCTTGCCCACGGCGCGGGTCAGGCGCTGGGAGCCGCCCATGCCGGGGATGACGCCGAGGTTGATCTCGGGCTGGCCGAACTTCGCGCCCTCGCCGGCCACGAGCACATCGGCCATCATGGCCAGCTCGCAGCCGCCGCCGAGGGCGTAGCCGGTCACGCACGCCACGATGGGGGTGCGGGCACGGGTGAGCCCGTCCCAGCCGGCGAACCAGTCGGCCGCGTACATCTCGGAGAACTCCTTGGTGGCCATCTCCTTGATGTCCGCGCCGGCGGCGAACGCCTTGGGGGAGCCGGAGAGCAGGATCGCCCCGATCTCCGGGTCGGTGTCCAGCTCCTGCACCGCCGCGACGACAGCACGCATCGTCGCCTCGTTCAGCGCATTCAGGGCCTTCGGCCGGTTCAGGCGGATGTGGCCGACCCGGCCCTGCCGCTCCACGATGATCGGCGACTCGGCGCCGTCCGGGGTGGTCTGCTCGCTCATGCCTCGCTCCTGTCCGTGTGTGATGCTCGGATGTCCTCGATGATGCCGGAAAAGTCGCGGGCGGCGCCTTCTCCGGCGGCGTACTCGGCGTATTTGGCCTGCGCGAGGCGGCCCAGGTCGGCCGCCACGCCCTGCTCGTCCAGGGCCGCGAGCGCGAGCCCGAGGTCCTTGGCCATCAGGGCGCCGGCGAAGCCGGGCTGGAAGTCCCGGTTCGCGGGGGAGCCGGGGACGGGGCCGGGCACCGGGCAGTTGGTGGTCAGGGACCAGCACTGCCCGGAGGCCTTGCTCATCACGTCGTACAGGGCCTGGTGCTGCAGGCCCAGGCGCTCGCCCAGGACGAAGGCCTCGGCGACGGCGATCTGCGTGACCCCCAGCACCATGTTGTTGCAGATCTTCGCGGCCTGGCCCAGGCCGGCGGCCCCGCAGTGCACGATCCGCGCGCCCATGACCTCGAGCAGCGGCAGCACCTCGGCGTACACCTCGTCCGAGGCGCCCACCATGAAGGCGAGGGTGCCGGCCTCGGCGCCCACCTGGCCGCCCGAGACCGGCGCGTCGGCCGCCCGCATGCCCGCCGCCTCCGCCGCCGCGGCCGCCTCGCGGGCCTCGGCGACATCGATGGTCGAGCAGTCCAGGAACACGGTGCCGGGGCGGGCGGCGGCGAGCAGGCCGCCGTCGCCGTCCTCCCCTCGGTAGACGTCCAGCACCAGGCGTCCGTGGGGGAGCATGGTCAGCACGACGTCGGCCTCCGCGGCCGCCGCGGCCGTGTCCGTGACGGTCTCGACGCCGGCCGCACGGGCCTTCTCGAGGGCCTCGGGGACGAGGTCGAAGCCGAGCACGCGGTGACCCGCGGCGGCGAGGTTGGCGGCCATGGGGCCGCCCATGTGGCCGAGGCCGAGGAACAGAACGGTGGTCATGGGGTCCTCCTGGTCGGGACGGGCTGCGGGGCGGTCACGAGCCGGCCGGCATCACGAAGCTGGCGCCCTCGCGCACGCCGGAGGGCCAGCGCGTGGTGACGGTCTTCGTCTTGGTGTAGAACTTCAGCCCGTCCGTGCCGTGCTGGTTCAGGTCGCCGAAGCCGGAGGCCTTCCAGCCGCCGAAGGTGTAGTAGGCGATCGGCACGGGGATCGACACGTTCACGCCGACCATGCCGGTGTCCACGCGGGTGGAGAAGTCGCGGGCGGCGTCGCCGTCGCGGGTGAAGATGGCCACGCCGTTGCCGAACTCGTGCTCGTTCACGAGCGTGAGCGCCTCCTCGTAGTCCTTCGCGCGGACCACGGAGAGCACCGGGCCGAAGATCTCCTCGCGGTAGATGCTCATCTCCGGGGTGACGCGGTCGAACAGGGTGGCGCCCACGTAGAAGCCGTCCTCGTGGCCCTCGACGACGACGCCCCGGCCGTCCTCGACCAGGTCGGCGCCCGCCTCGACGCCGGCCGCGATGTAGCCCTCGATGCGCTCCTTCGCGTCCTTCGAGACGACGGGGCCGAAGTCCGAGGACGCCTCGAGCGACGGGCCGACCCTGAGGTCCTTCACGCGCTCGCGGAGCAGCGCGATCAGGCGGTCGGCGGTCTCCTCGCCGACCGGGACGGCCACGGAGATCGCCATGCAGCGCTCGCCGGCGGAGCCGAAGGCGGCGCCGACCAGGGCGTCGGCGGTCATCTCGAGGTCCGCGTCCGGCATGACCACGGCGTGGTTCTTGGCCCCGCCGAAGCACTGCGCGCGCTTGCCCATGCGGCCGGCGTGGGCGTAGATGGACTGCGCGATCGGGGTGGAGCCGACGAAGCCGACGGCCTTGACGCGCGGGTCCTCGATGAGCGCGTCCACGGCGGCCTTGTCGCCGTGCACCACGTTGAGGGCGCCGGCGGGCATGCCGGCCTCGAGGGCCAGCTCGGCCAGGCGCACCGGGACGGAGGGGTCGCGCTCGGAGGGCTTGAGGACGAAGGCGTTGCCCGCCGCCAGGGCGATGCCGGCCTTCCACAGCGGGATCATCGCCGGGAAGTTGAAGGGCGTGATGCCCACGGCCACGCCGAGCGGCTGGCGGATGGAGTGCACGTCGATGCCGGTGCCCGCGTCGGCGGTGAACTCACCCTTGAGCAGGTGCGGGGCGCCCGCGGCGAACTCCACGACCTCGATGCCGCGCTGGATGTCGCCCTGGGCGTCCGGGAAGGTCTTGCCGTGCTCCTGGGCGAGCACGGTGGCCAGCTCGTCCATGTTCTCGTTGATCAGGTCGACCCAGCGCAGCAGGATGCGGCCGCGGCGCTGCGGGTTCAGCCTCGACCACGCGGCGAAGCCCTCCTCGGCGGAGGCCAGGGCGGCGTCGATCTCCTCGGCGGAGGCCAGCGGCACGCGCCCCGCCACGCCGCCCGTGGCCGGGTGGTAGACGTCGCCGTGCCGGCCGGAGGCGCCCTCGCGCCGCTCGCCGTGCACGAAGTGGGGGATCACGGGGGCGGTCTCGGTGGGCGCGGTCTTCTCGGACATGGGGGCTCCTCGCGGGTCCAGGCGGAAGGCGGACGCCGGGCGGCGCCGCCCACGGCGGGCGTGACGGGCCCGGCCGTGCGTGTGATCTGGGTTACTCTTCCGCTAATCTAGGATGAGAACGTAGGACATGCAACTATCGAACTCGGGGGGGTATCCCGAGGAGGAAGGGAGGGTCCGCCCATGGACCTGTCGAACCAGAGCGCGATCGTCACCGGCGGGGCCTCGGGCCTCGGCCATGCCACCGCCCGCCGCCTGGCGGACGCGGGCGCCGCCGTCGTGGTGGTGGACCTGCCGGACCGCGAGGGCGAGACCGTCCGCGCGGACGCTGTGGCCGCCCTCGGTCCCCGTGCGCGCTTCGTGACGGGCGACGTCACCGCCGAGGACACCGCCCGGGAGGCCGTGGCCGCCGCGCTGGAGGCCGGGCCGCTGCGGGTGCTGGTCAACTGCGCCGGGGTGGCGACGCCGGGCAAGCTCGTGGGTCGCGACGGGCCGCTGTCCGCCGAGGTGCTGAGCCGGGTCCTGGCGATCAACGCGGTCGGCACCGTGTCGATGATGGCCCAGGCCGCCGCCGCGATGAAGGCGCAGGAGCCGCTCGGCGAGGACCGCGGCGTCATCGTGAACACCGCCTCCGTGGCGGCCTACGACGGACAGATCGGCCAGATCGCGTACTCCGCCTCCAAGGGCGCCGTGGTTGCGCTGACCCTGCCCGCGGCCCGCGAGCTCGCCTCCTCGCAGATCCGCGTGGTCACGATCGCCCCCGGTCTGATGGAGACGCCCATGATGGCCGGCCTGCCCGAGGCCGCCCGCGAGGCGCTGTCCACCAAGACCCCGCATCCGGCCCGGCTCGGCCGACCCGAGGACTACGCGCTGCTCGTCGAGCAGATCGTGTCCAACCCGTTCCTGAACGGCGAGGTCATCCGGCTCGACGGCGCCGTGCGCCTCGAGCCCCGCTGAGCCGGACGGTCCGGAGGCCGGAGGGCGCGTCAGGAGGAGGTGTGCTCCGCCGTCGCGGGTGCGCCGGCGTCGGGGCCGTCGGCCTCGAAGTCACCGGCCTGGGCGCGGAACCGGCCGAGGACGTCGATGAGGGTGTCCACGTCCGCCGGACCGAAGCCGGAGCGGCCGAAGACCTCGGCGTTGAGCGTCTCCGTGGCGGCGACGGCGACGCGCCGGCCCTCGTCCGTGAGGGCGAGCACGAGCGCGCGGCGGTCCGACTCGTGGGGGGTGCGCTCCACCAGCCCGGCGGCCTCGAGCCGGTCCACCGCATTGGTCACCGAAGTGGGGTGGACCTGCAGGAGCGCGGACGCCTTGGACATCCGCATCCGCTTCTCGCGCGAGAAGTTCAGCAGCGCCAGCAGCTCGTACCGCGCGAAGGTGAGCCCGTAGGGCTTGAGCGCGGCCTGCGCCCGACCCAGCAGGATCTGCTGGGCCCGCATGATCGAGGTGATGGCGGCCATCGGGCGGGCGACGTCACCCCATCCGTGACGCTCCCAGTTCCGGGCGGCCTCCCGGATGGGGTCCTGGGCGAGGGGTGGCTTCTTCATGGCGCTCCAGACTAGCGGCGCACCGGGGGTCCCCCGCCACCGCCGGACACGGACGGGGCGGTGGCGGGGAACGGCCGGTCAGCGCTGCAGGTCCAGGTCCTCCTCCCGGAACTCGGTGCCGTAGCCGTCCGGAGCGGCGCCCGTCTGGGCGCGCTCGACCTCGGCCTTGCGCAGCTCCACGCGGCGGATCTTGCCCGAGATGGTCTTCGGCAGCTCGAGGAACTCGATGCGCCGGATGCGCTTGTACGGGGGCAGCTGGGTGAGCGTGAACTGCAGGATCGCCCGGGCGGTCTCCGCGGTGGGCTCGTGGCCCGGGGCGAGGGTGACGAAGGCCTTCGGCACGGCCAGGCGCAGCTCGTCCGGGGTGGGGACGATCGCGCCCTCCATCACGGCCGGGTGCTTGACCAGCACCGACTCCAGCTCGAACGGGGACACCTTGTAGTCCGAGGACTTGAAGACGTCGTCCGCGCGGCCCACATAGGTCAGCACGCCGTTCTCGTCGCGGCGGGCGATGTCGCCGGTGTGGAAGACGCCGTCGCGGAACACCTCGTCCGTCTTCTCCTGGTTGCCGTAGTAGGACTTCAACAGGCCCACCGGACGCGGGTCCAGGCGCAGGCAGATCTCGCCCTCCTCGGCCTCCTGGCCCGTGAGCGGGTCGAGCAGGGTGACGTCCATGCCGGGCAGCGGGCGGCCCATCGAGCCGATGACGACCTTCTGGCCGGGGGTGTTCGCGACCTGCAGGGTGGTCTCGGTCATGCCGAAGCCGTCGCGGATCGTGGTGCCCCACGCCTTGTGCACCTGGTCGATCACCTCGGCGTTGAGCGGCTCGCCCGCAGAGATGGTCTTGGTCGGCGGGGTCGTCAGCTGCGCCAGGTCCGCCTTGATGAGCATGCGCCACACGGTGGGCGGGGCGCAGAAGCTCGTGACGCCGTAGCGCGCCATGTTGGCCATCAGGGCTACGGGGTCGAACTTGCGGGCGTTGTGCACGAAGATCGTGGCCTCCGCGATCCACGGGGCGAAGAAGTTGGACCACGCGTGCTTGGCCCAGCCCGGGGAGGCCACGTTGAGGTGCACGTCGCCCGGCTCCAGACCGATCCAGTAGAGCGTCGTGAGGTGGCCGACCGGGTACGAGGTGTGGGTGTGCTCCACGAGCTTCGGCTTCGAGGTGGTGCCCGAGGTGAAGTAGAAGAGCAGCGTCTCGTCGGCGGGGGTCGGCTCGGCCGGGGTCAGCTCGGTGGCGGCGTCGTCGGCGTCGTCGTAGGAGAGCACGGTGTGGCCGGCGACCTCGGGGGCGCGGCGCGCCGGGCCCTCCGCGAAGACGCCCGGCACGTGCACCAGGTGCAGGTCCTCGCCGACGCCGGCGAACTTGGCCAGGTCCTCGGCGCCGGCCACGGCCCACGCGGCGCCGGCGCGCGTCACGCGGTCCTCGAGGTCCCCGGAGGTCATCTGCGTGGTGGTGGGCACCATGACCACCCGCAGCTTGATGCAGGCGAGCATGAACTCCCACAGCTCCACCTGGTTGTTCAGCATCAGGATGAGGCGGTCGCCGCGGCGCAGGCCCTGCGCGGAGAGCCAGTTCGCCACCCGGCTGGAGGCCGCGGAGAGCTCGGCGAAGGTGCGTTCGGTGCTGCGCCCGTCGTCCTCGGCGATGATCAGCGCCGGCACGTCCGCGCGGGCCGGGTCCTGAGCCAGGCGGTCGAACCAGTCGAAGCCGAAGTTGAAGTGCTCGAAGCGGGGCCACTCGAACTCGGCGCGGGCGCGCTCATAGTCGGTCTGGCACTCGACCAGCAGGTCGCGGGCCGCGCGGAACACCTCCGTCGGCGACGGGGCGGCGACGGCGGTGGGGTCCTGGACGGTCATGGGTCCCTCCTCGGGGTGGCTGCTGAACGGATCCTTGGCCGGGGGTCTGTGATCTGGAACACTACTGTCAGACCTGGATAGTTGGAAGTCCTACAGTCGGATTCTCGGTGAAACCGCCCGCCGTCGTCGGACCGCCCCCGAAGGAGAGCCATGACCGCCCTCGCCGACCCCCCGAGCCGATCGCCGCCTCAGCGTCCCCGACGCGGGCCCCCGCACCCGCCGAGACCGAGCGCGTCGTGCCGGACGTGGCGGCCGCCGTCGCCGCCGCCGCGACCGGTGCGCCCGCCGCGGCCGGGGTGGGCGCGCCCGTGGAGTCCGACCTCGTGCCGCTCGCGGAGCGGCGACGCATGGCCGGGTACGTGCCGTTCGCCCGGGAGGGGGAGTGGTTCACCGAGCTGGCCGTCGTGGGCGTCGCCACCGCACCGGAGACGGTGGCGCAGGAGGTCGTCGCACCGGAGCCGGCCACCGCCGAGCCCGCCGCCGCGGCGCCGGCTCGGCCGGTCGTCGCCGAGCCGGTCGATGTCGAGCCGGCCGATGCGGAACCGGCCGTCGCCGCCCCCGTGGCCGCGGCGCCGACTGCGGAGCCGGCCCCCACCGCGCCGGACACCCGTTCGGCCCCGCCGGCCTCCGCCGCGCAGCCGCCCCGGGCCGCCCCCGGTGCCGCCACCGGCACGCCCGCTCGGGCCGCGGAGACGGACGCCGCCGAGTCCGCCGCCCCGTCCCGTCTGCGCAAGGCGCTGCCGGCGGTGGCCGGCGTCGTGGTGCTGGCGCTGCTCGCGGTGCTGGCCGGACGCTGGCTGCGGAGCCTGGACCCGGTGGCGGACTTCATCGCGACCTACGACGGGCACCCGGTCCTGCCCGAGGGCACCCCCGAGGGGATGCCCTGGTGGATGGGCTGGCAGCACTTCCTGAACATGTTCCTGATGGTGCTGATCATCCGGACGGGCCTGCAGATCCGTCACGAGACACGGCCTCCGGCCAACTTCACGCCGACGAAGGACGGCCTGTTCTCCGCGCGGGGCAACACCCCGAAGAAGTTCTCGCTCACCATCTGGATGCACCAGGCCCTCGACGCGCTGTGGCTGCTCAACGGCCTGATCTTCGTGGTGCTGCTGATCGCCACCGGCCACTGGGCGCGGATCGTGCCCACGGACCCGCACGTGTTCCAGCACGCCCTGTCCGCCGGCATCCAATACCTGTCCCTGGACTGGCCCACGGAGAACGGCTGGGTGCACTACAACGCGCTGCAGATGCTCTCCTACGCGCTGGTGGTGTTCGTGGCCGCCCCGCTCGCCGCCCTCACGGGCTGGCGCATGTCCTCGTGGTTCCCCACGGAGGCCAAGGGACTGAACAAGGCGTTCCCCATGGAGGTGGCCCGCAAGGTGCACTTCCCGGTGATGGTCTTCTTCGTGGCGTTCATCGTGGTGCACGTGTTCCTCGTGGCCTTCACGGGCCTGCTGACGAACCTGAACCACATGTACACCTCGCGCGGCGGGGCCACCGACGCGTGGGGCCTCGTGGTGTTCCTCGTGAGCGTGGCGGTCACCGCCGCCGCGTGGTTCTTCCTGAAGCCCGCCTTCACGGCCCCCGTGGCCTCCCGGTTCGGCACCGTGGGCCGCTGAGCCGGCCGCACGACGACGGCCCCTCCTCCTCCCGGGACTTTCGAACGTGATGTCGGGGGAATGAGCGCTTTCGAACGTGAGATAGGCCCTTTCTCACGTTCGAAAGCGCTCGGGTGCTCGGGCGGGCGGGGCGTCAGCTCCGGGCAGCGCGGAAGGTGACCTGCACCTGGACCATCGGCTTGTCGGCCACGGGGACGCCGTCGGCGCCGACCGGCACGAGGTCCACCTCCACGAGGCGCAGGGACCGGCCGGCGTGTCGCACCCGTGTGAGGGCGACCATCTCGCCATGCCCCGGGCGCACGAACACCACGTGCACGGCCTGGACGTCGTAGCGCACGCGGTCCGGCATGGCCGCCTGCGCGGCGATGACCGCCCGCAGCGTCATGGCCCCGCCGTGGACCGCGCCCGACGGGTTGGCCAGCTCCGGCTTCGGGGCGAAGCGGGCGCCCGCGCTCGCCGCGGCAGCGACGGCGGGGCGCACGTCCGGATCGGCCGCCGGCAGCGACTCGGGGCGGGCGGCCAGCAGCCCCGGCATGGGCACGCGGGTCTCGGCCCCGCGGGGCAGCCGTCCGGCCGCGACGAACTCGGCCATCCGCTCCGGCGCTCCGGCCGGCACCGACTGGAACCAGCCGGTCGCCTCGACGACGCGACGCCCGTCCGCGTCCTCGAGCCACGCGCGGGCCACGCCGCCGCCGGCATCCCAGGCCAGCGGGCGGGTCCAGCACTCCAGCAGCGGGCCGTCCTCGTCCCCGGCTGTGACCGCCGCCGCGTCGAAGGCGGGCAGCGGGCCGAGCACGTTGACCTGCAGCTCGGTGGTGACCACGGTCTCGATGTCCCGGGCCGCGTGGTGCACGGCCACCGCCGTGGCGTTGTCCATGATCACGGTGGCCGCCGCGCCGGTGGGCCGGCCGTCCAGGTCGAGGCACCACGGGCCGACCTCGAACGCGGCCGGGTTGAGGGCGCCGTTCCGCTCGGTCATCAGCGCATGGCGGCGGATGCCGAACAGCTGTTCCGTGCGGCCGGAGGGGTGGGAGCGGGGGCCGGTGGGCGAGTCCGCGGT
>NZ_JABFBA010000002.1:26244-45419 GCF_017168445.1 Micrococcus sp. KRD026 | reverse complement strand
CCGTCCCCCCCGGCCTGCCCCACGTGGACCTGCTGCGCCTGCGGGACCGCCTCGAACCGGTCGAGCGTGCCCGGCTCGACGCGATCGAGGACCACCTGCAGACCCGCGTGCGGCCACACCTGACCCGCTACTGGGACGCCGAGGAGTTCGCGTTCGACCTGCTGCCGGGCCTGGCCGAGCTGGGTCTGGGGCGCCTCGTCCTGGACGGCTCGTCCTCGCTGTTCCAGCAGCTCGTGCACGCGGAGATCGCCCGCGTGGACCTGTCCCTGTCCGCCCTCGTGGGCATCCACAACGAGCTCAACCTCGGCATGATCACCGGCCTGGGCTCGGAGCGGCAGAAGGCCACGTGGCAGGGGCGCCTCGAATCCTTCGACGCCCTGGGCGCGTTCTGCCTCACCGAGCCGGACCACGGCTCGGACATCGCCGGCGGCCTCGCCACCACCGCCACCCGCGACGGCGATGAGTGGGTCATCCGCGGCGCCAAGCGCTGGATCGGGGCCGGCACGATCGCCGACGTCGCGCTCGTCTGGGCGCGCGACACCGCCGACGGCGAGATCAAGGGCTTCGTGGTGCCCACCGACACCCCCGGCTACGAGGCCACCAAGATCAGCGGGAAGATGGGCCTGCGGATCATGCAGAATGCGGACATCACCCTGGACGTGCGCCTGCCCGCGGACGCGATCCTGCCCGGCGCCACCACCTTCGCCGCCACCCGCACCCTGCTGCGCGACTCGCGCATGTGGGTCGGCTGGCAGGGCGTCGGCGCGCAGATGGGCGTGCTGGACGTGCTGCGCTCCTACGCGCTGCGGCGGGAGCAGTTCGGCCGCCCACTGGCCGCGTTCCAGCTGATCCAGGCCCAGATCGCCGAGGTCGCCGGCAACCTGGCCGCCTCCGCCGGGATGATGCTCCAGGTGGACGCCCTGCGGCAGGAGGGGCGGATGGAGATGATGCACGCGGCGATGGCCAAGGCCACCTCGACCCGGCTGGCCCGGTCCTCGGCGGCGCTCGCCCGCGACGCCCTCGGCGGCAACGGCCTGCTCACGGAGCACGAGATCGCCAAGATCATGGGGGACGTGGAGGCCATCTACTCCTACGAGGGCTCCTACGGCATGAACACCCTGATCGTGGGGCGGGCCCTCACCGGCGTCTCGGCCTTCGTGTGAGCCACGCGTCCTGCAGGTCTTGGACCAGCGGGCGGTGGGCGATGAGCAGCAGCACGCCGGCCACCGGGATGACCACCTCGAAGTCCAGCCAGAGGTAGCCGGCCGCGCCCGCCACCCCGCCCAGGAAGAACAGGGCCACGAGCAGCGCCAGCAGTCCCACGCGCCGCGGCTCCCCGACGACGGGGGCCACGGCCGCGGGCGCGTTGCGGTACAGGATCTTGCCGAGCTCGACGCCGATGTCCGTGACCATGCCCGTCACGTGCGTGGTGCGGATCGGCCACGCCCCGATGCGGGTGATCAAGGCGTTCTGCAGGCCCATGGTGAAGCACAGCACGGCCACCACGACGAGCGGCCGGTGCGCATCGCGGACGTGCTCGGCGAGCAGGCCGAACACCAGCATGCCGACGCCCTCGAGCAGGAGGATGTTGGCGTACCGCGACCGGAGGCCGTTGACCCGGCCCCAGTTGAACACCAGCGCGCAGACGACCGCGCCCAGGATGAACATGGCCAGCGCGAGCAGGCCCGTGCCGACCAGACCCGGGGCGTGGAGGACCGCCGCGTCCGCCATGGACGCCACGATCCCCGTCATGTGGGACGTGTACGTGGCCACGGCGACGAAGCCCACGGAGTTGAGGATCCCCGCGATCGCGGTCAGCACCAGCGCCAGGTGGGTGTTGCGGCGCACGGTGCGCTCGGGGGCGCACAGGTTGAGCACCCCGCCACCCTACGACCGGACGCTGCCGTCGGCGCCGACGCGGGAGGCGCCGTCGTCGACGCCTCCCTCACCGTGCCCGGGCTCAGTAGCTGGAGTAGCCGTCCTCCGACAGGGTGTGCTTCTCGTCGCCGGTGATGGCGGGGTTGAACACCGAGATCAGGTGCATGTCCTCGGTGCCGCCGCGCAGGTCGTGCGGCTCGTGGTCCGGCAGGACGTAGATGACACCCGGCGTGATCTCGTGGACGGTGCCGTCCGGCTCCACCACGGAGCCGTTGCCCGCGATGCAGTAGCAGGCCTCCTGGTGGTTGCGGTACTGGAGCTTCGAGGACGATCCGGCGCGCACGATCGTGTGGGCGACGGCGAAGCCCATCTCGTCCTTCGCGGTGAGGAGGCGTTCGGAGGTGCCCCCGCCCCACTCGACCTTCTCGACGTCGTTCCGGCTGCGGGTGTATATGGGTGGATCGCTCCCTCGGTCGGCTCCGGGGCGGAGGAACACGCCCGCCCGTCCTCGCCACGGTAGACCCGGGCGCGTGGGGCGACTCAACCCCTCCCGGGCGCCCGTTTCATCAACGAAAGCCTTCGACACGCCCCGTCCGGCCCCTCCCGGGCGCCCTGTGACGCGGCCTACACGTGTGGGATACTGACGGCACGCCGCATGCCCCGCGCGGGAGAGCGTCGGCGCGCGTCCTGCCCCGGCCGGCCGCGTGAGCAGGCCGCCGAAGGAGCAAACCCTCCCCGGGAATCTCTCAGGCATCCGTACCGCGTGGGGTCAGGCGCTCTGGAAAGCGTCTCACTCCGCCGCGCCCGCGTCCGGACCGAGACCACCGACGGTGCAAGCCGCCCACCCGGGCGTCGGAAACTCTCAGGTCCATGACAGAGCGGGGAGGAGCAGACCCACGCCGTGACCACGGCAGGATCCCCCGGAGGTACCCCGTGACCAGCCCCCAGACCACCGAGAGCACGACCGCGCTGCCCCACGAGCGCGTCGAGCCCAAGGACACCGCCTCGGCCCCCTTCGTGGCCCGCCACATCGGCCCGCGCCCCGCGGACGTCGAGCACATGCTGCAGACCCTGGGCTACGACTCGCTCGAGGCCCTCGTGGACACCGCCGTCCCCGCCGGCATCCGCCAGCCGAAGCCCCTCGAGCTGCCCGCCCCGCTGACCGAGTCCGCGGTCCTGGAGCAGCTGCGCGAGATCGCCGGCCGCAACGTCATGAAGACCCAGATGATCGGGCAGGGCTTCTCGGACACCGTCACCCCGGGCGTCATCCTCCGCAAGGTGCTGGAGAACCCGGCCTGGTACACGGCCTACACGCCGTACCAGCCGGAGATCTCCCAGGGCCGCCTCGAAGCCCTCCTGAACTACCAGACGATGGTCCAGGACCTCACCGGCCTGGACATCGCCAACGCCTCCCTGCTGGACGAGGCCTCCGCCGCCGCCGAGGCCGTGCTCCTCATGCACCGCGCCAACCGCCGCAGGACCGACGGCGTCACCCTCCTCGACGCGGATCTCTTCCCGCAGACCCTCTCCGTGGTGCGCCTGCGCGCCGAGGCCGTGGGCATCGACGTGCGCGTGGCCGACCTCTCCGCAGGCATCCCGGAGGACGTCCGCGCCGAGGTCGAGGAGAAGGGCCTG
Source organism: Micrococcus sp. KRD026 (assembly GCF_017168445.1). Classification (NCBI taxonomy): domain Bacteria; kingdom Bacillati; phylum Actinomycetota; class Actinomycetes; order Micrococcales; family Micrococcaceae; genus Micrococcus; species Micrococcus sp. KRD026. The sequence goes on along the minus strand of NZ_JABFBA010000002.1, from coordinate 41,906 downwards.
TGCGGCGTCGTGCTGCAGCAGCCCGGCGACTCCGGCCGCATCCACGACCACGCCGCCGTCATCGCGCAGGCCAAGGAGGCCGGCGCCCTCGTGACCGTCGCGGCGGACATCCTCTCCCTCGCCCTGATCACCCCGCCCGGGGAACAGGGCGCGGACATCGCCGTCGGCTCCACGCAGCGCTTCGGCGTGCCCCTGTTCTTCGGCGGCCCCCACGCCGCCTACATGGCCGTGAAGGAGGGCCTGCAGCGCAGCATGCCGGGCCGCCTCGTGGGCGTCTCCCACGACGACGCCGGCAAGCCCGCCTACCGCCTCGCCCTCCAGACGCGCGAACAGCACATCCGGCGCGAGAAGGCCACCTCCAACATCTGCACCGCCCAGGCGCTGCTCGCGATCGTCGCCTCGATGTACGCCGTCTACCACGGCCCCCAGGGCATCGCCCGCATCGCCCGCCACGCCCACGCCCAGGCCGTCCGCCTGGCGGAGGCGCTGCGGGCCGGTGGCGTCGAGGTCGCCGAGGAGCACTTCTTCGACACGATCACCGTCCGCGTGCCCGGCCGGGCCGAGCAGGTCCTGCAGGCCGCCGAGGAGAACGGCGTGAACCTGCGCCTGGTGGACGCGGACACCCTGCGGATCGCAGCCGATGAGACCACCGTCGACGCCGACCTCGTGGCCGTCCTGACGGCGTTCGGCCTGGACGCGGGCTCCCTGCCGGCCTCTGCGCACGAGGGCGCCGTGGCCACCCCGGCCGTGCCGGAGTCGCTGCGCCGCTCCTCCGCGTTCATGATGCACCCGGTGTTCAACACCCACCACTCGGAGACGAAGATGCTGCGCTACCTGCGCCGCCTCTCCGGCTACGACCTGGCGCTGGACCGCACCATGATCCCGCTGGGCTCGTGCACCATGAAGCTCAATGCCACCGCGGAGATGGAGGCCATCTCCTGGCCCGAGTTCTGCTCCATCCACCCGTTCGCGCCCGACCACCAGACCGAGGGCTGGCGGTTCCTGATCGCGGATCTGGAGGCCAAGCTCGCCGAGATCACCGGCTACGCGGGCGTCTCGGTGGCCCCGAACGCCGGCTCGCAGGGCGAGTTCGCGGGCCTGTGGGCCATCCGCCAGTACCACCTGGCCCGCGGTGAGGGTGAGCGGGACATCTGCCTGATCCCGGCCTCCGCCCACGGCACCAACGCGGCCTCGGCCGTGCTGGCGGGGCTGAAGGTCGTCGTCGTCGCCACCGCCGACGACGGCACGATCGACGCCGCCGACCTGGACGCCAAGATCGCGGCGAACGAGGGCCGCATCGCGGCCATCATGATCACCTACCCCTCCACGCACGGCGTCTACGACGCCGACGTCAAGGAGGTCTGCGCCACGGTGCACGCCGCGGGCGGCCAGGTGTACATCGACGGCGCCAACCTCAACGCGCTCGTGGGCCTGGCCCAGCCGGGCGAGTTCGGCGGAGACGTCTCCCACCTGAACCTGCACAAGACGTTCTGCATCCCGCACGGCGGCGGGGGCCCGGGCGTGGGCCCCGTGGCGGTGGGCGAGCACCTGGTGCCGTACCTGCCCTCCCGCGAGGCCCTGATGACCGCGGCCCCGCACGGCTCGGCCGGCGTGCTGCCCATCTCCTGGGCCTACATCCACCTGATGGGCGCCGAGGGCCTGCGCTCCGCCACCGCGCACGCGCTGCTGGGCGCCAACTACATCTCCCGCCGCCTCGCGCCCCTCTACCCGACGCTGTACACGGGCAACGACGGCCTCGTGGCGCACGAGTGCATCCTCGACCTGCGCGAGCTCACGGCCCGCACGGGCGTGACCGCCGAGGACGTGTGCAAGCGCCTCATCGACTACGGGTTCCACGCCCCCACCCTGGCGTTCCCCGTGGCCGGCACGCTCATGGTGGAGCCCACCGAGTCCGAGGACCTCGAGGAGATCGAGCGGTTCATCGAGGCGATGGAGGCCATCCACGCCGAGATCACCGCCGTCACCCCGGAGACCGTGGCGGACTCCGTCCTGCGTCGCGCCCCGCACACCCTCAACGTCCTGATGGCCGACGAGTGGGATCGCCCCTACTCGCGCGCCCAGGCGGGCACGCCGGTGCCGAGCCTGCGTCTGGACAAGTACCTGCCGCCGGTGGGCCGCATCGACGGCGCTTACGGCGATCGCAACCTCGTGTGCTCGTGCCCGCCGCCCGAGGCGTTCGAGGACGCCGTGGCCGACACCGCCGACGAGGACTGAGAGGATCACCCCATGAGCGATTCGACGCGCAACTCCCCGCTGCACCCGGTCCACGAGGCCGCGGGCGCCACGTTCACGGACTTCGGCGGCTGGAACATGCCCCTGAAGTACGGCTCCGAGCTGGCCGAGCACAAGGCCGTGCGCACCTCCGCCGGCCTGTTCGATCTCTCCCACATGGGCGAGATCCGGGTCACCGGCCCGGAGGCCGGGGCCATGCTGGACCACGCCCTCTCGAGCGTGCTCTCCACGTTGAAGCCCGGCCGCGCCAAGTACGCCCTGTGCCTGACGGACGCCGGCACCATCCTGGACGACACGATCGTCTACCGGATGGACGACGGCGAGGCCGGCTCCGAGCCCGACTACCTGGTGGTGCCCAACGCTGGCAACATCGCCGCGGTCCACACCGCCCTGAACCAGCGGGCGTCGGGCTGGGACGCCGTCGTCGAGGACGAGTCCTCGACCACCGCCCTCGTGGCCGTGCAGGGCCCGCAGGCCGAGAGGATCCTCGCCCGGGCCATGCCGGAGGCCGCGGCGCAGCTGTCCGAGCTGAAGTACTACGGCCACCTGACCCTGACCGTGCCCACGGACGCCGGTGACGTCATCGCCGTCGTCGCCCGCACCGGCTACACCGGTGAGGACGGCTTCGAGCTGTTCCTGCCCGCCGCCTCCACCGCCGAGGCCGGCGACCGCGGCTCCGCCGTGTGGAACACGATGCTCTCGGCCGCGGACGAGGCGGGCGTGGAGCTGACGCTGTGCGGGCTCGCCTCGCGGGACTCGCTGCGCCTCGAGGCGGGCATGCCGCTCTACGGCAACGAGTTGGACACCGGGCACCAGCCGCACGCCTCTGGCGTCGGCTTCGCGGTGCCCGCGAGCAAGGAGGCCGACTTCGTCGGACGATCCGCGCTGGTCGGCAGGGACGACGTCGAGGAGGTCCTCGTGGGGCTGCAGGGCGCGGGTCGGCGTGCCGCCCGGCACGGTTACGCCGTGCTGGACGAGTCCGGCGAGCGGGTGGGCGAGGTGACCTCGGGCGCCCCCAGCCCGACCCTCGGACACCCCATCGCCCTGGCCCGTGTCCGCCGCGACGTGGCCGCCGAGGGCACGTCCCTGCAGGTGGACCTGCGCGGCCGCGGCGAGCCGTTCACCGTGGTGGCCACGCCGTTCTACCGCCGGGAGCGCTGAGCCCGACGCAGCCGTCCCTCGGCCCGCCGCTCGGCGGTCCCGGGGCCCTTCGCTAGACTCGGGCTCCGGGCCATCGTCGCGGCCCCCCGTCCCGCCGTCCACCTGCAGGAAGTCCGCATGACTCACGTCGCCGCCCGTGCCCGGGTCCCCCTGAAGGGGCTGCTGGTCTTCCTCGCCGTCGCCGCCGTCCTGCTCCTGCTGGGCATCGTCACCGTCCTCCGCGGCGTGGCCGCCGACGCCGCCCGCGTGGACATCGTCACCGTGCTGGACGGCAACACCGTGGTGGTGAACCAAGGCGGCACCGAGCGGACCGTGGTCCTCGCCGGCGTCACGAGCGCGGGCCGCAACCCGGAGGGCCTCAAGGTCGGCCCCAACCTCTGCATGGGGGAGGAGTCCTACTCCTGGCTGCGTGATCGGCTCCCGCAGGGGGCGACCGCGAGCATGACCACCTCGGACGAGGGCGCGCCCGAAGGGATGGAGAGCGCGGTCATCTCGATCGGCGGCGGCACCGTCAACGTGGCCATGGCGGAGGCCGGCATGGCCGCCCCCACGGATGTCGCCGTCGGCAAGCGCCTGGCGGAGGAGATCGCCCAGGCCAATCAGGAGGCCGTGGGTCGCGGCGTGGGGCTCTACGACATCGAGGAGCCCTGCACGTACCAGAACCGGCTCTACGAGGCCCAGTTCGCCCTGGAGCAGATCCCGGAGGACGCGGAGGCGTCCCTGACGAAGATCGACGAGCGAGCGGTGGAGTACGCGGCCGGCCTGGACCAGGTGCGCCTGGTGCAGCAGGAGATCCGGGCCCTCGACCCGGAGAACGGCACGTTCGCCGACCTCGCCTACGGGCCGGCCAAGGAGTCGCTCCTGGCCGAGGCGGACCCGGTGGTGGAGCACGGGATGCAAGTCCTGAAGGACCTCAACACGCGGCGCAACGAGATCGCGGCCCGTGGCTGACCCCGCCGCGCTCAGTCCAGGGCGAGGGTGACGAGCCCGAGCTGGGCCGCCCGGATGATCAGCTGGACGCGGTCGCGGACCTCCAGCTTGGCCATGATCCGCGTGAGGTTGGCCTTGACCGTGGACTCGGAGACGAAGAGGTTCGCGGCGATCTCCGGGTTCGACTGACCCCTGGCCAGCAGCCGCAGCACGCCCAGCTCCCGCTCGGTGAGGTCGGAGCCGTCGGGGCTGCCGGGCTGCACCGAGGTGGGGCCCACCGTCGGCCGGTCCCGCTCGATCGAGGCGAGCAGCTTGGTCGCCACGGCGGGGGAGAGCACGGACTCGCCGCGATGGACGGCCTGAATGGCGCCCAGGATGGCCGGCGGCTCCGCGTCCTTGAGGAGGTAGCCGCCCGCTCCGGCGCGCAGGGCCGGCACGAGATAGTCCTCGGACGTGAACGTGGTGATCGCCAGGACCCGGATCGCGGGGTGGGTCTCCTTGATCCGGCGTGTGGCCTCCACCCCGTCCATCAGGGGCATCTGCATGTCCATCAGGACCACGTCCGGCTCGATGGCGGCGCACGCCTCCACGGCTTCGACGCCGTTGGCGACCACACCCACGCAGGTCATGCCGGGGGCAGAGTCGACGAGCACGCGGAGCGCGCCGCTCATGAGCGGCTGGTCGTCGGCGATCAGGATGCGCAGCTCTTCGGACACGCAGGTCAGCGTAACCGGTGCTGTGGCGCATGCCACCTTGTCGGCGTCGGGGCGAGGCCGGGGTGCCCGCCGGCCGTCATCTGCGCCATGCCGCGGCGCGGCCTGTGCGCGGCGTGCACCATTTGTGACGGGCGTCATACATACTGGGGCCATGAAGACTCGCGCTCTCCTCGCTTCCGCTCTCCTTCTCGCCTCCACCCTCGTCGGCGCTCCGGCCGCCGCCGCCTCGGCGGCCTCGGCCGAGGACGACGTCGTCACGCCCCTGGGCCTCTCCAAGGGCACTGCGGAGTGGACCTGTCGCCACTTCGGCATCTGGTGCGACTGACCCCGGGTCGGTCCGCCCCTGATGCCTGATTCGAGCCCATCGATCCCCTCCGTCCGGAGCGGCGCGCCCTCCCGGGCGCGCCGCTCCTCGTCGTGGCGTCAGCCGCGCAGCCTGCGGTGGGGCGCGTTCTGGGCCGCGGCGCCGCTGAGCCGCGTCTATCTCGCCTTCGGGTCGGCCTTCCTGCTCGCCTCGACCGCGTCCGACATCGGTCTTTTCGGCCCGGGCCACGGCGCCATCCCGGTCCTGGACGGGATCGCCATCGCGTCGGCGACCAGCGCCTTCCTCGCCCAGTGGTGGCGCAGCACGGTGGGCTTCGCCCTGCTCCTGCCCGGGGCCGTCGCGACCGTCGTCGGCGGTTCCGAGGTGCTCTTCGCCGTCGTCGCGCCCGTGGTCCTCGGGGCCGTCGCGGCGACCGCCCGTTCCTGGGGGTTCGTCGTCACGGCCGCCGTCCTGGCACTGACCTGGGGCGTCGCCCAGCCGTTCGCGGTGGGTCAGTCGAACGCGACGTGGTTCATCCTGCTGCTCATGTCCATGGGCCTCGGCGGCGGGCTCTTCATCCGCGAGAGCTTGGCCCGGCGGGAGCGGGATCGCCGCCGGGTGTTCGAGGCGGAGGAGCGGGCCCGGCTGGCCGCCGAGGCCGAGCGTCGCTCCCTGGCCCGCGACCTGCACGACGTGGTCGCGCACAACCTCACGATCATCTCGATGCAGGCTCGGACGGCACGCTACCTCGGCGCCCCGGAGGCGGCTCAGGGCGTGCTGGACGTGGTGGGGGACTCCGCGAAGGACGCGCTGCGGGACCTGCGGCGCATGCTCTCCATCCTCCAGGAGGACGGGATCGTGGACCCGAGCGGTGAGCCGGGCGCCGCGGGGGGCGCGGACGGGGCGACGTCCGCGGATCCGGTGCTGCCCGTGGCCCAACTGGCCGAGGAGCTGCGCAGTCTCGGAATGACGGTGGAGACGGACGTCCGCTGCGACCAGAACGCGATGCCGATCTCCGTGCGCTCCACCCTGCACCGGGTGCTCCAGGAGGCCACCACGAACGTCGCCAAGCACGCCGGCGAGGGCGCGCGCGTGTGCATCGAACTCCGCGACGCGGGGCCGGACGTGGTGCTCGAGGTGGAGAACACCGTCACCGAGCGGTCCGGCCCGCCGCAGTGGAACTCCTCCGGTGTGGGCCTGAACTCCATGCGGGATCGCGTGGCCACCTTCGGCGGCACGATCGAGGCCGGGCCGGGGGGCTGGGGGTGGCGGGTGCGCGCGGTGCTCCCCAGGTCCGTCTGACGAGGCCGACGCCGTCGCAGCGGCGGACCAGACCCATGTGACCTGCATCACATCAGGGCCCGAAAGTCTGCACCTTCCGCCACTGTCGGGGGCGCCGTCGTCCCTCCTAGAGTGGGTCATGCCCCATTGAGACGGTGCACAGTGCGAATCACGAGCCGGGATACATGCCTGAGGGGATGCGGGCCCCGGACGCGGTTCCGAGAAGGACGATGGCCATCCGGCCATCGTCCTTTCTCGTTGTCGGGCGTGCTCAGGCCGGCTCGGCGGGCGACGGCTCCGGGGTGACCGTGCGGACGAGGGGACGGGCCGCCGTCCGGCCCAGGGCCATGAGCACGGCGGCCGGGAAGCCGATCACCGGGATGAGCATCGGCAGGATGCCCGCCGCGCCCTGCGTGAGCACCACCAGGCCGTAGAGCATGCCGATCAGCGCGTACGCCAGCACGTGGACCCACTGGTTGAGCACGTGCCGGAACGCCCAGTTCACGAGCAGGCACAGCGGCAGCCCCACCACCAGCCCGGCGACCCCGACCACCGTCAGCAGCGGTGTCAGGCTGCCGAAGGCCTGCAGGCCCGGGACCACGGCCAGGATCGCCACCACGGCGGCCATCACGAGGTTGGGCAGCAGCCAGGCCACGAGGAACCCGTTCAGTCCCATGCGCAGCTGCGGGCGGGGGCCGGAACGGGCCGCGCGGCGACGGGCACGGGCGGCGGACGCGACCGGGGCGGGGGGATCGACGACGTCGGGCGGGTCCCCACTGTAGTGGGCCGGGCTGGACGGGCCCCGGGAGAGTTCCCGGTCAGGCGCGCCGGTCGCCGTCCACGTGGAAGGCCAGGTCCTCGACGCCGGGGAAGGACTCGATCTCCTGGAACGCGTCCCAGGCGTCGCTGTCCGCCTCGGCGTCCGCGGGCAGGGTCACCGTCAGGGCGCCGATCTCCCCGTCGATCACCTGCAGGCGCAGCTCGAGCTCGTGTCCTCCGGCGGATCCGGAGGCGAAGCGGCCGCGGACGGGCCAGACGCAGTCGTTCGGCACCGCGCGCCGGACGTCGTCGTCGGTCTGGACGACGAGCGGCACCCAGTCCGGGACCTCGCCGGCTTCACGGATGGCCTCGGCCACCGATGCGACGGTGCGCGCGTGCGGCAGCTGGGAGCGCAGCGCCTCAGCCCCGGGCAGGTCCCGGCCCTCGGCCAGCGCCGGGTCGAGCAGGGTCTCGAGCAGCACGCGCACCTCGACCGGCAGCTCGGCGGTGGCCTCCGGCTCGACCTCGTCGACCGGGTCCTCGTCCAGGCCGGCGGGTCCGGTGACGGCGAGTTCGACGGCGTCGCGGCGGGTCCGGCGGGCGTCCTCGTTGGCCAGCAGCATCGCCAGGGAGGCCGCTGCGGCCAGCGCGACGCGCGGGGCGGGGACGCCGACCCGCTGGAGCCCGCGCACCAGGGCACCGTCGATCCGGTCGTTCAGGCCGGTGGCACGCAGCGTGACCGCCGCGACCGCGCCGCCGACGGCCAGCCCGCCGAGCCCGCGCAGGGCACGCGCGGCGGGGGAGGGGGCCACCTCGCCGTCGGCGATCGCGGCGGTGTGGAGGGCGTTGGCGGTCTCGGCCGCGAGGACCGTGCCGCTGACGGCGGCCTCGAGCTCTGCGAGGGCCCGACGCTCGCGCCCTCGGCGGGCGTGCGGATCCAGCAGGGTGAGCCCGCCGACCGCGGCCGCCGCCGCCAGCCCGTAGAGCCGGCCGCCCGGGGCGAGGGCGCGCTGGCGCAGCGCGGGGAAGACGGCCTCGACGCCGTCGACGGGAACGGACGACGCCGAGTGGTGGACCTCGCCGGGGGCGGAAGGGGCGGGGGAGGGGAGCTTCATGCCCCCAGTGTGGCGCACCGCCCGGCTCAGGACGAGTCAGCGGCCCACGTGCGCGCTCAAGCGGAGCGCAGGCCGCCCTGCCACAGGGCGGCGAACGGCGTGCGGCCCTCCACCGCCTGCGCGATGCCGGCTCGCACGAACTCCTTGGCGCGGCGCGCGGCCTCGAGCGTGGTGGCACCCTTGGCCAACTCGGCGGTGACGGCGGCGGCGAGCGAGCAGCCCGCACCAGAGACGCCGGACTGGCCGATCTTCGGGGCGGAGAGCACCTCCACGGTGTCCCCGTCCACGAACACGTCCACGGCGTCCGGGCCGGGCAGGTGCATCCCGCCCTTGGCCAGGACGGCCGCGCCGGAGATCTCGTGGATGCGCCGAGCGGCCGCCGTCAGGTCCTCGACCGAGCGCACGGTCATGCCGGAGAGCTGCTCCGTCTCGAAGTGGTTCGGGGTGGTGAAGGTGGCCAGCGGCAGCAGCTCGGCCTTGAGCGCCTGGTCCGTGTCCAGGGCGTGGCCCGGCTCCTGGCCCTTGCAGATGAGCACGGGGTCCAGGACCACGTGGTCCCACTCGGCGCGGCGCAGGGCCGCGGCCGAGGTGCGGATGACCTCCGGGGAGCCCTGCATGCCCAGCTTCACGGTGCGCAGCCGCTCCGGGTAGTCGCCCTGGATGGCGTCGAGCTGCTGCTGGAGGATCTCGGTGGGCACGGGGAAGAAGCGGTGGTTCCAGTCGTCCTCCGGGTCGAAGGAGACGATGCAGGTCAGCGCCACGATGCCGAAGACGCCGAGTTCCTGGAACGTCTTGAGGTCGGCCTGGGCGCCGGCGCCGCCGGTGGCCTCGGACCCGGCGATGGTCAGGGCGAGCGCGGGGGCGGAGGCGGAGTGCTGGGGGGAGTGAGCGGTCTGGGGCATGCGCCCATGGTAGGACCGACCCCGGACGGGAAGCGCCCGACGGCCGGCGGTGTTCACCGGGGAACGAGGGTCCTCGGACCCGGAGCGTCCGCCCGGGCGCCCCGAGCGACCCGCGAAGGACGGGGACGGACGTGCTCGAGTTCCTCACCGGCACGGGCCTGGCCACCTCGGCCGGGCTCAACGCCTACATCCCCCTGCTCGCCCTGGGTCTGCTGGACCGGTTCACGGGGCTCGTCGACCTGCCCGCGGGGTGGACGTGGCTCGCCGCCGACGCCTCCCTCTGGATCCTCGGCGCCCTGCTCGCGCTCGAGCTCGTCGCGGACAAGATCCCCGGGGTGGACGCGGTCAACGACGTCGTCCAGACGGTCGTGGGAGCCGACACGGTCACGGTGGGGGCCGCCGCGCCCGTGCTCTCGGCGGCCGAGGACGTCTCGGCGGCCGGCCTCGTCGCGGCCGCGCTGTTCCTGCCGGTGCTGGTCGCCGTGCTGGTGGTCGCCGTCGTCGTGGGCCTGTGGCTGCTGGCCCGGCGGTTCCGCGCGCGGCGGACGCGAGGCCGTGCCGCGGCCGTGCCGGGTGGACCAGAATGGACGGCATGATCCTCATCAACCTGAAGTTCACCGTCCAGCCCGAGCGTGCCGACGAGTGGATGGACGCCGTCGCGAAGTACACCGCGGACGTGCGCTCCGAGCCCGGCAACCTGTTCTTCGAGTGGTACCGCCCGGTGGAGGGCGGCCCGAACGAGTACTTCCTGCTCGAGGGGTTCACGGACGAGGGAGCGCAGGCCCACGTCGCGTCCCCGCACTTCCAGGAGGGCCTGGACGCGATGCGCCCGCTGCTGGCGAGCACGCCCCAGATCATCTCCGAGCAGGTCGGTGCGGAGGGCTTCGGCCCGATGGGCGAGCTGCAGATCGACTGAGCCCGCCCCCGGCCAGAGGAGGCGACGGCGCCCGCGTCACGAGCGTGACGCAGGGCGCCGTCCCTGTATCCGGGGTCACACCCTGGCTACGGTGAGCGCATGAGCGCCGAGCAGAACAGCACCCAGACCCCCGGCCACCGCGCCGCCCACGTCCCTGCCGGCCAGGATCTCGGTCACCGCTGGTCCACCCGCGAGGCCGATCACGACGATCCGGCGGACCGCCGCGCCGTCCGCCAGATCGCCGAACTCGCCTTCGCGTCCACGGCCGAGGCCGACCTCGTCGAGGAGCTCGCCGGCGGCGCGGAGGGCTGGCTGCCCCAGTACTCCCTCGTGGCCATGACCGCCGCGATCCCCGGCACGGACCTGCAGTCGGACCCGATGGGCTACGGCACCCTGGTCCGGGCCCACATCGACGACGCCCAGGTGCTCGCCCTCGCCCCGCACGGCGTCCTGCCCGAGCATCAGGGCGAGGGCGCCGGCACCGCGCTCGTCAACGCCCTGCTGCAGAAGGCGCAGGCCGACGGCGAGGAGGTCGTGGTGGTCTACGGCTGGCCCGAGTACTACGCGAAGTTCGGCTTCCACCGGGCCTCCGAGCACGGCGTGCACGCGGCCTTCGCCCGGCAGCCCGAGGCGCTGCAGGTCCTCACGCTCCAGGACGGGGCCGAGGTGCCGGCCGGCGAGTTCCGCTACCCGCCCGCGTTCGGGGCGGAGAACGCGCAGGTCGCCGGCCGCTGAGAGCCCGGTCTCAGTCCAGGAGTCGGCGCACGGCGGCGAGCGTCCGCTCGGCCTCGGCCGGCTCGGCCGTGAGCCGCGCGATGACCTCCGCGAGGTCCGCGCGCAGGCCGGCCTCGGCGTCGTCGGCCGGGGCGTGGAGCCACGCCCGCAGGGCGCGGTTGTGGACGGCCACCACGGCCGCCGCCAGCCCGACGGCGACCCCGCCGCGCACGGGCGTGTCCGGCAGGGCCGTGGCGAGCCAGCCGGAGAACAGCTCCGTGTAGCGGTGCGAGGTGAGCAGCTCGCGCGTGCGCAGCGACTGGGAGCCGCGCAGCAGGCGGGAGCGCGCCCGGGCCCGGTCCGGATCGGCGGTGTGATGCCGGAAGACCTGGAGGACCGCCTCCTCCAGGGCCTCCCGCACGCCGAGGGAGGTGCCGCGCAGGAAGTCGTCCAGGCGGGCGAGCAGCGCCGCGTGGTCGGCGAAGACCACCTCCTCCTTCCCGCCGAGGTGGCGGAAGAAGCTGGCCCGGCTCATGCCGGCCTGGCGGGCGAGCTGGTCGGCCGTGACGGCGTCGTAGCCCTCGCGGTCCAGCAGGTGGATCAGGGCGGTGAGGGTGTCCTCGGCGGGCGTCGTCATGCGGGCCATGGTGCCACGGGCGCGGAGAGGAGGTGAGACTGCGTCTGATTCTGTGAGATGGCGTGTCAGTCGGTGTAGGGTGATGACGGACACACCCATCTCTCCGACCCCGCCCGGGAGGCCACCATGACCGAGACCCTGCCCACCGTCGAGCCCGAGTACGACGTCGCCACGCCGCTGGACACCGACTTCTACCTCGCACTCACGGACGTGTCCGACGCCGAGAAGGACGTGTGGCGTCGGGCCCGCGCCTTCGCCCTCGAGCCGGACGTGCTGCCCCGGATCCGGGAGGCGTGGGACCGCCACGAGTACCCGCTGGACCTCGTGGCCCGCCTGGGGCAGGCCGACCTGCTGCGCGACGGCGTCCCCGTGGACGGGCTGCCCGACGTCTCCCGCGTTGCAGCGGGCCTGGCCATGATGGAGCTCTCGCGCCTGGACGGCTCGATCGCCACGATGACGGGCGTGCAGGGCGGTCTGGCCATGCGCTCGATCCAGCTGTGCGGCAGCGAGGAGCAGCGTGCCGAGCACCTGCCGGCCATGGCGCGCGGCGAGCTCTACGGCGCCTTCGCCCTCACGGAGCCGACCCACGGCTCCGACTCGGTCTCGCTGGAGACCCGCGCCGAGCGCGTCGACGGCGGCTGGCGACTGCACGGGCACAAGAAGTGGATCGGCAACGGGGCCGCCGGCGGGGTGACCGTGGTGTGGGCGCGCAGCGCCGAGGACGAGAAGGTCCGCGGGTTCATCGTGCGCCAGGAGTCCGAGGGCTACACGGCCGAGGTCATCAAGGGCAAGGTCGCGCTGCGGGCCATCGACCAGGCCCACATCACCCTCGACGGCGTCTTCGTGCCCGACGCCGACGTCCTGCCCGAGGCCCGCTCCTTCAAGGACACCTCCCGCGTCCTCTTCGCCACGCGCGTGGGCGTCGCGTGGTCCGCCCTCGGGAAGGCCGTGGGCTGCTACGAGGCGGCGGTGCAGTACGCGGGGCAGCGCATCCAGTTCGGCCGGCCGCTGGCCGCCGCCCAGAGCGTGCAGACCCGCCTGGCCGAGATGCTCTCCCAGCTCACCCAGGTGCAGCTGCTCGTGCTGCGTGCGACCCGGCTCGAGGACGAGGGCCGGCTCACCGGGCCGATGGCGTCCATGGCCAAGTACTCGGCGACGCGCGCCGCGCGGTCCATCGCCGCGAACGCGCGCGACCTGCTCGGTGGCAACGGCATCCTCATCCAGAACGAGGTGGCTCGCCACTTCGCGGACATCGAGGCGATCCACACCTACGAGGGCACCGAGACCGTGCAGGGGCTGATCATCGGCCGCGAGATCACGGGGGTCGGCGCGTTCGTGTGAGATGACGCGAGCGGGGGCGGCGGCGTGAGCCAGAGATTTCTGCTGGTACGCACGCCCCCCTGCCGCCGATTCGTCTGGCTCGGCGGCCGATTCGTCTGGCTCACGCAGGCAGAGGGAGCCGCAGGTGGGCGGCGAGGTCGCGCAGCAGGGCGTTGAGGCCCCGCTGGGTGAAGACGCTGGCGGTCACGCGCAGCACGATCCACCCCTCGGCCTGCATCCGGCGGTCGCGCTCGATGTCACGGCGCCACTGCTGCGGGTCCGTCCGGTGATGATCGCCCTCGTACTGCACGCAGACGCGGGCCTCCCGCCACACCAGGTCCGGCCGGACGGCGGACCCGTCACTCAGCAGAAGCAGCGGATTCACCTCCGGCTCCGGCACACCCGCGTCGGTCAGCGCCAGTCGGAGGAGCGTCTCCGGTCTCGAATCCGCGCCGTCCCTGAGCAGCGGCAGGGCCGCTCGCAGGGTCCGCGTCCCTCGCCTCCCGCGCACCCGCAGCACCTCCGCCTCCAGATCACGCACGGTGCACCGCGGATGCTCGCCGGGACGACACCGGCCCGCCGGACCGTCAGCCCGTTGCAGCAGGCTGTCCCCGGCGGCGACGACGTCGGCCAATGGCAGACCCAGCTGCGCCAGCGCCGCCCAGGTGGCGGCCGGCGTCGTGATCCGCACCCCCGAGCGCACCAGCACGGGGTCCTGCGGGTGCAGCTCATGCCCGACGACGCCGCTGCGGCGCGGCGCCCCGCCCTCGGCCCGCGTGCGCGCCAGATGGATGGGGCCGCGCTCCCACTGCCGCGGCAGCCACATCCCCCAGAGGCGAGCGGCGGTGGCGTGGGTGGCCGCGGTGCCGGGGTTCGTCCGCTGGAGGGCGCGGACGACGTCGGCCAGTGAGGGCTGACCCCCGGCGGTGTGCCGCAGCCCGTGGTGCGGGGCGTCGAACCGGGGGCCGCGCAGCTGCGAGGCCGTCAGGCCGGCCTGCAGCCCCGCGGCGACCGGGAAGACGGGGCTGAGGGTGGCGTCGTCGTGCGGAGGAGGGGCGACCATGCCGCCACCTTCTCCTTCCATGGGCGGCCCCGGCGCCGCGACCGCGAGGGCCGTGGAGGGCGAGCCGGGTCGGCGGCCCTGTGCAGGAGCCGCTGAATCGTCTGGCTCACGTCCCCCACGCGTCCGAGCGGCGCTGAGCCAGACGAATCGGTCGAGACAGCCCCCTCAGAACAGCAGAAACGTCTGGCTCGCGCCCGTCGCAGCGTGCTGGCTCCCCCCCGCAGCGTGCCGGCGCACCCAGCGCCCCTCAGCCCTTCGGGGCGTAGTACCGGCCGAGGGTCTCGCCCTTGAGCTCCGCGAGCGTGCCATCCTGCATGGCCGCGCGGATCCGGTCCACGAGCGAGACCGTGAACCGCTCGTTGTGGATGGACAGGAGCGTGTGCGCCACCATCTCCTTCGCCTTGAACAGGTGCCGCAGGTACGCGCGGGAGTAGTGGGCGCACGTGTAGCAGTCGCACTCGGGGTCCAGCGGGCCGAAGTCTCGGCGGTACTTCGCCCCGGGCAGGTTGTAGCGCCCGTCGCGGGTGTAGAACGCGCCGGTGCGGGCCACACGGGTGGGGGAGACGCAGTCGAAGGTGTCGGCGCCGTTCTCGACGGCGGTGAACAGGTCATCGGGTTCGGAGATGCCCAGCAGGTGGCGCGGCTTGTCCTCGGGCAGCTCCTGCGCGCACCAGCCCACGATGGTCCCGAGGTTCTCCTTCTCCAGGGCCCCGCCGACGCCATAGCCGTCGAAGCCGGAGGTCACGCCGTCGAGCTCCCCCGCGGCCGGGAACTCGGCCCGCATCCCCGCGAGGTCGCGGCAGGCCTTGCGGCGCAGGTCCTCGTACTGGGCCCCCTGGATCACGCCGAACAGCGCCTGGTACGGCCGCGCCGCGCGGACCCCGGTGAGGCGGGCGTGCTCGTCGAGGCAGCGCTGGGCCCAGCGGCGGGTGCGCTCGAGCGCCTCCTCCTGGTAGCCGCGGGAGTTGTGCAGGGTGGTCAGCTCGTCGAAGGCGAACATGATGTCCGCGCCGAGGTTGTGCTGGATGCCCACGGACACCTCGGGGGTGAACCGGTGCCGGTCCCCGGTGAGGTGGGACTTGAACCAGACGCCGTCGTCGTCGACGTTGGCCAGGCGCTCCTTGCCGGGGGCGACGGCGTCGTCGGCGCCCTGCCCCTCGGGCGCGCCGGGGCCCTTCATGTCGATGACCTTCTTGAAGCCCGAGCCGAGGCTCATCACCTGGAAGCCGCCCGAGTCCGTGAAGGTCGGCCCGGGCCAGTTCATGAACGCGCCGAGGCCGCCGGCCTCGTCCAGGAGGTCGTCGCCGGGCTGCAGGTACAGGTGATACGCGTTGGCCAGCAGCGCCTGCGCGCCGAGGTCCTTCATCGACTCCGGCAGCACCGCCTTGACCGTGGCCTGCGTGGCCACCGGGATGAACGCCGGGGTCTGGATCCGCCCGTGCGGCGTGGTGATGACGCCCGTGCGGCCCAGCGGGGCGCCGTCGTGCCCGGGGGTCTCCAGGCGGTGGGTCACCTCGAAGCCGAAGTGGTCCGGGTGCGCGGGAACGGCGGGGGGCTGCGGGGTGTCGGGCATGGGATCCAGGGTAGTGGG
>NZ_JABFBA010000002.1:7694-26144 GCF_017168445.1 Micrococcus sp. KRD026 | reverse complement strand
GTCCAAGCGGGGAGGCGGGGTGGAGCGGCGTGGTCCCGAACGGGATGTCCCTGTCGGGAGTCCTCAGAGGCGAGTACACTGGACATCACGGGACGCGCTTCGGCGTCTTCCGTCCAACCGGACCCCCGCCTTCGAGCGGGGGTTTCGTGTGTCTGCGTTCAAGGGGTCCAGACGTAAGAGTGCTGACGGATCTTGTTCAGCGATCGGCCGATGGCGTTCATTCGGCGAACGGCATCGCGGTGGCGCTCAGTGACATGGCGGCGGCGCTGCTCGAAGTACGTCAGGACGTCCACGGCCTGCAGCAGGCGGCTCTGGTTCGAAGGGCCGAAGTACATCGTGTCCAACAGGTGGTCGAGTGCTCCGTCGGAGAGGCCCTGGACCGAGGCGGCTCGCATGCGTCGGTAGGTCAGACGGCTGTCATCGCGGAGGTGGTGGTCATCGGCGATCACCAGGAGGCCGTCCGCACGCAGGGACGTCCTCCGGTGCACGCGGTTCAAGAGCTGAGCGGACACCACGATGTGCGGTTTGGCGTCTTCCCATCCAGGCCGCTGACGCAGCCTGTCGACGTCGACACCCTGGAAGCCGAACCACGGGGTGTGCGCGGCGATGAGTTCGACGGCGCGTTGGCTGGCCCATGCGCGGACGCCGACGGGGGCGGCAGTCCAGTCGTCCTTGCCGTTAAACACCGCAGGCCATGGAACTCGAGCTGCTCCGGCACCGCCTGCGGGTGGTCGGCTCGGAGCTGTGCATGGAGCTGGTCCAGGTCCCTTGCCTGCCTGTCCCTCAATCAGTCGCTTCAGACTCTTTCCCACTTGTCGCTGAGAGCCGACCCTGGTGGTCGCGGGACCAGCGGTCGCCAGCGGCGTCGGTGAAGGTGAAGGCGGTCACCCGGAACCGTTCGGCGTTGGTCAGCGGCCGGGGGACCACGTCCAGTTCATCCGCCTGGACGCCGTAGCCCCACTCGTTCTTGCTCAGTTCGAAGTAGGTGCGTCCTGGAGGCAGCATGGCGGCGGTGAGATCGGGAACGGGATACTTCGACGCCACCGTGGCCCGTGCCCCGTAGACCGGGACCTGGGAGGAGTTCTCCACGGCGAGGAACCAGCGCCGCGTGGGTGGGGCGCCGAACTCGTCATTGATCCGGGCGGCGACGCACATCCACGCGGCGACCTGGCGTGCCTGTTCCTGCTTTTCGCGCAGGTCCTGCCGCTCGTCGCGGCCCTTCTCGATCTGGCGCAACCGCCACGACTCCACGGCGGACCATGCCGCGGCCAGGAGCGCCAACACGGAGACCACGAGGGCGATGACGTTCGCAGCGTCCATCAGAACATCTCCTCCTGCGCAGTGGAGAAGTCCCGCTTGATCGTCTTGGGAACCTTCCGTTCGGCCGGGGTCGGTTCGGGGAGCTCGCTCGCCGGGATCAGGTCGCCGGCCAGGATCTCGTCCAGGAGCGCCGCCTGGTCCGTGCCCAGGGAGACCGTCTCGGTGAGCACACGCAGCAGGTCCAGGAGTTCGTCGTTCCACTCGTCTGCCCACTCGATGGGGCGGATACGGTCCAGCGGGGTGGCTGCCTTGCCGGCGGCGCGGCCGATGCCGGTGGCCGTCCTGGCGCCGAGCCACTTGTCCAGGATGTTCATGCCGGACACGGCGAAGGCCCTGACCTCCGGACTCACGCCGGTGACGACGCCGTCCCCCACCTTTAGCCGCTGGGTTGCAGGGTCGTAGGACACGGCCCGCGGGGAGGCAGGCAAGGCCGTCACGGGGGCTTCCCAACCCAGGCCAGGAATGCGGGGTACGCGGCCGGCGGGGCGATCTGCACCGGTGAACCGCTCCCCGTAGGTCTGCAGCCACAGCAGACGTTCACCCAGCTTCACGGCACGGGCGAACAGGGCCGGGTCGACCGTCAGCGGCACGCGGACGGGGCTGCCCTCCAGGGCTTCGTCGAACCGCTGGACGTAGGCGTCATGGCCGGCGATGCCCATGACGTAGGCGGCCAGGTCTTCCGGCGTGACCTCCCGGCCGTAGCGCTCCCCCAGCAATGGGAGCAGCTCGCCGGTGACGTTGGGCTGAGTGGCCTCAGCATCCCGGTAGAGCGGGATGACGTCCTTGCCGCCACGGTTGTTGTAATAGTGCAGATCCGGCACCGCCGTCGCCACGGTCACGGCGGGGCCACCGCTGATGCGGGCCGTCTTGGGGGAGACAAAGAACAGCTGGCGGTCCGAGAGCGCCTTCCACAAAGCGGGGCGTTCCAGGTTGATCAATCGAGGATCGTCGAAGGTCCACTGGCGGTCAAAGGAGCGCCAGGCCACGCGGACGATCGGCCGGTGCTCAGCGTCGGCGGGCAGCGCCGCCAGTGGCGTCAGGCCGCTCACGGCGGTGTGGATGGTGCGCCCAAAGTTGCCCGTCACATACTTCTCCGCGCGGGCGTCCGCGGACGGGTCGGCCAACAGCTCTCGCCACCGCCGTTGCAAAGTGTCCTGATCCGGGGCCACCGGCCAGGCACGGTTGTACTTGATCCCGGGCTGCTGCCAGGGGAAGAGGTCCGCCAGGGCGGGCATGGCCGCCCAGTCCTCCCCGCCGCTGGCCGGTGCCAAGGGGTCGCCCGCCCCACCGGGCAGGCGCTCCCACAGGGTGTCGCTGGGATCCAACCGGGCCACCGCGTCCAGGGCCGCGAACTTCTCCGCGCGCGTGCCCCGGAAGCGCCGGTAGTACACGGACGCTTCCCGGGCGGCCTTGCCGGTGCGCACCAAGATCACGATCGCCACCGGGGTCTGGATGTCGAAGACGTTCTCCTCCTGGCGGGCCCCGCGGCCCTCGCCGCCCAGGTCCATCACCCAGATCTCACTGGCCGTCCGACGGGCCAGATCGCGCAGACCCACAAAGGCCGGGCCGGTCAACCACGAGGACGCCGTGATGAAGGAGATGATCGCCTGGTCCCCGGGGTCCTGCTGGAACGCCTTCCAGATGGCCCACCGCCAGAAATACACGTACAGGTTGTACAGCGAGGCCTGGGCGGAGAAGATCACTCCCTGCTCCTGGGCGGGGCCGATCACGTCGTCGAACAGCGCGTCCTCGCCGTCCCCGTGCTCCACCCAGCCGCCGGTGCCGGAGGTCACCCGGTCATAGGGCGGGTTGCCGATGGCCACGGTGATGCGCTGGTCCCGCTTGATCCGGCGGGCCGCCTCGGCGGCCTCGGCGAGGACCCGCGCGTCGCCGAATAACCCCGCCGCCATGCCCGCCGAGGGGTCCTCCAGGGTGTCCGTCAGGTACACGCCGATCTCCTCCGCCTGGAAGGCGTGACCCTGCGCCTCAGCGAGCCGCTGGCCGATGCGCAGGTGCGCCACCGAGTATGGGCCGGGCAGCAGCTCGAAGGCCAGCAGGTTCTTCGTGAGGTTCTTGGCCACCTGGGCCACCCCCGCCGGGCCGCGTTCCTCCCGGGCCGCCGCCTCCGCGCGGTCGATGACCGCCAGCGGGTAGGTGCCGGATCCCGTCGCGGGGTCCAGCGTCACCACCGAGGGGGCGCCGAAGCCCAGAGTCTGACCGAAACGTTCCCGCAGCAGCGCGTCCACCACGCGCACCTGGCACTGCACCACACTGATCGGCGTGTAGTAGACACCCGCCCGATTACGGGCGGCCGGGTCGTAGCGCTGGAGGAAGTCCTCGTAGAACCACAGCCACGGCTCACCACGGGAGTCCGTGGAGCGCTCGATGGCGGCCACGTCCATGCTGGACACCAGCCGCATGATGGCCCCGACCTCCGGGGCGATGTACTCCATGAGCGTCGGGATGCCGATGATCGGTCCGAGGGACGCCGCCAGAACATTGCGGTGGGCCGTCTCCAGGGCGTGCTTGGCCTCCTCGAGCGTCACCACGCCGTCGGCGTTCCGGTCCGCTTGGCCGGAGAGACCGGCGATGGCCATGGAGTAGGCCACCACCTGGGCGACGTCGCCGGCGAACTGGGCGTCCGTGGTCGTGTGGTGCACCGTGTGGTCCCAGGCCGCCTTCGCCTCCCGCACCGAGCGGTAGTTGTTGGACAGGCCTTCCTGGAGGCGCTCTCGAAGGAAGCGGGCCAGCGGGGCCAGGCGGTCCGCGAGCTGGCTCACTCGGGTGATCGGCCGGGGCTGGGCCAGGGTGAACTGTTCCAGGACGGTGCGCAGGCGGTCCGCGTCCCAGCCTGCGACGCCGTCGACGGGCAGGAACGCGGTGTCCACAAGGGAGCCGGAGACATAGAGGGCGATCTCGTCTCCGTTCGAGACGAGCAGCGCGTCCAGCTGGGAGAGCAGGTCCCACTGGCCCTTCTCCCGGCCGCGCCACTTCTCTCCGATGACCGTGTGGCCGGGTGCCTTGAGTTCCACCCATCCGCAGGGGCGACCGTCGATCAGGGCGGCGAAGTCCGGGCGCACGCCGTCGAGCTGGGCCTCTCGCAGCAGGCTGAGGTCCCCAATCCCGGTGACGGAGGAGAACGCGCGCAGGAACTCGGAGACCGGGACCGTCAGCTGCGCCTCCGGCTCGGCGGAGACCCCGCTCGTGGAGGCGAGCCGCGCGTCACGGGCGTACGTCTCAGCGAGCTGGGCGAGGGGTGCGTCGATCATGTGTCCTGCCTTGCAGTGAAGAGGGTGGCGCGAGTCACTCTATCCAGACGGGGCGTGTTCGACTGGGCCGACACCGCGGAGGCCGGCCTCGCCCCGCTCGTGGCGAGAAATCTGGTCGGGCTCGCCGGCGCCCTCGTCCTCCTCGCCGTCAGCCGCCGGGACACGCCCTCAGTCCGGCAGCTGGACCCGGCCGCCCCGGTTCAGCCCAGCACCTCCCGCGCCACCGCGCTCGCCACCACCAGGTCCTGCCAGGGCATGCCGGTGGTGACGAACAGGGCGGGCGCGCCCTCCCGACGACGCGCGGTCCCGGCCACGAGCTCGGCCAGCGTCACCGTGTCCTCGATCCCGGCGAGGGCGCCGGAGTCGATCGCGAGGGTGACGTCGCCGGCCTCGCGGGCGGCCGAGTCCCGCGACTCCACCGCCACGGTCGCGCGGCGGGCCAGGGCGTCGTCGGTCTCGCGGGCGTCCGTGGTGTGCGAGCCCATCGCCACGACCGTCGCGTGCTCCGGCACGAGCGTCCCGTCGAACAGCGGGGCCGTCGCGGCCGTGCACGTCACCACGACGTCCGCCTCCGCCACGGCTTCCGAGTCCGCGGTGCTCGCGGTCACGCCCAGCTCCGCTTCGATGCGCGCGGCCAGGGCGGCGGCCCGGTCGGCGTCGCGGCCCACCACGGACACCCGCTCCAGCCCGAACACGTCCTGGAACGTGAGCGCGTGCTCCCACGCCTGCACGCCCGTGCCGAACACGACCAGGTGCCGGGGCGAGGCGTCCGCGAGCAGCCGCACCCCGAGCGTGGACACCGCGGAGGTGCGCAGGCCCGTGAGCTCGACGCCGTCCAGCACGGCCCGCGGGGCCTGGCCGGGGGCGCCCGGGGCGCCGAACAGCACGTAGACGCCCTGGATGACGGGCAGTCCGCGCTCCGGGTTGTCCGGCGTGAGGGTGACCAGCTTGGTGCCGACCTCGGTCCCGCGCGTCGAGGGCATCTGCAGCAGCTGCCCGGCGGCGGTGGCCACGCGGGTGCGGGGGGCGTCGGCCTCCGGGTCCAGGCCGGCGGCGAGGGCCGCCTCCAGCGCGTCGACGGCGGCGCGCGGGCTCAGGGCGGCGCGCACGGCGGGGCCGTCGATCCAGGGCAGGGAAGCGGTGGCGCGGTGCGTGTCCATGCGGCCACGCTACGGGGTGGGCCGGGCGGCTCAGCCGAACAGCGTGCGGAAGTTCGCCAGGATCCGGCGCGGGTGCTCGGGGTCGACGGCGGCCAGCCCCGCCACCGTGGGCTCGTACTCGCCCGGGGCGAAGTACCCGTGGTCGCGGTAGATCTCGAGGCGCTCGAGGATCCCGGCCTGGTCCAGCTCCGGGTGGAACTGGGTGGCGTACTGGCGGGTGCCGAGCCGGAACATCTGCACGGGACAGTCGGCGCCCGCGGCGAGCAGCACCGCGCCGGGCGGCAGCGCGCTCATCGCCTCCTTGTGGCCCACGTACGCCGCGAACGTGCGCGGCACCCCGGCCAGCAGCGGATCGGCGACGCCCTCGTCGGTGAGCGTGACCTCGACGGGCGCGGCCGACTCGCCATGGGCGTTGTCCACGACGCCGCCGGCGTGCCGGCCCAGTGTGCCGACGCCGTAGCAGCAGCCGAGGAACGGCAGGTCTCGGCGCCGGACGACGTCGAGCATCCGCCCCAGCTCCGCCTCCACGGCGCGCTGCACGGGGGACTTGGTCTCCTCGGGATCGGTGCCCGTGAACGGGCTGCCGGGCAGGATCACGGCGGCGACGTCCGCGAGCTCCGCCTCCCAGTCCAGGCCGTCGGCCGCGGCCGGCTGCTGCACCGCGCGGTCCAGGCGCAGCACGCGCAGCCGGCCCTCCGAGTAGCCGCCGAGCCGCTCGACGGCCTCGACCTCGGCGGCCGCGGCGTCGTCTTCGGGGCGCGTCTGGACGAGGAGGAACGGCCGCGAATGCGGGCTCGGGACGGCGTCGGTCGGGGTGGTCATCCCGGCAGACTAGCTGTAAGAGGTCATGACGTTGTTGACTCGGGCCGGGGCCAACGAGGCCGGAGGGGCGTCCCCGCAGGAGGTATGAGGCCGATGGTAGTTGTAGTGGTTCACCCACACTGCCAACGCCTCACGCCGGGCCGTCTCTGAGGAGTACGGGCGGGCGTAGAGGACCTCATCGACCATCAGACGGTTGTAGCGTTCGACCTTCCCGTTATGGCGGGGTGTGTAGGGCCGGATCCGGTGGTGCCGGCCCCCGAGCGAGACCACCTTGGCGGTGAAGTCCACGGCCCGGTAGTTGTTCCCGTTGTCCGTGACCACCCGGTCCACGGTGATGCCGTGGGCGGCGAAGAACGCCCGCGCCCGGCAGTAGAAGCTCACGGTCGTGGCCGCCTTCTCGTCCTCCAACGCTTCGGTGTAGGCCAGCCGGGTGAACCCGTCGATCGCCGAGTGCAGATAGGTGTAGCCGACCCGCCGGCCTGCACCACGCTTGGAAGCACGGCCTGCTTCACTGTCACGTCCGTGAGCACGCCAGCCGCCCCCGTCGGGGATGCGCCCGATTTTCTTCACGTCCAGGTGCACCATGTGCCCCGGTCCCCTCGCGGTGATCCTCCGGGCCGGCTGCCGGCGGAGGTCTTCTCCGGCTGGGGTCAGGTCCCGTAGGCGGGAGATCCCGAGTCGGTGCAGCCACCGTCCCACGGTACGAAGACACACCCGGTGGCCCTCGGAGGCGAGGTGGTGATGGATGCGCCGTGCGGACCACTTGCGCTCCCGCCGCAGGGCGTGGATCTGGGCGACCAGGACCGGATCGAGCTGGGCAGGTGAACGGCGCGGCCGGCTGGGCCGGTCTTGCAGTCCTGCCTCGCCCTCGGCGCGGTAGCGGGCGACCCAGGTGGCCACCGTGGGGCGGCTGACGCGGAACTCGGCGGCCACGTGCGCCTGCGGGATCCCGTCGTGCAGGTGGCGGTGGACCATCCTGAGACGGCCGGTGGGAGTCAGGGGTGCATTAGCGTGGGTCATGAGCGGGTCTCTTCTGGCAGGTGGGTTGTTGAGGAACTTCCATCCTGCCGGGCGGGGCCCGCTCGTCTCATCTCAGCCCGTACCCCGTGGCAAGAACCTCATGACCCACAACAACTAGCGGGGCATCGGGCCGGGATGGCGTGGCGTCGTCGTGGGGCGTCGTCGGGGGCGGGCCGCGGTCAGCGGTCGGCCCAGGGGCGGGCGTCGGAGGCCCACGGCAGGGGACGGACGCGTTCCTCGGGCAGCGGGTCCGCGGCCAGCCGGCCGTAGCGGTGCACGTCGAGCCGCCGCCCGCCCGCGCGGAGGCGGCCGCGCTGCGTGCCTTCGTGTCGGAGCCCGGCGGCCCGGGCGACGGCCCCCGCCGTCGGGCTGTCCGCCCGGTGGGCCAGTTCGATCCGCTCGAGGCCGCCCTCGGCCAGCTCGGCGTCCGTCACGGTGGTCGCCGCACGCGACATGATCGCGTCCCCGCGCCAGCCCTGATGCAGCCAGGCGGTGAGCGCGCCGGTGCCGTGCGCCTCGTCGCGCACGACGGCGACCAGGCCGATGAGCGTGTCCGTCCCGCGCTCCACCACGGCGACGGCGTCCGTCCCCTCCGCCTGGACCAGTCCGTCGACGTAGGCGCGGGCGGAGGCCTCGTCGGTGACCTCTGCGGGATCGGCCATGCCGACGGTGCCCGCGTGGAAGGCCGCCAGGACGGCGGGCGCGTCCGTGGCGCGGAGGAGGCGGAGCTGGGCGGGTGCGGAGCCGGTCATGCCGGGAGCATAGCCCCGACAGGGGCTGGAAAGTGAGGTGCGCCACACGAACCGCACCCCGGAGGGCGTGTCACCGGGGACGGGGCCGGCTCCCGACGCCCGTCCCGCGGCTGGGCCTCACCGGCGCGTGGCGGCCTTCGCCTCGAGCTCGTCGGCGAGGGTGCGCAGCGTGCCGAGCTCCCGGGCGATCCGGGAATCCAGGTCGGCGTCCGTGAGCGTCTCCGAGCCGCCGCGGGCGCGCAGGTAGAGCAGCTGGTCGAACCGGGCGCGGCGCCACTGATACTCGGCCTCGGCGTCGCGGGCCTGCAGGGCGCGGGAGATCTCCCGGTCGTAGAGCGGCGGCTCGTTGAGCTGGCGTTGGCGCACCTCGAGCACCCGGGCCGCCCGGCCCGGCTCGGAGGGGACCTCGTCCGCCTCGAGCAGGCGCCGGCCGAGGTTGGCGGCGGCGATGTGCTCGCCCTCCTCGCGCAGGATCAGCGACGCCAGGGACAGCGCGGCCTGGATGGACTTCCACCGCCCCACGGCCCCGTCCCACGGCAGGTTCGTCAGCAGGCCCAGGGTGGCGAGCGTGCCCTCGGTGTCCTCGTGCAGCAGGTAGAGCCGCTCGGCCATGCCGAACACGTCCTCCAGCTGGGAGCCGGAGCGCAGGTTCAACCCGTGCGAGAGCCGGGCCGCGGTGGCGGTCAGCTCGGTGTCCTCGAGGTGGCGCTTGCCGACGGCGACGATCCGCTCCTCGGGGGAGCCCGCGTCCACGGGGGAGAAGGTGGTGTCCGGGACGGCCCTGCGCTCCTCCGGGCGGTCCGTGCGGACCCGGATCACGGAGCCGTGGGCGATCTTGACCTCGCGGCCGCCCTCGAGGGTGGCGATCACGAGCGCGGGGGTGCCGAAGTCGTCCCGCATCACCCGGGTCGAGGCCACCGGCGGGGCGGGCTCGCCGCGGCGGGTCAGGAAGCTGTCCCCGGGCTGCACGTCCTGGGACTTCAGATGGCGGAGGTAGCCGCCGACGACCGGTGCCATGCTCAGCGCCCCCATCCCACGTGGGCGAGGGCCTGGCGCACCAGGTCCCCGCGGCCGCCGATGAACTCGGCCTGGATGTCCTCGCCGAGGGCCTCCTCGGGGGTGAGCCAGGTCAGCTCGAGCGCGTTCTGGCGCGGCTGGCACTCACCCGTCACCGGCACCACGTAGACCAGGGCCACGGCGTGCTGGCGGTCGTCCGTCAGCCCGGTCTCGGACGGCGCCGGGAAGTACTCGGCGACGGTGCAGGGGACCACCGACGGCGGCAGCTGCGGGAAGGCGAGCGGGCCGAGGTCCTTCTCCAGGTGGCGCATCAGCGCGGCGCGGATGGTCTCCCGATACTGGACACGGCCGGAGACGAACGTCCGCTGGAACGTACCGGTCTCGTCCGCCACGTAGAGCAGGCCGATCTCGGTGACGTAGCCGAGGGAGTCCAGCCGCACCGGGATGGCCTCCACATACACCATGGGCAGCCGGCGCCGGGCCTCGTAGAGGTCCTCGTCGGACAGCCAGCCCGGATTCGGGTCGGGGGTGCGCACGCTCATGGTTCTGTTCTACCGGAGTTCCGCGCCGGGGGCACACCGGGTCCCGCGTGTTCCGCTCACCACTTGGCTCGGAAGTACTGCCGGGCCATCGGCACCTGCTCCGAGGGGACGTCGAGCGCGAGGGCGGCCGCGGTCGGCCAGTTCGGGTTCGCCAGGGCGGCGCGGCCCACGCAGACGGCGTCGGCGCGGTCCTCGTCCACCACGGCCGCGACCTCCTCGGCGCCGGTCAGCGAGCCGACGGCGGACACCACGATCCCCTCGGTGCCCTCCTTCACGGCGGTGGCCAGCGGCACCTGATAGCCCGGGCCCTGGGGGCCCTCGTAGGTGTCGCCGATGCCCGCGGAGGACAGGTCGAACCAGTGCACGTGCCCCTGCAGCTCCTGCGCCAGGCGGACGGTCTCCTCGATGCTCCAGCCGCCCTCGATCCAGTCCGAGCCGGAGATGCGGATGCCGAGGACCTTGTCCGCGGGCCACACCTCGCGCACGGCCGCCACGACCTCCTTGAGGAAGCGGGTGCGGCCCTCGAAGTCCCCGCCGTACTCGTCGGTCCGGGTGTTGGTCAGCGGCGAGAGGAACTGGTGGATGAGGTAGCCGTGGGCGGCGTGCAGCTGCACGGCGCCGAAGCCGGCACGGTCGGCGCGCTCGGCGGCGTCGGCGAAGGCCTGGACGGTCTCCCGGATCTCGTCCACCCGCATCGCGTGGGTGCGGATCTCCATGGAGTTGGTGGCCACGCCGGAGGGGGAGAGGGTCTCCCAGGAGTCGGGGCCCTCGAGGATCGGCTGCCCGGCGGGCGCGCCCGGGTGCATGGGGACGGTGGAGGCCTTGGCGCCGGCGTGGCCGAGCTGGATGGCGGGCAGGGCGCCCTCGGAGGCGATGTACTCGGCGATCGGCGCCCACGCGTCCCGCTGCTCGTCGTTCCACAGGCCGGTGTCCCACGGGGAGATGCGCCCCTCGGGTGTGACGGCGGTGGCCTCGGCCACCACGATCCCGAAGCCGCCGGCCGCGCGGGCGCCCAGGTGCTGGAACTGCCAGCCGTGCGGGACGCCGTCGCGCGCCTCGCACGAGTACTGGCACATCGGCGGCAGGATCAGGCGATTGCGCACGCGCACGCCGTTGATCTCGATCGGTTCGAAGATCGCGGGCACGGCGGGGGCGTCGGTCTGCGGGGTGGCGGTCTGAGTCATGCGCCCCACCCTACGAGCGGGTCCGGACACGGGAGGGCACGCGTCCGCGGCGGGCGGAAGGGGCCCGGCCCGTGCGACGAGGGAAGTCGTCACCGTTGCTGCGGCCACCCCTACCCTGGGCCCATGCCCTCCTACCGTGCCCGCCTGCAGATCGGCGACCTCCTGCCCGGCCACCGGCCCGACGAGGTCATGGACCTGGCCGAGGCGGCCGTCCAGGCCTCGCACGTGCTCGCGGCCAAGGACATCGAGGTCGTGGCGCGCGTCCCGCGGATCGTGCTGCGCTTCACGGTGCACGGCTCGCACCGGGCCGGCGAGGACGCCGAGGCCGCCGAGGTGGCGCGGCGGATGGCGGAGGCGGTGTCCGGCGTCGCCGTGACGGGCCGGCTGGACGTGCTCCGGCGCGACGGCGGTCGGTGGGTCCCGGTGCCCGCTGGGCCCGGGCGCTGAACGGGGCCGGGCTCAGGCGCCGGCCGGGTGCGGCCGGCGGGCGGCGTCGCGCTCGATCTGGCGGGCCCAGGAGCGGCGCACGGCCGCGGCCGTGACCAGCAGGAGCGCCCCGAAGGCGGCCGCGAGACCCACCCATGCGCTCTGCTGCGCCCCGAGCGGGCTGGGCAGCAGGCGGGGCAGGGCGAGGCAGAGCAGGGTCCAGGCCATGCCCAGGGCCACACCCAGGCGGCCGCGCCCACCGAGCACGAGGCGCAGGGCCGCCAGCAGCAGGGCCATCAGCACCAGCAGGGCGAGCAGCTCGGTCGGGAACCAGTCGACGTGCACGCCCCAGGCGTGGAGGGCGGCGCCCACCGCAGTGGGCGCGCCGGCGAGGAGGGTGCCCAGCAGCACGCCGAGCGCGCCGTCCTCGGCCACCCGTGCGAGGCGGCGGGCCGCCGGGCGGGCGCCGAGCCGCCGGACCACACGGAGCATGAGGACCAGGGCGAGCAGCCACGGGACGACGTCGAGGCCCCCGGGGGCCAGGACGGCCAGGGGGAACCACAGCGCCAGCGCCAGCAGGGTCCCCGCGACCGCGCCCCGGATGCGGCGGTGCCGCGGCGACGCGCCCTGGCCAGGCCCCCACTGCCGGAGCACGTACATCCCGGTCAGCAGCCACAGCACCGGCCAGATCGCCGGGTGCAGCGGGGACAGCCCGAACACGCTCGCGCCGGGGCCGTGTCGGCCGTCGGCGGTGAGCGGGTACGCGCCGGCATCGAGGGCGCCGAGCCCCGGGACGCGGCCGGCCAGACCGAGGCCCCACGCACCGGAGAGCACGAACAGCGCCCACGCGACGGTCAGCAGCGTCTGGCCGCGCCGGTCCGCGCGGGTCGGTGAGCCGGCCGGCTCCTCGGGCGGGGCGGGGGTGTAGCCGGGGATCAGGGGAAGGGCGCCCGTGACCGGCCCCGCCGAGGAGTGGGCGGTGGCCTCGGCCTGGACTGCCTGCGCCTTCGTGGAGAGCCGCTGCCGCCGCCGCCACTCGGGCAGGGCCACCCGGGCCCGGGCGAACAGCTCCTCATCGGTGAGCCGCTCCTCCGGGTCGGACAGCAGCGGCCGGTCGGCGGCGGCCGGGAAGACCTCGGGGCCCTCGAGCTCGCGCGCAGCCCGGGCGAGCGCGCGGGACTCCCGCTCCTCGTGCTCGCGACGGCGGCGGGCGGCGTCCTCCGCCGCACGGCGCTCGGCCTCCCGGGCGCGGTCCTCGAGGAGCCGGGCCTGGGCGAGGGCGCGTTCGGCGTGCAGCACGGTGTGGGCGCGGACGCGGGCGGCCTGGCGACGACGTCGCTCGGCCTCGAGGCGGGCGGCCTCCTCCGCCTCCCGACGGCGCCGCTCGGCCTCCTCGGCCCGACGGCGCCGCTCGGCCTCGACGCGTTCGGCCTCGAGGCGACGGCGTTCGGCCTCGGCCGCCTGCCGACGGCGCTCCGCCTCCGCCTCCGCCTCGAGCCGCAGCCGCTCCCGCTCGGCGAGCGCGGCCTCCTCGCGGGCCCGCCGCTCCGCCTGCACGCGGGCGCGCTCGGCGGCGACCTCCGCCTCCCGGCGGCGCCGTTCCTCCCGCTCCCGGCGGCGGGCCTCCGCCTCGGCGGCGGCACGTGCCTTCTCCTCGGCCGCCACCCGACGGCGCCGCTCGGCTTCACGCCGACGGCGCTGCTTCTCCTCCTCGCGGCGGCGGCGGGCCACCCGCGCGGCCTGGGCCCGGCGGGCCTCCTCGTCGAGGCGGGCCTGGAGGGCGGCGGCGTCGCGAGCCCGGGCGGCGTCGCGGGCCTGTGCGGCGGCGGCGGCCTCGGCGGCGAGCCGCTCGTGCTCGGCGGCCCGGCGACGGGCGACCTCGGCGGCGCGCTCCCGGCCGGCTCGCAGGCGCGCCCGCCGGCGCTCCTCGGCTGCAGCGCGGCGACGTGCGGCCTCCGCGGCCTTCTCCGGGTCCCGCCCCGGGGCGGGGAGGATGCGCTCGACCGTGCCGACGAGCGGATCGGCGAAACGGGCGAGGTCCGGGCTGCCGAGGCGGTCCAGGATCTCGCTGAGGTCCCGGCGTGGGCGCTGTTCGGCGGGAGCGCCCGGAGTGCGCAGGCGGTCCATGGCGCGGTGCACGTCCGCGCGGCGGTCCTCGCGCACGCGGCGCTCGGCGGCGGTCTCGGGTCGGCCCGAGCGCAGGGCGCGCTCGTGACGGCGCAGATCGCGGCGGGAGATCTCCCCGGGCGCGGCCAGGGCGCGGCGGGGGCGCGCGGCGGGGGCACGCGTCGCGTCGTCGTCGGGACGGGGCGCCGAGGCGCCCCGGAGGCGCTCGAGGGCGGCGCGGGACTCGGAGGACGCGTCCTGCATGCTCACCCCTTCCGGCCCCGGCGACGGTGGGCCATGATCCCCGCGATCATCAACCCTGCAAGGGTACCGAACACCATGCCGACCACCGCGGACGCCCACCACGGCAGGCCGGTGGCCCGGCCGGTGATCCAGCCGAGCCCCACCATGGACCCGGACCACGCAAGCGAGCCCGCCCCGGACAGCCACAGGAACACGGGCCAGCGGATCCCGCCGATCCCGGCCGCCGCCATCGACGCCGTCCGCCCGCCCGAGACGAACCGCAGCACGGACAGCCCCGCCAGGCTGCCCGCCGGGCCCACCCGCACCAGCAGGCTCCGGATCCCCCGGTGGATCCGACGCCACCACGCCCAGCGGTCCAGGCGGTCGGCGAGGCCGTGGCGGAACAGCGCGTAGAGGCCGACGTCCCCGGCCCAGCAGCCCAGCCACGCCGCCAGCACCGCGGCCACGGGGGAGACCCGGCCCTCGGCCGCGAGCGCCCCCGAGCCGATGACCACCACCTCCGACGGGACGGGTGGGATCGGGGCGTCCAGGGCCACGAGCAGCGCGGTGAGCGGGTGGAACCACACTCCGAGCGCGTCCATCAGGGCGGCCGGGTCCCCGCCCGTCACCGCGGTCGCTCCTGCAGCTCAGCGGGGGAGGTGAACTCCCGCTCCTCGCCCGTCACCGGGTCCGTGAAGCGCAGCGACCGGGAGAGCAGCTGCAGGGGACGCGTGACGTCGTCCGGGGCGAGGTCGAGCAGGTCCGGGTAGAACGGGTCGAACGCGATGCCCAGGCCCAGGGCGGCCAGGTGGATGCGCAGCTGGTGGGTGCGGCCCGTGCGCGGGGTGAGCCGCAGGTGCGCCACGCGCCGCCCCGCCAGCGTCCCGGCGGAGACGCCGACGCCCAGCAGCTCCACCCGGGACTCCGCGTTCGCCCCGGCGTGGGGCCGGTTCGACCGCCGGGTCCGCACCGGCGCGCCCGCCCGGCGTCCCGAGGCGGCCGGCGGGATCTCCTCCACCACGGAGCGCAGGATCCCCTTGTCCTTGCGGATCCGGCTGCGCACGGTCAGCGGGAATCGCCCCAGGACGGGGTCGGCCGGGGCGCCGGGGCGGCGGGCGCCGTCGTCGGGGGCGTCCGGCAGGAGCGCCACGGCCTCGTAGGTCTTGGCCACGGCACGCCGCTCGAAGAGCAGGTGGTAGGCGCCGCGGGTGGCCGGGTTCGCGGAGAACATCACGACGCCGGCCGTCGCCCGGTCGAGCCGGTGCAGGGGCACGAGGTCATCGAGGCCGAGCTCGTTGCGCAGCCGCACCAGCGCGGTCTCCTGGACGAAGCGGCCGCCCGGGGTGGTGGGCAGGAAGTGCGGCTTGTGGATGACCACGAGGTGCTCGTCGCGGTGCAGGAGCGTGTGCGTCACGGGCAGCGGGGCCTCGTCGGGGACGTCCCGGTAGTACCAGAGGTCGTCGTGCACGCCGAGCGGCGTGTCCGCCGGGATGGGGGCGCCGTCCGCGGCCACGACCTGCCCGGAGGCGAAGCGCCGCCGGATGCCGTCCGGGTCCACGTGGCCGAAGCGGTCCAGGACGTACTCCTGGACGGACGCCCAGGGTCCGGAGGCGGGCAGGCGCAGGCGGGTCGCGTTGACGCCGTTACGCAGGGGAAGGGGGGAGGGGACGGCCACGTTCCCGATTCTCCCAGGAGGGGAGGACAGGGAAGCGCGGCCGTCGTCGCGGGCGGCTACGGCGTCGCGGAGTGCGACTCGGGGGAGGCCGGCTCGGCCAGCGTGGTCGCCAGGTCCCGCTTGCGGATCTTGCCGGTGGCGGTCTTGGGGAGGCTGTCCACCACGACCACCTCGCGCGGGTACTTGTACGCCGCCAGGGAGACCTTGGCGTGCTCGATGACCCCCGCCGGGGTCACGCTCATGCCCGGCCGGGTGCTCACGACCGCCACCACCTCGCTGCCGAGGGAGGGGTGCGGACGCCCCACCACGGCCACCTCGGAGACCGCCGGGTGCGTGGCGATGACCTCCTCCACCTCGCGGGGGTACACGTTGTACCCGCCGCGGAGGATGAGCTCCTTCTTGCGGTCCACCACGTAGATGAACCCGTCCTCGTCCCGGTACCCCATGTCCCCGGTGCGCAGCCACCCGTCCACGAGGGTGGCCGCCGTGGCCTCGGGGTTGCGGTAGTAGCCCTTCATGATGGTGGGGCCGCGGAAGAGCAGCTCCCCCACCTGGTCCTCCCCGGGGCCGAGCAGGTGTCCCTCCGCGTCCACCACGCGGCACTCGGTGCCCCACAGCGGCTTGCCGATGGACATGACGCGGCGCTCCTCCCGGGAGACGTTCACCGCCACCGAGCTGGTCGACTCGGAGAGGCCGTACCCCTCCAGGATGGTCGCCCGCGGGAACTTCGCCTCGAAGCGCCGCAGCACCTCCTGGGGCAGGGCCGAGCCTCCGGAGACCACCTGGCTCACGGACGAGAGGTCCCGCCCGGTGTCGGGGTCCTCCACCATGCCGATCAGCATGGTCGGCACGGCGGAGATGCGGGTGATCCCGTGGCGCTCCACCAGGTCGAGCGCGGCGGCGGCGTCGAAGCGGGGGAGCAGGACCATGGTGCAGGCGTGGCGGACGCAGATGTTCAGCACGCTCGTGAGCCCGTACACGTGGAAGAAGGGCAGCACGGCCAGGACCACGTCGTCGGGCCGGATCGGGATGCGCGCGCCGGAGACCGTCGTGTTCATGTAGATGCCGAAGTGGGTGAGCTCGGCGCCTTTGGGGGGGGCCGGTCGTGCCGCTCGTGTAGATGATCACCGCGGTGTCGTCGGCCTGGGTGGGGGCCATGTCCACCGAGGGGCCGGGGGCCAGCAGCTCCGCGAAGTCCCGGGTCCCCGCGGGCCGCTCCCCGGCGCCCGTGGAGACCACGTACACCGTCGGACCGCCGTCGGACCCGCCCGCCTGGGCCGCGCCCTTGACCGCCGCCTCGGCCGCCGTATCCACGGTGATGAGCACGGCCGTGTCCGAGTCGGACAGGTGATGGGCGATCTCGCGCGGCGTCAGCAGGGGGTTGAGGGGGACCATGACGAAGCCGGCACGGACGAGGCCGAAGTAGGCGAACAGGAACTGCGGGATGTCCGGGAGCTGCACCGCCACCGAGGTGCCCGGGGCCAGGCCCAGCCCGCTGAGGTTCGCGGCCACCAGGTCGGCGGCGGCGTCCACCTCCGCGTAGATCCAGGCACGGTCGCCCAGGATCACGCAGGGGCGGTCCGGGTGCTCGGCGGCGCTCTCGCGCAGGAGCACGGAGATGTTGAACGTCATGACGCGTCCTTTCCCGGGCGGAGGAGGAAGAGCGAGTCCGACACGCAGGCCGGCTTCGCCACTCCCTCGATCTCCACGGTGGTGGTCACCATGGCCAGCGCCCCCTGGGGGCCGCGGTCCAGGCGGGTGAGCTCGGCGCCGGCGCGGATGCGCGCGCCGACGGGGGTCGGATGGGGGAAGCGGACCCGGTCCGATCCGTAGTTGACGACCATGGCCATCCCCTCCACCCGGTAGATCTCCCGCACCATCGAGGGCAGCAGCGCGAGGGTGAGGAAGCCGTGGGCGACCGTCGAGCCGAAGGGTCCCCGGGCCGCCCGCTCGGGGTCCACGTGGATCCACTGGTGGTCGTCGGTCGTGTCCGCGAACAGGTCCACCTGCTCCTGGGTGACGGTGCGCCAGCGGCTGTGGCCCAGGTGGGTGCCCACGGCCCGCTCGAACTCGTCCAGTCCGTCGAAGGTCTGCATGGCGTTCTCCTCGTGGGGGGCTCAGGCCTTGGGTCCGCCGGCCACGTAGAGGACCTGGCCCGAGATGAAGGAGGCCTCCTGGCGGGCGAAGAAGGAGGCCGCGGCGGCGATGTCCTCGGGGGTGCCGGTGCGGGCGACGGGGATCTGCTCCGCCGCCTTGGCCACGTACGTCTCGTAGGGGACGCCGATCCGCTCGGCGGTGGCCCGGGTCATGTCCGTCTCGATCAGGCCCGGCGCGATGGCGTTCACCGTGATCCCGAAGCGGCCCAGCTCGATAGCGACGGACTTGGTGAAGCCCTGGATCCCGGCCTTGGCCGCGGCGTAGTTCGCCTGCCCCCGGTTGCCCAGCGCGGACGTGGAGGAGATGTTCACGATCCGCCCCCACCCCTGCTCCGTCATATGGCGCTGGGCGGCGCGGGTCATGAGGAAGTGCCCGCGCAGGTGCACGTCCATCACCGTGTCCCAGTCCTGGGCGCTCATCTTGAACAGCAGGTTGTCCCGGAGCACGCCCGCGTTGTTGATCAGCACGGCGGGCGCACCCAGCTCGGCGACGACGGCGTCCATCACCTGGGCGACCGACTCCTCCCGGGCGACGTCGGCGGCGAAGGCGCGGGCCGTCCCGCCGGCCTCCTCGATCTGCCCGACGACGTCGGCGCACGCCTCGGCCGAGAGGTCGACGGCGGCGACGGCGAAGCCGTCCTCCGCCATGCGTCGGGCCAGGGCGGCGCCGATGCCGCGCGCGGCTCCGGTGACGACGGCGATGCGGGGCTCGGTCATGGGGTTCCTCCGGGAGGGTCGGTGCGGGTGCGGGTGCGGAC
>NZ_JABFBA010000002.1:0-7594 GCF_017168445.1 Micrococcus sp. KRD026 | reverse complement strand
GGGCGGGAAGGACTCAGGACAGGCGCTCGATGACCATCGCCATGCCCTGGCCGCCGCCGACGCACATGGTCTCGAGGCCGATGTGCTTGTCGTGCTCGCGCAGCGAGTTCAGCAGGGTGGCGGTGATCCGGGCTCCGGTCATACCCCAGGGATGGCCCAGCGCGATTGCCCCGCCGTTGACGTTGAGCTTGTCCAGGGGGATCCCCAGGTCCTCGGCGGAGGGGAGCACCTGCGCCGCGAACGCCTCGTTGATCTCCACGAGGTCGACGTCGTCGATGCTCATCCCGGCCCGCGCCAGCGCCTGCCGGGACGCCTCCACGGGGCCCAGGCCCATGATCTCGGGAGAGAGGGCGGAGAGGCCCGTGGACACGATCCGGGCGAGCGGGGTCAGCCCCAGCTCGGCGGCGCGAGTGTCGCTCATGACGACGAGCGCCGCGGCGCCGTCGTTGAGGGGGCAGGCGTTGCCGGCGGTGACGGTGCCGTCGGGCCGGAAGACGGGGTTCAGCTGGGAAACGGCCTCGAGCGTGGTGCCCGCGCGCGGGCTGTCGTCCCGGGTGACCCGGATGCCGTCGGGCAGGACGAGCGGGGAGATCTCCCGGTCCCAGAAGCCGGAGGCCTGGGACTTCTCCGTGAGCTGCTGGGAGCGCACGGCGTACTCGTCCTGGGCCTGGCGGGAGACGCCACGCAGCTGCGCCACGTTCTCAGCCGTCTGGCCCATGGCGATGTAGACGTCCGGCAGCTCGCCCTCCTCGGCGGGGTCCGTCCACACGGGGGCGTCGCCCTCGGCCCGGCGGGCCGAGCGCTCCCACGCGGAGCGGAACGCCGGGTTGCGGGTGTCCTCGTCGGAGGCGCCGCGGTCCAGCCGGCTGGCCGACTCGACGCCGGCGGAGACGAACACGTCCCCCTCCCCGGCGCGGATGGCGTGGAACGCCATGCGGGTGGACTGCAGGCTGGATGAGCAGAAGCGGGTGATGGTGGTGCCGGGCACGGAGGGCAGGCCGGCCAAGACCGCGACCACGCGGCCGAGGTTGCCGCCCTGCTCCCCGCCGGGGGCGCCGCAGCCCAGGATGAGGTCCTCGACCTCGGCGCGGTCCAGCTCGGGGACCCGGTCCAGGGCGGCGGTGACCATCTGGGCGGCCATGTCGTCGGCGCGCAGGTCGCGGAGGGACCCCTTGCGGGCGCGGCCGATGGGGGAGCGGACGGCGGAGACGATGACGGCTTCAGGCATGGTGGTGCTCCTTCGGGAAGGGGGGCGGGGAGAGGGCGGGGAGGTCTCAGGCGAAGGCCGACACGCCGGTGATGGCGCGGCCGACGATCAGCGACTGCATGGAGTCGGTGCCCTCGTACGTGTAGACGACCTCCATGTCCGTCAGATGGCGGGCGACGTGGTTCTCCAGCAGCAGCCCGTTCCCTCCCAGGATGTCCCGGGCCATGGAGGTCACCCGGCGGGCCTGGCGCGCGGCCGACATCTTCGCGAGCGAGGCCATCGGGCCGGTCAGGCGACCCTGGTCCTGCAGCTCCAGGAGGCGGAAGCACGTGAGCTTGATGTTGGTGACGTCGGCCAGCATGGTGGCCAGCTGCCCCTGGACCAGCTGGTGGCCGGCGATCGGCTTGCCGAACTGGACGCGCTGCCCGGCGTAGGCGACGGCGGCCTCGTACGCGGCGACGGCGTGGCCGAGCGTCTCGACGGCCACGCCGCCGCGGGTCGTGCTCAGGACGCGGTTGACGTCCTTGAAGGAGGAGCAACCGGGGAGCCGGTCCGCCTCGGGGATGCGCAGGCCGGAGATCACGATGTCCGGCTGGAGGATCGCGCGCTTGCCGATCTTGCCGGTGATCACGGTCGGCTCGAAGCCGGCGGGGAACTCCGTGTCCGGCTCCCGCTCCAGCACGAACGCCTTCACCTGGCCGTCGGCCACGTCGCGGGCGTAGATGACGATGACGTGGGCGTAGGAGGCGTTGCCGATCCAGCGCTTCGCGCCGTCGAGCACCCAGGTGTCGCCCTCTCGGCGGGCGGTGGTCTCGAGGGCCACCGAGTCGGACCCGTGGTCGGGCTCGGTGAGCGCGAAGGCGCCGATCATCTCCATCCGGGCCATCCGGGGCAGCCAGCGCTCCTTCTGCTCGTCCGAGCCGAAAGCGTTGATCGAGCCCATCGCCAGCCCGGAGTGCACCCCGAAGAAGGTGTTGAAGGATCCGTCCCCGCGGGCCAGCTCCATCGACACCAGGGCTCCGGCCATGCGGCTCATGCCGGGGCAGCCGTACCCCTCGATGACGGTGCCCGCCACGTTCAGCTCCGCCAGCTTGGGCACGAGCTCGAACGGGAACTCGGCGCGCTCCCAGTAGTCGTTGATGACGGGCATGAGCTCGGCGTCGACGAACGCGCGGACGCGGTCGCGCACCTCGCGCTGCTCCTCCGTCAGCTCGTCGTCGAGGAGGTAGATGTCGTGGTCGGGCAGGACGCCCGAGCGGGTCTCGCTCATGTCGGCTCCTCTGGGGGGGCTCGGGTGGGATGGGTCCGGGTGCGGACGAGGTCTCCGCCCACCGTATGACCGGCGCCACAGTGGCACTATGGGCACGGAGCACAGAGTCGGTTGTGCAGCCAGGACACGAGTCCCGCCCGGCCGGACGCCGCCGGCGGGGGCGGCGAGGAGGACGGCATGGTGCAGGAGGCAGGGGTCCCCGAGGAGTCCGGGGACGCGGAGCGCCGTCTGCGGGAGGCCTGGTCGGCGCTGCTGGAGGACGCCGACCGGATCGCCGACGAGATCGCCGCCGCCACGCTGGGCGGCGACCAGGGCGGGGCGTGGTCCACGCCGGAGCTGCGGGCCAGGCTGCGTCGTAGCACGCGGGAGCACGTCCGTCGGGGCCTGCGGGGCCTGGCCGGCGTGCCCTCCGGGGAGGGCGCGGGAGGGCGCCTGGTCGACACGTGGCGGGCCACCGGCGTCGAGCGCGCCCGCCAGGGGGTGCCCCTGGAGACCGTGATCTCCACCTACACCTCGGGCAACCGGCTGCTCTGGGAGGAGCTGGGACGGCGGGTCCGCGAGGGCAGGCTCGACATCACGACCGAGGAGCTCCTCGAGGCGGGGCGCCGGCTGTGGGAGGACCTGAGCGTCACGGGCGAGGTCCTCAGCGCCGCCTACCGGCGGGAGACCGCGCGCCTCACCCTGCGCGACCTGCGCCGTCAGGAGGACTGCCTGGCCGGGCTGCTGGAGGGGAAGGGCGCGGACCCCGTCTACGCGGAGCAGGCCGAGGAGATCCTGGGCGTCCGGGCGACCGCCCCCCTCGCCTGCGTCGTCGCCCTCGCCGAGGACCCGGGGAGCGACGTGCTCCATCACCCCGAGGACCGCATGGGGCGACTCGGGGCGACGTCCCGCTGGGCTGTGCGCGAGGGGGCGCTCTACGGTGTCGTCGAGCCTCCCTCGACGGACGAGGAATGGCTCACGGAGGCGCTGGGCCCGCTGGTCGAGGGCCAGGTGGGAGTGGCCTGGGCCCGGCAGGGGATCCCCGAGACGGCGGCGGCGTTCCGGCTGGCGACGCGGGCGGCGCACACGCTCCCGCCGGGCGAGCGGCGGCTCGCCTGGGCCTCCCATCGGCTGCCGGAGGTGCTGCTGGAGTCCAGCCCGGAGGTCGCCGCGCTGCTGGTGGAGGAGGTGCTGGGACCGCTCCGGGCGCTGCCCGCGGACCAGCGCGCCACTCTGATGGAGACCCTGCGGGCGCTGCTGCGCCGCTCGGGCTCCGCGACCCTCGCCGCGGAGGACCTGATCTGCCACCGCAACACCGTCATCTACCGCACCAAGCGCCTGGTGGAGCTGACGGGGTGCAGCCTGCAGGACCCGCGGGGACGCCTGATGCTGGAGCTGGCCGTGCTCGCCGCAGACCGGGCCGGCGGGCCGGTCCGGAGGGCGCGGCCGATCAGTCCCTGACGGGGGCGCCCGAACCGGTGGTCTCGTCCGAGGAGGCGGGCCCGCGCTCGCCCGGCTCGAGGACCACGACCTCGTCGGCCGGCTCCGCGCGCCCCGTGGCGCCCTCGGCCGGGATGGCGGCGCCGACGTCGGCGATCACCGTGTCCAGCACCGCGCCCGAGGGCACCGTGCACTCGCCCAGCAGGATGCTCCCGCGCACCACGGCGCCGGCCTCGACCACCACGCTGGGGCCCACGACCGAGTCGGTCACCTCGCCCGCGATCCGGCAGCCGGGGCTGAGCAGGGAGCCGGTGACGGTCGCCTCGGGGGCGACCCAGGCCGGCGGAGCGGCGTGCGGATTGGTCAGCAGCGGCCAGCCTTCGGCAGCGACGTCCAGGCCGGTGCCGTCGAGGATCTCCCGGTGGGCGCGGACGTACGCGTCCAGGGTGCCGATGTCCCGCCAGTACCCGACGAGGCGGTGCTCCCGCACGCGCCCCCGCGCCACGAACGCCGGGATGATGCTCTCCCCGTAGTCGCCGAGGGAGGAGCCCACGGGGTCGCCGTCCTCATCGGTCTCGCCCTCGTCCTTGGTGGCCGCCTCGTCCTCGCCCGCCACGAGGTCGCCGACCACCTCGGAGAGCGCGGCGACGTCGAACACGAACACCTCGGTGGCCACGAGCGTGCCCGCCGGGTCCTCCGGCTTGTAGGCGTAGTCGGTCACGGCGCCGTCGTCGTCCACCTGGACGACGCCGAAGCGCGAGGGGTCCTCGTCCGTCTCGGTGGTGACCACGGTGAGCTCGGCGCCGGAGCGGGTGTGCTCGGCCAGCACGGGGCGCAGGTCCAGCTGGTACAGGTGATCGGCGGAGAGCACGACGACGGTCTCGGCGCCGAACTGCTCCAGCAGCGGCAGCTGCTGGGCGATCGCGTGGCCGTTGCCGCGGGCGAAGCCCTCCTCGGCGCGGCCCTGCGCGGGGGGCAGGAGCCGCAGGCCGTGGCGGGTGCCGTCGAGATCCCACGGCCGGCCGCCGGCCAGGTGCTGGTTGAGCGTGAAGGGGCGGTACTGCTCCACGACCCACACGTCCCGCAGGCGCGAGTGGGCCAGGTTGGACAGGACGACGTCGATCAGCCGGTACTGGCCCGCCAGCGGCACCATCGGCTTGGCGCGGGCCGCGGTGAGCGGCATGAGGCGGCCGCCGGTGCCGCCGGCCAGCACGAGCGCGACGACGGCGCCCTCCGGGTCCTTCGGGAACGGGTCGGCCATGACTTCTCCTCGGGTCGGGGGCGGGTTCAGCGTAGGGAACGGGGACGACACGCGGCCACCGTTGGGGCGCGTCCGGCTCAGCGCTGGCAGTGCGGGCACCACCACAGCCGCCGCGCATCGTCCTCGGGGGAGCCGTAGTCCTCCTGGCGGACGGGGCCGCGGCAGCGCAGGCACGGGGTGCGGTCGTGCCCGTAGACCCAGTACGACGGCGTCCCCCCGCCACGCGCGCCGGGCGTCCGGCCGGGTGCCGTGTCGGGTGACGGACCGGCCGGGACCAGCACCTCGACCCCGAAGGGTCGCGCCGGGTTCGGACGCACGCCCGTGGTCCGGCGCACGTTGGCGCGCAGCAGGTCCCGGGCGAGCAGCACGAGTCCGGCGACGTCCTCGACCTCGCCGATCGGCCGGTGCGGGTCGATACCGGCCAGCAGGAGGGTCTCGCAGCGGTAGATGTTGCCGATCCCGGAGACGAGCCGCTGGTCGAGCAGGGCCAGGCCGACCGGCCGCTCGGGCCGGGCCGTGAGCCGCCGCACGCCCTCGGCGAGCAGCGCGGCGCCGTCGTCGGGCGTGTCCCAGGCCGGGTCCAGCAGGTCGGGGCCGAGGTGGCCGAGGACGGCGGCCTCGTCGGCGGTGGGCACGAGGGTGAGCAGGCCCAGCTGGGCGCCGAGCACGCGGTGCTCCGCCGTCTCCAGCACCGCCCGCACCTGCCAGGCGGGGGCGCCCCACCGGGCGTCGATGGCCGAGACGAGCCAGCGGCCCTCCATCTTCAGGTGCGAGATCAGGGTGAGCGGACGGGCCCCGGGGCGGGCCGTGGGCGGGGTCAGCCGCATCAGCAGGTACTTGGCGCGCGGCAGGACCTCGGCCACCGTCCAGCCGGTCAGGTCCGCGGTGGCGTGGCGGGGCACGCGCAGATCCGCGTGCGTCAGGACCCGGCCCTCGAGCACGGGGCGGAGCCGGTGCGCGACGCGGACGAGGGAGTCGCCTTCAGGCACGGGCCGTCACCGGCTCAGGCCGCGTTGAGCTGCCAGGTCACGCCGAAGCGGTCCCCGACCCATGCGAAGCGGCGGGAGAAGCCGTCGTCGTCGGGCGGCATGCAGTCACGGCCGCCGCCGGCGAGGAGCGCGTCGTGGATGGCGTCCACCGCGGTGGCGTCCGGCAGCTCGACGAACAGGCTGATGGCCGGGGTGAACGTGAACCCGTGCGGGGTGAAGGAGTCGAAGAAGCGCAGCCGCTGGCCGGCGATCTCGAGCTCGCCGTGCAGGACCTTGCCCGCCCAAGCGGCGCCGCGCGGGGAGGATTCGTCGAAGAGGTCGCGGCGGACCTCGGTGACCGGCAGGTGCTCCACGAACGCGGTGAGGTAGGCGTCCATGGCCGCACCGGCGTCACCCTCGAACAGGAGGAACGGGGTGACGGAAGGGTCCGAGGGGTGC
Organism: Micrococcus sp. KRD026; assembly: GCF_017168445.1. Classification (NCBI taxonomy): domain Bacteria; kingdom Bacillati; phylum Actinomycetota; class Actinomycetes; order Micrococcales; family Micrococcaceae; genus Micrococcus; species Micrococcus sp. KRD026. The sequence continues at coordinate 1,010 of NZ_JABFBA010000002.1, read as the reverse complement.
GGCAGGGAGTCCTCCAGGGCCTCGGGGGCGGGGGACGTGCCCGTGGTGCCCACGTCCTCGGGCGGGGCGGCGTCGATGCTCATGGGCCGAACCTACCCCCGGGCCCCGCCTCCGCGACAGGGCCACCCCGGGCAACGCGGGTTGAGTTGTCGCGGGTGTCCGACGGCGGGACCCGTGACAACTCAACCCGCGTTGCGGACGGGCGGACGGGCGTGGGTTCTCAGTTCCGGAACCGAATGCCCGATGGGCTCGAGTAGAACCCCGCGGCCAGCAGCGCCTCGGCCAGCGGCGTGCCGAGCACCGGCCCGCCGTTGACCTTCTCCAGGCTCAGCCGCTCGGTGCGGCCGGTGCGCAGCGCCCACACGAGCGCCTCCGCCGCGGCCCGCAGCTCGCCCGGATCCTCCGTGAACGCGAGCAGCGTGCGCCCGCCGCGCTCCATGTAGAGCGCCAGCCGCCCCGCGATCAGCACGACGACGGCGCCCGCCTTCCGGCCCGGGCGATGGCCCGTGGGCACGACGCCGTCCGGCCCGGCCGGCACGGACGGCCAGTCCAGCGCGGCGCCGTAGGGATTCGCCGGATCCGTCGCGGCCAGGGCGAGCGCGAGCGGGGCGGTGTCGACGGCGGCGTCCTCCTCGTCCCGCTGGAACCCGCGCAGCCGGTCCACGACGGCGCCGGTGGAGAACTGCGCGCCGCCCAGCCCGTCGACGAAGTGGCCGCGGCGCACCTGGCCCGCGTCCTCCATCCGGGTGAGCAGCCGGTACTGCCCCGCGAAGCCGCCGGGGACCTCCTCGGCCACCACGGAGCCGCGCGTGATCACGCCGTACCGGTCCAGCAGCAGCTCGGCGGTGGCGTGGGCGCGGATCGTGGGGTCCTGCTCGGCGGCGGGCAGCAGGGACCAGCGGCCGGCCGAGCGGGCCTGTTCGGCGGCCGAGAGCCCGACGGTCCCCGCCGTGAGGCCGGCCGAGCCCCGGGCGCCGCCCTCGGGCGAGGTGAGCCCCGCGTACCGGCCC
>NZ_JABFBA010000019.1:125951-127354 GCF_017168445.1 Micrococcus sp. KRD026 | reverse complement strand
TGTAAGCGGCCATGAAAAGCTGCCCATAGGTGGCCAGGGAATGACCCGCTGACGGCCATGAGGACTGCCCAGTGATGGCCACGGGAACTGCCCGGTGCTGGCCATCTGGTTTGCCCGCGTTGCTCGTTGCCCGCCGCGTCGTGAGCCGGCGGGGGCCTCCTCCCCGGGTTGGATATCGGTGTCGAATCGAATCCAGCGAGGAAGAGGCCCTGAATGAAGGATGCCGCAGAAACCATGAAAATACTCAGTGCCTATGACCTGACCAAGTCATTGCGGGGCGCCGCCGAGCTGGCCGGTTGCTCCCATCACACCGTGGCCCGGCTGGTGCGGGCCCGCGACGCCGGCCAGACCCCTGGATCCGGAGCCAGCCGCCCGAAGGTCACCGATGTCTGGCTGCCCAAGATCGAGGAATGGGTCGAGGCCTCCACGGGCAGGATCCGCGCCGATGTCGTGCACGCCAAGCTCACCGCAATGGGCTACACCGGCTCTGAGCGCTCCACCCGGCGGGCGGTGGCCGAGGTGAAGGCCGCCTGGCGGGCCGGGAAGCGCCGGGTGCACCGGCCCTGGATCACCGAGCCGGGCGCATGGCTGCAGTACGACTTCGGCGATGGGCCGGCGATCGACGGGGCCAAGACGGTGCTGTTCGTGGCCTGGCTGGCCTGGTCCCGCTACCGGATCGTCATCGCCCTGCGTGATAGGACGGCTCCGAGTGTGTTCGCCGCCCTGGACCGGTGCTTCCGGCTGATCGGGGGCGCGCCGACCTATGTGCTGACGGATAACGAGAAGACAGTGACGGTCTCTCATGTGGCCGGGGTGCCGGTGCGTAACCAGGCCACCGTGGCGTTCGCTCGGCATTACGGCGTGGAGGTGCTGACCTGCCAGCCAGCGGATCCGGCCGCCAAGGGCGGGGTGGAGAACGCGGTGAAGCTGGCCAAGGCCGACCTGGTCCCGAAGGACACCAACCTGCGGGACCAGTACGCCTCGTTCGCTGAGCTCGAGGCCGCCTGCGCGGGGTTCATGGCCATGGTGAACTCCCGGGAGCACCGGGTGACCCGGCGCCGCCCGGACCACATGCTCGCCGAGGAGACCAGCGCGTTGCACGACGGGCGACCGCGACCACGTCGTCACGGAACTCCTTGGGGTGTGCTGCAGGCATGTCGACATCCTTCCAGCGGGGACCTCATGTCCCCACAGATCAGGTGTCAACCGAACCTTCAGCAGTCCCGAGGACTGGGGACGTGCTGTCTCGTGTCCGCTCGTGCGTCCTGGCGCGGATCTGTAAGCGGCCATGAAAAGCTGCCCATAGGTGGCCAGGGAATGACCCGCTGACGGCCATGAGGACTGCCCAGTGATGGCCACGGGAACTGCCCGGTGCTGGCCATCTGGTTTGCCCGCGTTGCTCG
>NZ_JABFBA010000019.1:115653-125851 GCF_017168445.1 Micrococcus sp. KRD026 | reverse complement strand
CCAGTACGCCTCGTTCGCTGAGCTCGAGGCCGCCTGCGCGGGGTTCATGGCCATGGTGAACTCCCGGGAGCACCGGGTGACCCGGCGCCGCCCGGACCACATGCTCGCCGAGGAGACCAGCGCGTTGCATCGGATCCCCGCCACGGCGCACACCGTGGCCTACGGGGTGGGACGGAAGGTGCCGGAGAACACGCCGATGGTCTCCTTCGAAAACGCCCAGTACTCGGTGCCCGCGCACCTGCTCGGGGCCGAGGTGTTCGTGCGCCATCACGGCACCGGACCGGACTCGATGGTGGTGATCATGCACGCCGGTGCGCAGGGGCCGGTGGACAACCGGCTCAAACAGTGGCGAGGAATCGCGATGCGCTCGGACAAGTACGCCCGGAGCTATCACGCCGGGCTCTGCCTCGCCGCGACACTGCATTGGCTGACTACTACCCTTTAGCAACACGCCCTAACCCCAGCCGAGTACGCTCGGCAGTGCACCCATCAAATGGAAACCGACGACTCACAGAACGTCCGGACCGAATGAAGGGGGCGGCTCAGTTGCATCGGATCCCCGCCACGGCGCACACCGTGGCCTACGGGGTGGGACGGAAGGTGCCGGAGAACACGCCGATGGTCTCCTTCGAAAACGCCCAGTACTCGGTGCCCGCGCACCTGCTCGGGGCCGAGGTGTTCGTGCGCCATCACGGCACCGGACCGGACTCGATGGTGGTGATCATGCACGCCGGTGCGCAGGGGCCGGTGGACCCATCACGGTGGCCAGCACCACCACCCAAACGGGCAAACCAGCTGGCCACCAGTGGGCAGTTCTGATGGCCACCAGCGGGAAGAAACACTGGCCGCCTATGGGCAGAACTCAATGGCCCTTGACACCACCGCGACGCACACGTCGAGGTCGAGGGGCTTGGCGCCGTCCGACTCGACGTCGCATATGGCGGGATGACGTTCGCAATGGTGCATGCCGAGGAGCTCGGGTTCGAGATTGCGCCGTCAGAGGCACGAGAAATCTGCGAGGTCGGCGAGCAAGTAAAAAAAGCCGCGAGCGAGCAACTGGAGGTCGAGCATCCCGTTGACGCGCGTATCCCCGGCATCACCAACTTCGAGATGATGGGTCCGTTGCGCCATGACGCCGGGGTGCTCACCGCGCGCAACACCGCTGTGGTGTCGCCTGGCCGCTGCGACCGCTCGCCTTGCGGTACCGGCACATCGGCGCGGCTGGCGCTGCTGCACGCGCAAGGACTGATCCGGCCGGGCGAGCTGTTCGTCCACGAATCGATAACCGGCAGCCGGTTCACGTCGTCGATCGACGCCCTCACAACGGTCGGTCCGTACGACGCGGTCGTCCCCGCCGTGGCAGGTCAGGCCTGGATAACCGGCTTTTCCCAGATGGGGTTGCATCCCACCGACCCGTACCCGCAGGGGTTCACCGTCGCCGACACCTGGATGCAGGAGTTCTCCCTACTTGCCGGATGAGATCGTCAGCGTCGGCTGTCACCTGCGGGGGCCAACCTGGTTCGGTGAAAGCGCAAGATCCGCCCACTCGGGGTCGCGCGTCGGGTCCCCGCTGCTATGCGGGGCCACCTGCGTCAGGCGCCGTCGGCTCATCCGCTGGAGGAGAAGCTGAGGCGATCGGCACAGCTCCCTGGGCGAGTTTGAGACGGGTCCACAGGTTCATGTTGATGATGACCGCCGCCATCTCCGCGACATCACGTTCGCTGAAGTGGATCCGCAGTTCATCGTGTGCCTTCGCAAACCGCTCCTGACTGAAAACGGTGAGGGCTTCACAGTACGCAAGCGCGGCGCGCTCCTGAGCGGAGAACATCGTGCTCTCCCGCCAGGACGGCAGGTGGGCGATGACCACCGGGGGAATCCCGACCTTGATCGCAACCTCGGTGTGCAAGATCAGGCAGTATGAGCAGGGGTTCAACTGCGCGACTCGCAGTCGGAGCAGTTGTAACAGTCGTCGATCACCCGGAAGGTCAGCCGAGTATCCGAATGCGGCCGCCATCTTGCCCGCCAGGCGCCCGAAGCGGGTCTGGTTGGGGTCGAACCGGGTGTTGCGGAAGCTCACGTTCTCGAGAACCGGGCCGAAACTATTCATGTCACGCCGAGACATCAGCATCCCCGTCCCGCCTGCACCTGTGCGCCAAGCCGGGCTGCGTACTCCGGGTGTTGCTGCACGAACGAGCGGAAGACGGGGCATCTCACGGTCACGCGCTTGCCCTCAGCATGGAGGCTGTCGAGCACCCTGCGCGTGAGGGCGGCGGCCAGCCCCATTCCACGGTACTCAGGAAGGATCGATGTGGCGAGGAGCAGCACACGGTCGTTCTTCTCATCAAACAACACCCCGCCGAACTCGACGCCATCCTTCGTCGCGACGAACACGTCGCGCGACTCGTCCCGCGCGATCGAGAACGAAGCCTCATCTGTCGACGCCGGCGTCCGCATCTCGTCCACGAGAGCGCGCTGGTCGAGGGAAATGTGAAATCCACCGTGTCCTGCGGGGTCCGACTCGTCAGGTGAGAGCTGAGGCGGGAAGTGAAAACCGGTCATGTGAATCTCCCGAGTTGGAACGCGATGAGTTGGTCTGAAGCCCTGACTCGAGCTTAGCGATGTATGGACTCTAGGGTCCAATATCAGTAATCTTGAAGAGCGGACCATCTCACCCAGGAGGAGACCATGAGCGCGAAGGATTACGTGAAGACCGAGGAGGCGCTACGCAGCCTCACCGAGGACCAGCGTTACGTCACGCAGGAAGAGGGCACCGAACCTGCTTATGACAACGAGTATTGGGCGAACGACGAGCCCGGCATCTACGTCGACATCGTCTCCGGGCAGCCGCTGTTCTCCTCGACCGACAAGTACGACAGCGGCACCGGTTGGCCGAGCTTTACCAGGCCGATCGATGACGACGCCCTGGACACCAGGACCGATCATCAGCTGGTCACGCCTCGCATCGAGGTGCGTTCGACCGGTGCGGACAGCCACCTCGGCCACGTCTTCCCCGACGGACCGCAGGATGCTGGGGGGCTCCGGTATTGCATGAACTCCGCCGCCCTTCGCTTCGTCCCGGCCTCATCCCTCGAGGAAGAGGGATACGGGCAGTACCGCTCGCTGTTCGACGCGGATGCCGGCTCGACAGGAGTCGTCGCATGACCGCCGGCATCGATGACACCGGAAAGATCACCCGCAACCCCGACACCGAGACCGCCGTCCTCGCGGGCGGCTGCTTTTGGGGCATGGAGGATCTGTTCCGTCGCCAGCCGGGCGTGGTTGACACCCGTGTCGGCTACACGGGAGGCGAGAACGATCACCCGACTTACCGTAACCACCCCGGGCATGCCGAGGCGATCGAGATCGTCTTTGACCCGACCCAGACGACGTACCGCGACATCCTCGCCTATTTCTTCCAGGTCCACGACCCCACGACCCTCAACAGCCAGGGCAACGACTACGGCACGAGCTACCGCTCCGCGATCTTCCCCACCTCCATGCAACAGGAGCAGATCGCCCGCGAGACGATCGCCGACGTCGACGCATCCGGTCTGTGGCCGGGGAAGCCTGTCACCACCATCGAGCCCGCGGGCTCTTTCTGGGAAGCCGAGCCCGAGCATCAGGATTACCTGATTACATACCCCAACGGCTACACATGTCACTTCGAACGCCCCGATTGGGTGCTGCCGAGCCGAACCGAGGCGGACGCGCCGGCATAGCGACGGCGGATCTCAGCGAACCTCGGACGATCGCGCCGGAAACAGGACACACATGGACAGCAGCCAGGACGGCATGGTCACGCTGAGAGGTACCGATCAGGTGCTCGGAGAACTGGACTCGTCCCGGACCGCCGACTCGCTCGCCGAAGTCACGAACATCACGAACGACGAGAGCGCATCGGTCTATGAACTCCGCGTCGAGGACCGCACCGTTGCGGGACTTGTGTACGCCGAGACCGGCAACCGGGTGACTCTGCTCGCGACATCCGTGTTTCCTGAGTTCCGCGGAAAAGGGCTTGCCGGCAAGCTCCTCGGCGGCGTCCTCGACAAGCTTCGCACCGAGGGCCGGACCGTGACCCTGACGTGCCCATTCGCCACCGCATTCGTCCACTCCCATCCCGAGTACGCGGATGTCGTCGACCCCACCTTCCCTGGCAACGCGCACTCACGCAGGCACGGACGACGGCACTGAGCCGCAAGAGAGGCAGCCATGACCCACCTCGAAGAACACTCGCTCCCGTACATGGACAAAGCCCTCCCCGATGCATGGAAAGCAGCGACAACCTTCGCTAGCGCGATTTCTAGAGAAGCCGCTCAGCACGGGCGGTCACTCGCCGAAGGCGAGATCATCAAGATCCGCGTCTCGCAGCTCAATGGATGTGTCTTCTGCCTAGACCTCCACTCCCGGCAAGCCCGGAAGCTGGGTGTGCCGCAGCAGAAGCTCGACCTGCTCCCAGCATGGCGAGAGTCCACGCTCTTCAGTGACCGGGAGGCAGCGCTGCTCGCAGTCGCCGAGACAGCGACCACGCTCCCGCTGAGCGAAGACAGCAAGGCCGACCTCCTCGCCGCCCGAAGCGCCCTCGGTCAGGAAGCTTTCGTCAGCGCCGAATGGGTGGCCACTACCATCAACATCTTCAACAGGATCTCCATCCTCAGCGAGCACCCCGTGCGAGCGCGAGATGCTGAAGGGAAGCTCTCCTAGAGTCGAGAACGGACGCCCCGCAACGCCGCGAAAAGGACAGCATTCTCTCAGGAAAGCGGGACCAAAAGGTCCACTTCTGACGTTATCTCCAGTGACGCCGCAAGCCAGCGGCGGCAGAAACGGAGGAATCGTGCCCAGCAGTAACTACCCCAAGACGTCCGAGGCGCTCAGCCGTCTCACCCCGATCCAGTACCGCGTGACCCAGGAGGACGGCACCGAGCCGTCGTTCTGCAACGAGTACTGGAGCAACCACGAGCCCGGCATCTACGTCGACGTGGTCTCGGGCCAGCCCCTGTTCTCATCCACCGACAAGTACGAGAGCGGCACCGGATGGCCGAGCTTCACCCGACCGATCCAGTCGGACGCCGTCCACACCAAGACCGACCGGAAGCTCTGGATGGAGCGCACAGAGGTCCGATCCACAGGAGCCGACAGCCATCTCGGGCACGTCTTCGACGACGGACCTGCCGATGCCGGGGGATTGCGCTACTGCATGAACTCGGCCGCACTCCGTTTCATCCCCGCAGCGGAGCTCGAGGCACAGGGATACGGCGAGTACCGCTCCCTGTTCGACACCACCGACACCACAGAGGAGAACGCATCATGACCAGTGGCATCCACGACGCCGGCCAGATCACCCGCACACCCGGCACCGAGACGGCGGTTCTCGCCGGCGGCTGCTTCTGGGGCATGGAGGACCTGGTCCGCCGCCAGCCAGGCGTGCTGCAGACACGAGTCGGCTACACCGGCGGTCGCAACAGCCACGCCACCTACCATCGTCATCCCGGTCACGCAGAGGCGCTGGAGGTAGTCTTCGACCCCGCCAAGACCACCTACCGTGATCTCCTGGCATTCTTCTTCCAGATCCACGACCCGACCACCGTCAACCGCCAGGGCAACGACATCGGCTCCAGCTACCGCTCAGCGATCTTCCCCGTCACCCCGGAGCAGGAGAAGATCGCCCGCGACACCATCGCAGACGTGGACGCCTCCGGCCTGTGGCCGGGCAGCGTCGCGACCACAATCGAGCCGGCAGGCCCGTTCTGGGAGGCAGAGCCTGAGCACCAGGACTACCTGGAGCGGTATCCGAACGGCTACACGTGTCACTTCCCTCGTGCAGGTTGGGTGCTTCCGCCTCGCGCGGCGCATGCGGCGATCTGATCAAAGGAGGAGGGTGTGCTCACCAGGGTGAACACACCCTCCCGGTCGATAGGGAAGCAGTTAGTGAGCTCCGCCGTCGTCGGCCCAGACCTGCAGCTCGTTCATCACAAGCTCGTCGAGCATGGGCGTCTCGTATCGCCCTTCGGCGGTGTAGGACCCATTCCGGAAGCTGAGCCCAGCAACAAGATGGTCTTCAACGATCCATCGAACGTCATAGCAGGCCCGGTAGCTCGGAGGCCAGAAGGAGCAGAAACGCCCCGTCGCGTCGAGGTACCATTCGCCGCGAGTGGACCGCCCATACTCGACATACACAGTGCCGCCGGCGGGGTCGAACGTCTGTGTCGCCCCGTCTGCGTATCGGAGAGGTCCTCTTGTCACCGCGTAAGCAATGTCTTCGGCGAGGACGACGTCGCCATGCTTCATGATCGGCTTCTCCCAGCGTACGGAGCCTCGGCCCTCGTCTTCGTGCTAGACGCGGTCTCCATCAAACAACGGCCTCCTCGATGAGCTCGTAGATGTTCGCGCGCCGGAGGTCGGCGGCGTGAAAGACGAGACCGTCGCCGCGCTCGGGCGGTTCCACGGCGACATGCCGCACGCAAGTCGCGGCGAGATCTCGCTCTTGTCCCGTCATGACAACGAGCCCGATCACCGTGGTGTCGGACCCGACCGCGTTGGTCGCTGCCACTCTGATGTCGCGGGTGACGTGCCGTGCGATGCGGTCCACACGTCGCCGTGAGGCGCCGTCAGCACCCTCGAACACCATCACCACCGTCCGCGGCTGCACAGCGTGCACCGCGCCAGTGACCTCCCGGCGTATGCGCGCCACTTCTGCTCTCCTTGAGCGGAAACCGAGCATTCCTCTGATCCGATATGCGGCCAGCACCATCCGCAGGTCCTCGACCGTGGGCATATCGGAGGCCAGCGGGACGAGATCCAGAACGGCCGCGTCGTCGCCAATACGGACTGGCGAACGTATGTCAGACATCGCGCCAACTGATCGGGGGCATGCCGCACAGGCTTGCGTGCCCATCTACGTCCATCGTTGAGGCTCCCGTCGAGATAGTTGCGCCTTCGTGTGCCACTGCCCCTCGGCGACGGGCGAGGAGGACCGCCCGTCACCAATTCGCTTCGCGCCGCGGCGGCTAGGCGTGAACGTGACCCGGCTCGTGCTGGTGGTTGTCGAGCTCGGCACGGACCTGCTCCATGTCCAGCCCTCGCACCTGAGCGATGAGGTCCTCCAACGCCGGCTTCGGCAGTGCGCCAGCCTGGATGAACACCCTGATCGAGTCGCGGTAGACCGCCACGGTAGGCAATGCACGGATGCCGATCTCCGACGACAGCTGAGCCGCAGCCTCTGTATCGACCTTGCCGAACACAATGTCCGGGTGCTCTTCGGAGGCGGCCTCATACACCGGGGCAAACGCTCGGCACGCACCACACCAGGTCGCCCAGAAGTCGAGGATCACGATCCCATCGCGGCCCGTGACCTCCTGAAAGTTCTCGTCTGTTACCTCTATCGTCGCCATCTCTGGTCCTCTCGTGAACAACCTTATTGGACTTCGTGGTCCTGTTACATAGTCCTCGATCGCGCGGGACTGCGCAAGGTCGCGGCTACCTGTTGGCGGCGTAGCGATAACCGTCAGCAGCGGGGCGGAGATGCGAGTCGACACGTCGCTACACGCGATCGCCGGATTTTCCGTCCAAGATCAGGCTTGTCGGGCTCGCGAGGCGAGCCTCGGTAGCGGTCGGCTTTCGGGCGCCGCGAAGGTTCCCGGCGTCGTCAACGTCGCCACCCGCGTACGGCTGACTACGTGCTGCTGTCGGACCCGATCGTTGTGACGGTCATTCACCACCGGGGGGGTATCACCGGATGAGTGTGCTCTTGCTCCAGAGGATCGACTTCCATCTCGGTGGCGTCCGACACGGCCTCGACGCCGGCACCCGAGCGACGACTCTCGTTGAGTGCCTGGACGATGCGAGCAAGCGCTGGTTCAGAAAGCGTGCCGGTATGGCTGAAGACTCGTGCGCCGTCTCGGTACCCCAGTAGGGCCGGGACGGCGGCCACGCGTGCGACGTGCGCAGCCTGGAGCTCGCTGGTGATGTCGACGCGTGCGTGCAGGACGTGTGACTGTTCGACGGATGACCTCTCGTAGATCGCACCGAAGGCACGGCAGGGAGAGCACCAGCTCGCCCAGAAGTCGACGACGACGAGTTCGGTCGTCGCAACCACGCTTACGAAACTCTGATCAGTCAAAGCAACCACGGTCATGGGTCAATGCTCCTGTCAATTTCGACGCGGCGGTCTTGGAGGGGCAACGGAATGGCGGCGACCCCGGTGGCTGCGGGGCGACCCCCGCATCGTGTCTCTTATCTGTTGTGCGCCGAGCGCGCTCTGCCCTGTCCCGCAAGCCGATTTCCGGACTCATTGGTCCAGTCTCAATGATCGACGTTTGCGCTAGGTCGCGCCACCCGGACGCGCGTGTTCTGATTCGAAATAGCGCACGTCGCGCGTTTCCACTTCTGATGGCGGGCTCGAATCACGCGTGTCGGTGTGTATGCGCCGCTCCACCTACCATGCATGACCATTTCGATACGGGTGATGAGCGCCGGCCAGGGGTATCGATACTTGCTCAAGTCAGTCGTAGCGGGCGACCGCGATCGAGACGCCGCATCCGCGCTCACGGGGTACTACACCGATGCGGGGACTCCTCCGGGCATCTGGCTCGGTGCCGGCTTGTGTCAAGGGCCATTGAGTTCTGCCCATAGGCGGCCAGTGTTTCTTCCCGCTGGTGGCCATCAGAACTGCCCACTGGTGGCCAGCTGGTTTGCCCGTTTGGGTGGTGGTGCTGGCCACCGTGATGGGCCTTCGAAAACGCCCAGTACTCGGTGCCCGCGCACCTGCTCGGGGCCGAGGTGTTCGTGCGCCATCACGGCACCGGACCGGACTCGATGGTGGTGATCATGCACGCCGGTGCGCAGGGGCCGGTGGAGGTCGCCCGGCACCGGGTGGCCCGGCCCGGGTCCCCGGCCATCGACGACGCGCACTTCCCCGGCCACGAGACGGACAAGGTGCCCGGGGACTACACCCCGGTGCCCCGTTCGGCGGCGGAGGCCGAGTTCCTGGCCATCGGGGCCGGAGCGAGGACCTGGCTGGTGGAGGCCGCCGCGGCCGGCACCAGCCGGATCGGTCAGAAGATGGCCGAGGCCGTCACCCTGGCCAAGCTCGCCGGCACCGACCAGGTCGACCGCGCCCTCGGGGTGGCCGCGGTGCACCAGCGCTTCGCCCACGGCGACCTGGCCTCCCTGCTCACCGCCGCCGGCCACCGCACCGGGATGCACACCGCCACCGAGGAACGGTCCCTGACCCAGGGCACCGCCGGCTGGGCCGGCCTCGGTACCTCCAACACCGAGGGGGCAGCCCGGTGAGCATCCACACCCCGAACACCGCCGCACCGGCGCTGCCGGCCGATTTGGAGGCGCTGTTGCGGCAGCTGAAGATGCCCCACGCCCGCGGTATCGCCGCCGAGGTACTGGCCACCGCCCGGGCCCAACGCTGGGAGCCGGCCGAGGTCCTCAAGGCCCTGCTGGTCGAGGAGACCACCGGTCGGGCCCGATCCATGCTCGCCGCCCGGCGCAAGGCCGCCGGGTTCCCCACCGGCAAGACCTTCACGACCTGGGATCCGGGCGCCTCCTCGATCCCGGCCCCGACCCAGCAGTCCCTGCGCACCCTGGAATGGCTCTCGCGCAGAGAGAACCTCGTGGTCTGCGGGCCCTCCGGCACCGGCAAGACCTTCTTCCTCGAGGCCCTGGGCCAGCAGGCCGTGGAGGAGGGCAAGCGGGTGGCCTGGTTCACCCTGGAGGACCTCGGGGCGATGATCCGGGCCCACCGGCCCGATGACACCATCACCAAAGCCGTCGCCCGAATCCTGCGCGCCGACCTGATCGTCATCGACGACATCGGCCTGCTGCCGGTCGCCGACGATGCCGCCGAGGGCCTCTACCGCATCGTGGACGCCGCCTACGAGAAACGCTCCGTAGCGATCAGCTCGAACCTGCACCCGGCCGGCTTCGACGAGCTGATGCCCAAGACCCTGGCCACCGCCACCGTGGACCGGCTCCTGCACCACGCCCACGTCTGCCAGACCACCGGAGACTCCGTACGGATGACCCAGGCAATGGCCGGGAAGGGAGTCATGCCACTGAACTGATCCCATCACGGTGGCCAGCACCACCACCCAAACGGGCAAACCAGCTGGCCACCAGTGGGCAGTTCTGATGGCCACCAGCGGGAAGAAACACTGGCCGCCTATGGGCAGAACTCAATGGCCCTTGACAC
>NZ_JABFBA010000019.1:77587-115553 GCF_017168445.1 Micrococcus sp. KRD026 | reverse complement strand
GACCCCACCCGCCCCGCGGCGCGCCGGCGACGAGGCCGCCGAGCGCATCATCTCGCTGCTGTGGCTGCTGCTCTCGGCGCCGCACGGCCTCGAGCGTGACCGGATCCGACGGCAGGTCGTCGGCTATGAGGGGCTCACGGACACCGCTTTCGAGAAGCTCTTCCAGCGGGACCGCCGCGTGCTGCGCGCCGTGGGGGTCCCGCTGGAGACCCTCGAACCCGCGGGCTTAGACGAGGGCGAGGCGGGGGTGCGGCACCGCGTCGTCCGCGACGCGCTGCTGCTGCGCGACCTCGACCTGACCGTGGACGAGCGCCGCGCCCTCGTGCGGGCGCGGCGCCTGTGGGGCGACTCGCCGCTGCGCGCCGACGTCGTCCGCGCCGTGGGCCTGCTGTTCCAGCCGGCCACCGACCTCACGGGCGATGACGAGCTGGCCGGGTACCACACCCTCATGCCCCGGGCCGACCCCCGGCTCGAGGCCCTCACCCAGGCCGTGGCCGACGAGGCCGTGCTGCGCTTCCCCTACCGCGACGCGCGGGGGCGGGCCACCCGGCGCACCGTGCGGGCCTGGTACCTCACCCTCGTGCGCGGCCGCTGGTACCTCACCGGCTGGGACCTCGACCGCGGCGCCGAGCGCAGCTTCCGGCTCACCCGGATGGAGGGGGAGCCGCGCCGCGTCGAGCGGGCGACGGACGCCCCCGGCCGTCCCGAGGACCACGACCACGCCGGCCTCGTGGCGCGCCTGGCCGGGCAGGCCGACGCCGAGCGGGTCCGGGTGTGGCTCGCGCCCGGCCGGGGTCAGGGCGTCCGCGCGGTCGGTGAGCCCGCCGAGCCCCGGGTCGAGGACGGCGCCGCACCGGGGCCCGACTGGGAGCTCTGGGAGGCCCCCGCCGGGCCGCGCGAGGACGGCCTCGCCGCGGAGATCGGCGGCCTGCTGGGCCGGGCCGTGCCCTCCGCCGCGCACCCGGACCTGACCGACCGCGTCCGCGCGGGCCTGGCCGCCGCGGCGGAGGCCCACGCCGGCCCCGCCGACCCGGCCCTGCTCGAGGTCCCGCTCGCCGCGCCCGTCCGACGTCGCGCCCGCGACTCGAGCGAGGACCTCGTGGGCCGCCTGCTGGACATCGTGGGGCTGGCCAACCGGGCCGGTGGGGTGGACCGGGCGGAGCTGCGCGCCCGCCTCGGCATCACCGACGAGCGCCTCGACGCCGACCTCGAGACGCTGCGCTACTGCGGCATGCCCGAGCGGGACTTCCCCGGCTTCCAGTTCGAGGTGGCGGAGGTCGGTGGCCGCGTCCACGTGGAGCGCGCCGCCGACCTGGCCGGTCCCGTGCGGCTGACGCGCCCCGAGGCGCACAGCCTCGTCGCCGCCCTGCAGACGGTCGCGGACCTGCCGGTGCTGGACGAGGCCGACCGCGAGGCCGCTCGCTCCGCCCAGCGCCGGATCCGCGCCGCGGTCCTGGACGCGGGGGCCCCGGATGCGGACGACGCGGACGACGCCGCCCTCCGGGAGGCCGAGGCGCACACCGCCGGCGAGCCCCCGGTCGCCGTCGCCGCCCACTGGGACGTGGCCGTGGACCCCGCGACGGTGCGCACCCTGCTGGCCGCCGTGGCGGAGCGGGCCGTCGTCCATCTGACCTACCGCTCCGTGCATGCCGATGCCCTCACCGAGCGGGACGTGGAGCCGCTGGCCCTCGTGCAGGACGGGGCGCGCCTCTACCTGCAGGCGTGGTGCCGTCGCGCCGAGGACCACCGGGTGTTCCGGGTGGACCGGATCAGCGCGCCCGCACCCACGGGGGAGACGTTCGCGCCCCGGGCTCGGCCCGCGCGCTGGCGGGTCCATCCCGACGACACTGCGGGGGTGCCGGTGCTGCTGCGCTGGGCCCATCCCGTCCGCGACGCGGCCGCCGGCTACCGCCCGGACGCCCAGGCCGACCTGCCCGACGGCGACCGGCTCACCCGGGTGCATCTGACCGACGCCGCCGTGGCGGCCGCGCTGGTCGGACGCCACGGCGGCGCCGTCGAGGTGCTGGCCCCCGCCGACCTCCGGACGTCCGTGGCGGACGCGCTGGGCGATGCCCTCGCGGCCCTGCCGGCGCGGTAGCCTGGACCCCGGAACCCCATCGAAAGGACCCTTCATCATGGCTGGACTCCAGGGCTGGCAGCTCGTCATCATCATCCTGCTCGCGATCCTGCTCTTCGCGGCGCCGAAGCTGCCCGCGATGGCCCGCAACCTCGGCCAGTCGATGCGCATCTTCTCCTCCGAGGTGAAGCAGATGCGCACCGAGGGCAAGGGCACCACGGACGAGCGCTCCGGCGCCGGTTCCACCGCCGCGGACGAGCCGGTCGAGGGCCGCGTCGTCGAGCGTGACGAGACCGACCCGCGCGACCCGCGCTGAGCCGGAAGGACCCCCACCCGATGACCGAGGTCGACGAGGTCGCCCGCCGCACCCGGCGCCGCCGGAAGCGGCGGGACAACCCCACCGGCGAGATGCCGCTGCGCGAGCACCTCACGGAGCTGCGCAACCGACTGCTGAAGTCGGCGCTCGCCGTCGCCGTCGGCATGGTGATCGGCTTCCTCGTCTACCAGCCGGTCATGGCGGAGCTGTTCCGCCCGGTCAAGGAGATCGCCAGCCAGGGACACACGGCGGCCGTCGCCTATGACACGGTGGCCTCGCCGTTCGACCTCATGCTCAAGGTCAGCATGTTCATCGGGCTCATCCTGTCCAGCCCGGTCTGGCTCTACCAGATCTGGGCATTCATCGTGCCGGGTCTGAAGAAGGCCGAGAAGAAGTACGCCCTGGGCTTCATCGCCGCGGCCGTGCCCCTGTTCATCTTCGGCATCGCGCTGGGGTGGCTCGTGATGCCGCAGGCCGTCCAGTTCTTCGTGGGCTTCACTCCCGAGGGCGGCGCGAACCTCCCGACGGCGTCGGTGTACATCAGCTTCGTCACGCGTCTCTACCTCGCGTTCGGCGTGGCCATGGTCCTGCCGGTGCTGCTGGTGGGACTGAACATGCTCGGCATCCTGCCGGGCCGCACGATCGTCCACCACTGGCGCATCACCGTCTTCGTGATCATGCTGATCGCCGCGATCGCCGCCCCCGGTGCGGACGCCATCTCCATGTTCTACATGGCGATCCCGCTCGTCGTCCTCTTCGGCGTGGCCATCGTCCTGTGCCTGTGGGGGGACCGTCGTCGTGACCGCCGCTCGGGGCAGCGCGAGGTGGACGTCGAGGCGGAGCTCGCCGAAGGCCCGAAGCCGCTCGATCAGATCTGAGCGTCGTACGCGGCGGCCCTCCCGCCCGGACGCACGACCACGACGGTGTCCGGACCCGCCAGTAGGGTGGGGCCATGGCCCACCATCCCGCGTCCGCGACCCCGCACGACGAGCCCGAGCTGAGCCCGGCGGAGCGCTACGCCCGTGCCCGGGCGGCCCGGCACCACGCCGGCTCCGAGCTCGGCCGGTTCGCCGCACGCGTGGGCTTCCCCCTCGACGACTTCCAGCGCCGCGCGTGCGCCGAGGTGGAGGACGGCCACGGCGTCCTCGTCGCGGCGCCCACCGGCGCCGGCAAGACGGTGGTCGGCGAGTTCGCCGTCCATCTGGCCCTGGCCCGCGGCACGAAGGCGTTCTACACCACCCCCATCAAGGCTCTCAGCAACCAGAAGCACGCGGACTTCGCCCGCGTGCACGGTGCGGAGAACGTCGGCCTGCTCACGGGGGACACCTCCGTCAACCCGGATGCGCCCGTCGTCGTGATGACCACCGAGGTGCTGCGCAACATGCTGTACGCGCAGTCCGACACCCTCATCGACCTCGGCTTCGTCGTCATGGACGAGGTCCACTACCTCGCCGACCGGTTCCGGGGCCCGGTGTGGGAGGAGGTCATCATCCACCTGCCCGAGCACGTGCAGCTGATCTCCCTGTCCGCCACGGTGTCCAACGCCGAGGAGTTCGGCGCCTGGCTCGACACGGTCCGGGGCGCCACCACCGTGATCGTCTCCGAACACCGGCCGGTGCCGCTGTGGCAGCACGTCATGGCCGGGGGCCGGCTCTACGACCTGTTCGCCGAGGACATCGCCTTCGAGGACACCGCGGACCGGGACGGGGAGGCCCTGCTCAACCCCGAGCTCAAGCGCCTGGGGGAGGAGACCGAGCGCCGGTTCCAGCGCGCGGACTGGGGACGGCCCGGGCGGCAGCAGCACCGCGACGGGCGCGGGGGCGGCCCGAAGGGCCGGGTCAGGGGCGGCCGACGCACGACTCGCGACGGCGGCCGGGGCCGGAACGGCTCCTCCGCGCTGGACCGGGAGCGGCCGGTCTCCGGTCGGCCGGGCGGTCACGACGGCGGCCAGCGGCGCGGACCGCGGCTGTCCACGTCGCGCCCAGAGATGATCCGGGCCCTCGACCGCGACGGGCTGCTGCCGTGCATCACCTTCATCTTCTCCCGGACCGGCTGCGACGCCGCCGTGGAGCAGTGCCTCCGGGCCGGGCTCGACCTCACCACGGCGCGGGAGAAGGCGCTCGTGGCCGAGCGGGTCGAGGAGGCGGCGCGTCTGCTGCCCGTCGAGGACCTGGAGATCCTCGGGTTCTGGGCGTGGCGCGACGGCCTGTCCCGGGGCTTCGCGGCCCACCACGCCGGCATGCTGCCCCCGTTCAAGGAGGCCGTCGAGGACCTGTTCGCCGCCGGCGCGCTCAAGGCCGTGTTCGCCACGGAGACCCTCGCCCTCGGCATCAACATGCCGGCCCGCTCCGTGGTGATCGAGAAGCTGGTCAAGTTCAACGGCGAGAACCACGTCGACATCACGCCGGGGGAGTACACCCAGCTGACGGGCCGGGCGGGCCGCCGCGGCATCGACGTCGAGGGCCACGCCGTGGTGATGTGGCGTCCCGGGCTGGACCCGGCCGCCGTCGCGGGCCTGGCCTCGCGCCGCACCTACCCGCTGCGCTCCTCGTTCCGGCCTACCTACAACATGTCCGCGAACCTGCTGGCACAGGTCGGGGCGGAGCGGGCACGGGGCATCCTCGAGTCCTCGTTCGCCCAGTTCCAGGCGGACCGCTCCGTGGTGGGGCTGGCCCGCGAGGTCCGCTCGAAGCAGGCCAGCCTCGAGAAGTACGAGGAGGCCATGCAGTGTCACCTCGGCGACTTCGCCGAGTACCTCACCCTGCGCAAGGAGCTCGCGGCCGCGGAGAAGTCCGGCTCGCAGGGGCGCCGTCGGGCCCACCTGGCCGCCGTGAAGGACTCGCTCGCGAACCTCGCGGTCGGGGACGTCGTCGAGCTCGACGCCGGCCGCGCGCTCGGCCGGGCCGTCGTCGTGTTCCCCGCCGGCAACCTCCAGAACCCGCGCGTCGGCGTCGTGACGGACAAGGCGCAGCTGCGCCGCATCACGGTGGACGACGTCGCCGGGCCGGTCGAGCCGGTGGCCGGCGCCGCCCTGCCCCAGGTGGTGCAGGTGAAGACGCCCGCGCAGCGCAAGGACGTCGCCGCGCTCATGCGCGAGGCCGTGCGCACGGGCCGCCCGCCCGCCGGAGGCCGCCGCACGGCGGGCTTCCGCCTCCGGGAGGACCCGGCCGCGCCCCGGGTCGAGGAGCTGCGCCGGGCACTGCGCCGCCACCCGTGCCACGGCTGCCAGGACCGCGAGGAGCACGCCCGCTGGGGCGACCGCTGGTGGGCCATGCGGCGGGAGGTCTCCGTCCTGCGGGAGCGCATCGCGGGCCGCACCAACACCATCGCCCGCACGTTCGACCGCGTCGTCGGTCTGCTGCGCGCCTACGGCTACGTCCAGGAGGACGCGTCCTCGCCCCGCGCGGCGCTCACGGAGCGCGGCGAGGCCCTGCGCCGGATCTACGGCGAGCGGGACCTGTTCACCTCGCTGGTGCTGCAGGATCCGGCCACGGACGGCTTGACGCCGGAGGAGTGGGCCGCCGTCGCCGCGCTGCTCGTGTACCAGGGCAGGGGGGAGGCCGAGCCCGGACTGGTCCCGATGCCGACCCCGCGGCTCGCGCGCGTCGCGGAGGCCGCCGAGCGCATCGAGGAGCGCCTGCGCACGGACGAGGCCCAGGCCCGGCTCGAGCCGACGCCCCGGACGGACCCCGGGCTGGTGGCACCCATGCACCGCTGGGTGCGGGGCGCCACCCTGCGCCGCACCCTTGACGGCGCGGACCTCGCCGCGGGCGACTTCGTCCGCTGGGCGCGGCAGGTCATCGACGTGCTGGGCCAGCTGGCCAACGTCCCCGGGGACACCCGTCGCAGCCGTGCCTGCCGCCGGGCCGCGGACCTCGTCTCCCGCGGCGTCGTGGCCACCTCGCTGCCGGCGGCCTCGGCGCCGCGCGCGGACGAGGACTGACACGGGCTAGGGTGGGCGGGTGAGCGCACACCTGTTGACCCGCGGCATCATCCACTCGACGACGGACCCGTACGCACAGGCGCTGCTGGTCCGGGACGGGATGATCGCCTGGCTCGGCGCGGACGACTCCGCGGACCGCGTGGCCGACCCGGGTGACGAACGGCGGGACCTCGACGGCGCCGTCGTCGTGCCCGTGTTCGTCGAGCCGCTGGCCCGGCCCGCGGACGCGCGGGACGCGCTGAGCCGCGGCACCGCCGTCGTGACGGTCCTGGCCGGGCCCGAGGACACGGGCGCCGCGCCCGCCGACGAGGACGTCCAGACCGTCGTCTACCGGCACGCCGACCGCGTGGACGCCGAGGCGGCCGGGGTGTGGCTGCCCGTCGGGACCGACACCGACCCCGCCACGCTCACCGGCCTCCTGACGGCCTCGACCCAGGCGGGGGAGCAGGCCTACCTCGTCCCCGACGGCGGTGCGGACGCCGGGCCCGCCGCCCAGGACGTGGCCCTGACCGCCCTGCGCTCGGTCGCGGAGGAACTCGGCACCGCCGCCCTGGGCCGCGTGCGCCATCGGCTCGTGGTCACCCACCCGGTCACCGCCGAGGACCGCGCCTTCCTGGCCGCCGCCGGGGTCAGCGCCACCGTCGTCCCCGACGCGGACGGCGTGCTGCACGCCCCCGTGGCGAGCCTGCTGGCCGACGCCGTCACCGTGTGCCTGGGCGCCGGCCCGGCCGGGGACCCGTGGGCCGCCGTCCGGTCGGCGCTGTCCCACCCCGACCCGGACGAGCGCATCTCCGCCCGCTCCGCCTTCGCCGCCGCGACCCGCACCCCGCTGCGCGCGCTGCCCGACGCTCCGGCGGCACGCCTGTCCGTCGCCCCGCGCCTGAGCGTGTCGGCCCCGGCCGTGTTCGGCGTCTGGGACGCCGACGCGGTCGCTGTGCAGTCGCCGGACGGCCGGGTGGCGGCGTGGAGCACGGACACCCGGGCCGGCACGCCGCTGCTGCCGGCCCTCGACGCCGAGACCGCCCTGCCCCGCTGGCGGGCCACCTGGGTGGACGGCCGGATCGCCGCGGAGGACGTGGCCCGCGACGCTCACGACGCCGCGACGCCGGCCTGAGACCTCCGCTTCCTATACTCGAACGGATGCGATGGCCCGTCCGACCGGCGGGCCGCCCCCACGACCCCGGCCGGAAGGCGAGAACCGCACATGCGCGTGCTGACCATCATCCCCACGTACAACGAGATCGAGTCGCTGCCGCTGACCCTCGGCCGACTCCGTGACGCCGTCCCGGAGTCCGACGTTCTCGTGGTGGACGACGCCTCCCCGGACGGCACCGGCGACTGGGCCGACGCCCGCGCCGCCGAGGACCCCTCCGTGCACGTGCTGCACCGCACCACCAAGGACGGCCTGGGCGGCGCCTACATCGCCGGGTTCCGCTGGGGCCTGGAGCGCGGCTACGACGTCCTGGTCGAGATGGACGCGGACGGCTCGCACCAGCCCGAGCAGCTGCCGCGCCTGCTGGAGGCCGTCCGCACTGCGGACCTGGTGATCGGCTCGCGCCGCGTGCCGGGCGGCAAGATGGTGAACTGGCCGACCTCCCGCAAGATGATCTCGTGGGCCGGCTCCCTGTACCCGCGGATCATGCTCGGCCTCAACCTGACGGACATCACGGCGGGCTACCGCGCCTACCGGGCCGACACGCTCCGTGCGATCGACCTGGACGCGATCGAGTCCAAGGGCTACGGGTTCCAGGTGGACATGACCTTCCGCACGGCCCGCCTCGGCAAGCGGATCGTCGAGGTCCCGATCACGTTCGTGGAGCGTGAGCTCGGCGAGTCCAAGATGAGCGGCGGCATCATCGGCGAGGCCGTGGTCAACGTGACCCGGTGGGGCCTGGCCGCGCGCTGGGAGGGCCTGCGCGCCCGCCTCGGCCTGTGAGGCGCACAGTCCCCGAACGACGACGGGGCCGGATCCATGGCGGATCCGGCCCCGTCGTGCATGGGGGAGCGGCGGGTCAGGCGTCGACCTCCTCGCCGCGGCTGGCGCGCAGCTTGTTGAGCTGGATCTTGTAGGTCTCCTCCAGCTCCTCGAGGCTGCGGCGCTCACGCAGCATGTCCCAGTGGGTGCGCACGGGCTTGCCCTCGGTCTCAGCCGGCTTCTCGCCGCTGACGAGGAACGCCTCCTTGCCGGTCTTCGAAGTCCAGGTGGCCGGCACGTCCGCCTCCACGGAGAAGGTCACGAACACCTGCTCGCCGTCCTCCGTGCGGTACTCCACCCGCTGCCGGGCGGCGGGCTCGACGCCGGCCTCGGACTCCAGGGACTGCGCGCCCAGGCGCATGCCCCGCAGGCTGCGATCGCTCACGTTTCCTCCTCGTCAGGCCGCGCCGAGGCCCGCGCGGGGGCGCGGGCCGATCGAGGCGCGGCGGGTCGTTCTCACCGATGGAACCATTCAGTGTCCCACAGCATTCCCGTCGGCCTCGCCGGCCGGGCGGGTGCCGGGGGTGCGGCCGGCCGACGGGTCGGGCTCGATCTCCTGCGGCGTGGCCAGGGCCTCGTCGAGCGAGGTCTGCGGCATGTCCTCCGCCGTCACCGCGCCCGCGGTCATCGCGTCCATGACGCCGCTGGCGCGCAGGGCGTCCGCGGTGGTGGGACGGGACCCACGCGGCCGACGCGCGCGCTCCGGGGTGACGCCGGAGTGCTCGGCTCCCGGCTCGCCCGCGCGGTCCCCGGAGTCCCGACGCCGGGGTGCGTGCTCCGGGGTGGGGCGGTCGCCGTCGCCGGGGGCGAACGCCTCACCGAGGCCCTGCAGGGCGCGGGTGAGCTCGGCGGGGACCACGAACATGGTGTTGGCCTGGCCGTCGGCGATCTTGGGCAGGGACTGCAGGTACTGGTAGGCCAGGACCTCGGAGTCGGCGCCGCCGGAGTGGATGGCGTCGAAGACCACCTCGATCGCCTCCGCCTCGGCGTTGGCGCGCAGCACGCGGGCCTGAGCCTCGCCCTCGGCGGAGAGGATCTGGGACTGGCGCTCGCCCTCGGCCGTGAGGATGGCGGCCTGCTTCGTGCCCTCGGCGGTGAGGATGGCGGCGCGGCGGTCGCGCTCGGCGCGCATCTGCTTCTCCATCGAGTCCTGGATGGACATGGGCGGGTCGATGGCCTTGAGCTCCACCCGCGAGACCCGCAGGCCCCAGCGCGTGGTGGCGTCGTCCAGCACGCCGCGCAGCTGGGAGTTGATGGAGTCGCGAGAGGTCAGGGCCTCCTCGAGGTTCATGCCGCCCACGACGTTGCGCAGGGTGGTGGTGGTGAGCTGCTCCACCGCGTGGATGTAGTTGGCGATCTCATAGGTCGCGGCCTTGGCGTCCGTGACCTGGAAGTAGACGACCGTGTCGATGGAGACGACGAGGTTGTCCTCGGTGATCACCGGCTGGGGCGGGAAGGAGACGACCTGCTCGCGCATGTCCACCATCGGGAGCATGCGGTCCACGAACGGGATGATCAGGGTCAGCCCGGCGCCGGCCGTGCGGTTGTACTTGCCGAGGCGTTCGATGTTGGCCGTCCGCGCCTGCGGGATGATCTTGACCGAGGAGGCCACGATCACCGCCGCGAGGACGGCGAGGACGACGAGGACGATGAGGGTTTCCATCGGGGTCCCTTCTTCTGGGG
Organism: Micrococcus sp. KRD026; assembly: GCF_017168445.1. Classification (NCBI taxonomy): domain Bacteria; kingdom Bacillati; phylum Actinomycetota; class Actinomycetes; order Micrococcales; family Micrococcaceae; genus Micrococcus; species Micrococcus sp. KRD026. The sequence continues at coordinate 105,559 of NZ_JABFBA010000019.1, read as the reverse complement.
TCGGTGCGGTCGGTGCGGTCGGTGCGGTCGGAACGAGGACGTGGGGCGGCTCAGGCGCCGTCCGCCTCCCAGTCGATGCGGGGGAGCGGGCGGACCACCAGGGTGGCCCCGTCGATGCGCAGGACGGTCACCTCGTCGCCGGGGGCGACCTCGGGCGCCCCGGGCTCGACGCGGGCGGACCAGGTGTCGCCGTCGACGGCGAGCGTGCCGGCGTCGCCGGTGATCGCGCCCTGGGCCGCGACGCGGCGCCCCGGAAGCGTGTCCAGGTAGGAGGCGCCGGCGCCGGTGTCCTTGCGCAGGTGGCGCAGCGCGACGGGGCGCACGGCGGCGAGCATCAGCAGGGCGACGGCGGCGAACGCCGCGAGCTGGAGCGCCAGCGGGCCGCCCACGAGCGCGACCACTCCCGCCGCGCCGGCCCCGGCGGCGATCATCAGGAAGACGAGGTCGAGGGTCAGCAGCTCGACGCCGGCCAGGCCGGCGGCCAGCACCAGCCACAGCCAGCCCGCGTTCGCCTCGATCCACTCCATGCGTGCGCTCCCCTCCGTGTCGGGTGCGCGGACGGGTCTGCCGCGCGTCGACGTGTGATCCCCATCCTGCCCTATGCAGTGGCGTCGGACACAGCGTGTCCCCAGGCGGTCCTGGAAGGAGGGGGCTACCGACCGGTAATGTGAGCTGCATGACATCTTCACCCGTCGCGGTCTCGCCCCTGCTCCAGCCGATCACTCTGGGCCCCCTCACGCTGCCCAACCGGGTGGTCATGGCCTCGATGCACATGGGACTGGAGGATCGGCACGACGACCTGCCGCAGCTGGCGGCGTTCTACGCGGAGCGGGCACGCGGCGGCGTCGGACTCATCGTCACCGGCGGCCTGGGCGTCGTCCCGGAGGGCACGGTGACGCTGGGCGGGGGGATGCTCGCCAGCGAGGAGGACGCGCGCGCCCATCGCGTCGTCACGGACGCCGTCCACGCCGCCGGGGGCAGGATCCTCGCCCAGCTGCTGCACGCCGGGCGCTACGCCCCCAGCGCCGACCTGGTCTCGGCCTCCGCGGTGCGAGCCCCGATCTCGCGGCACACGCCCCGGGAGATGACGGCCGCGGACATCGAGCGGACCGTGAACGCGTTCGCACGCGCGGCCACGTTGGCCCTGGAGGCCGGATACGACGGCGTGGAGATCATGGCCTCGGAGGGCTACCTCCTCAACCAGTTCCTCGCCCCGGCGACGAACCGACGCGCGGACGAGTACGGGGGCGACGCCGAGCGCCGACGCCGGTTCCCGGCGGCGGTGGTCGCGGCCGTGCGCGAGGCGCTGGGGGAGCGCGGCGTGCTCTCGGTGCGCACCTCGGCGGCGGACCTCGTCCCCGACGGGCAGACGCGCGCGGAGATCGCGGACACCGCCCGGGCCTTCGAGGCCGCCGGAGCGGACGTCCTGATGACCGGCATCGGGTGGCACGAGTCCCGCGTGCCGACCATCGTGACCTCCGTGCCGCGCGCCGCGTTCCTCGCCGCCTCGGCTGACCTGACCGCCGCCGTCGACATCCCCGTGATCGCCTCCAACCGGCTCACCACCCCCGCCGAGGCGGAGGAGGCGCTGACGTCCGGGGCCGCCGCGCTCGTCGGGCTGGCCCGGCCCCTGCTGGCGGACCCCGAGTGGATGGCCGCGATCAGCGACCCGCGCGCTCGGACCCTGACCCCGTGCATCGCCTGCAACCAGGCCTGCCTCGACCACGTGTTCACCGGGGCCAAGGTCTCGTGCCTGATGAACCCCCGCGCCGGGCGGGAGACGGAGCCGGAGTACGCCGCGCCCGTCCCGGTGGCCCTCGGCCGCCGGCGCCGGATCGCCGTGGTCGGTGCCGGGCCGGCGGGCCTCACGGCGGCGGAGCGTGCGGCCCGGTTCGGGCACGAGGTCACCCTGTTCGACCGGCACGCCGAGCCCGGCGGCCAGTTCCGGCTCGCCCGGCGCATCCCCGGCAAGGAGGAGTTCGGTCCCGCGCTGGAGCACCTGGCGGCCCGCGCGGCGGTGTCCGGGGTGACGCTCGTGACCGGGGAGGAGGTATCCGCACAGACACTCCTGACCGACGACGGGCGGCCGGGTTACGACGAGGTGCTCCTCACCACCGGCGTGCGGCCCCGGCCCGTCGATCTGCCCGGGACGGGGGAGCCGGGCGCGCCCGCCGTCCATGCCTATGACGACGTGGTCCTGGGGCACGTCGACGTCGGCCCGCGCGTCGCGGTGATCGGCGCCGGCGGCGTGGGCGTGGATGTCGCCGAGGCCCTGGCGGCCGGCACGGAACGGCCGGACGGGACACCCGAGACGCAGGAGCACTGGCGGGCCCGCTGGGGCGTGGCACTGACCTCTCAGACGCCGGGCCAGCTGGCGAAGCCGGCCGCGGCCGACCCCGGACGCGAGGTCCACCTGCTCCAGCGCAGCCCCGGACCGATCGGCGTGCGACTGCGCCCCACCACCGGCTGGGTGCACCGCGCCGAGCTGCGGCGGCACGGGGTCCACCTGCACTCCGGTGTGACCTACGAGGGCCTCGGCCCCGACGGCCTGCGCGTGACCGCGCCGTCCCCGGAGGACCCCGAGGCCCGCGTGGCGCTGACCCTGGACGTGACGGACGTCGTCGTGTGCGCCGGGCAGGAGTCCGAGACGGATCTCGTCGAGGACCTGGTGGCTGCGGGCTACGCGCCGGAGGCGGTGCGCCTGATCGGTGGCGCGGCCGAAGCCCGCGAGCTCGACGCCTACCGGGCCATGGACCACGCCGTGCGGGCCGTGCAGGGCTGAGCCGCGCCGCCGGCCGGCGGGCCCTCCCGGGCGGACGACGTCGGGGCTACGGTCGGGGCATGGCTCTCATCTACACCGCACGCCTGGACCCGGACAAGCCCGAATGGATCCGCCGCCGCCTCGTGGCGCACGGACTGCCCGAGGACGTGACCGCCGAGAAGGTCGGCTCGTACCGGTTCGACGATCCCACCGGCGAGATCGGCGTCGAGTCGATGCTCGTGCGCGTGGGGGACCGGCTCTACCAGACTGCGTTCGCCTACCGAGGCGACGCACCCGCCGAGGGAGACGTCGTGGCCGAGGTGGAGCACTCCGTCCTGGGACACCGCTGGGTCGTGGACGCCGCCACCGACCCGGACGCGCGCCGTATCCTCGCAGCCGCCGTGCGCGGCGAGATCCCGCAGGCCCGGCTCGAGATGCACGACGAGTCCGGGACCTACCTCGAGACGCGCGCCCCGGATCTCACCCTCCGCGTGATCGGCGCCGATGCGACGGGGGAGCTCGAGGTGCCGGTCGAGCTGTCCGAGACGGACGAGGCGGACGTCGACGGCCCGCGATGCCTGGTCGCCGAGGGAGACGGTGTGCGGGCCGTCGTCGCGCGCCTGTCCTGAGGGGCGGTCCGCGCGGTCAGAGGCCGCGCGGACCCCAGGGCCGCAGCCGGCGATGGCTGGTGAGTGACATGTAGAGCGCGATGCACCAGCCGAGGACGGTCCACCCCGTGAGCAGGTTCACCCAGAACACCGCCCACACGTTGGAACGGCCGCGGACGGCGGCAATGGCCCACGGAGCCAGGTAGCCCGCCGTGGCGATGGCCAGGACGACGGCGATCGTCGCGTGCAGGGGGCGGTCGCGCTGGTCGGTCATGATCGTCATGGGTCCAGGCTACGCGCGAGACCCGCCGCGCGGGGCGCCCCTGTCCGCCCTTCTACCGTGCGCCGATAATGTACATTATGTCAACTAGCCCGTTCTTCGCCTCCCCTTCGGAGGCCGCCTGCGCGGCACGCGCTGCGTCGTGAACTGGCCCAGGTGGCCGCGCCGGGCGGCACCGACACCGCGTGCCGGGGTTCACTCCCCCGGGTCTGCGGACAGCCGCTCCAGCAACGGCAGGACGGCCGCCACGGCCGTCCGGCTCTCGTGCCAGAGCCCGTGCCGCAACCGGGAATGGACGGCCTGCTGACTGATCCCGAGCTCCGCCGCCGCCTCTCGCTGACTGGCGCCGGCTTCCACCAGCCGCCCCGCCGCATGCTGGTCATCGGACCGGCGCCGTTCCACCGTGGCGACCAGCTGCAGGGTGGCCTCTGCACAGCGCAGATCAGCCTCTCGGCCGGTCTCCGAGGCGCGGCCCGGGCGTCGTCCGTGCGGCAGCACCAGCCGTCCCGGTGCCCGCCGGGCGCGCCGCCGCTCGGCTGGCGTCAGGTACGACAATAATGAGTCCTTGTCGAGGGCATCCTCGGGATCCAACAGCACCGCCCAGGACCCGGTCCGCACAGCCCACAACGCCAGGCCCACCGCAGCCGCCATGCTTTCGACGACGACGGCCAGCTCGCCGTCGCCCGGCGCTGCATCGGCGTCGGGGTTCCCTTCGTCGCCACGCCACACCGCCGCGGCTACGGACGCGTCCGGGTGAGGATCATCGAGCAGCACCGCTGCCAGACGTCGGGCGTCGTCGGCCGTGGCAGCGGTCGGTCGGATGGGCACCAGATGCACGAACACCATACAGAGAGCCTACCTCTGACAACATTGGCATCTTGTCATAGGCCCCGTCCACCGAGTCACCTGTGGCTGGACGCGCCGCCTCGACCTTGCGGTGGGCCAGACTGGATGCATGACGTCCTCCCCCACCGCCCGTCGTGCCGTGCCCGCCGAGCACCGTGACCCGCGCGGCGCCCAGCCGGCACTTGCCGTCGACCTCCTCCTCACCCTCCTCTTCGTGGCTCTGGGCCAGGGGCAGCACGCGACAGAGCGCGGGCCGCTGGGGCTGCTGGTCACGGCGGCGCCGTTCCTCGCGGGTCTCCTGGTCATGACCGGGCTGACCGCCGGACACCGGACCTGGGCCCGCGTGTGGCCCCACGGCGTGATCGTGTGGCTGGGGACCGTCGCCGTCGGGATGGTCCTACGCGTGGCCTTCGGCCTCGGTGGCGCACCCGTGTCCTTCGTGCTCGTGGCGCTCGGGGTGCTGGGCGTCCTGCTCCTGGGCCGCCGGGCCGTGACCGCCTGGCTGGTGCGCCGCACCCGGAGGTGAGGGCCCGGCGCGCAGCTAGGATCATCCCGGACACCGGACCCACAGCATCGAGGAAATGAGGACCGCCCGTGGTCACCGCCATCGTCTTGATCAAGACCGACAAATCCAGCATCCCGGAGACCGCCGAGACCCTCGCCGCGCTCGAGGGGGTCGGGTCGGTCTACTCCGTGACCGGCGCGTGGGACCTGGTGGCGATGGTCAAGGTGCGCCGCTACGAGGACCTCGCCGACGTGATCGCCGACCACCTCTCCAAGGTCGACGGGATCCAGGACACCGAGACCATGCTGGCCTTCCGGACCTACTCGTCCGAGGACCTCGGCGAGGGATGGGCGCTCGGCTTCGACTCCTGAGCGTCCTCCCCACGACGGGCCCCACCTCGCTGGCGAGGGCCCGTCGTCGCACCATCAGGACCGGGAGAAGGCGACCCAGCGGTCCAGGACGTCACGCGCGGCGCCGGAGTCGATCGACTCGGCGGCCCGCGCCATGTTGGCCGCCAGCCGCTCCATCAGCGGCGCGTCCGCGTCACGGTCCCAGGCCGTCAGGCCCGCGGCCGCGTTGAGGAGGACGGCGTCGCGGATCGGACCCTTCTCCCCCGCCAGCAGAGCGCGGACGAGGGTCGCATTGTAGGCACCGTCCCGCCCGGCCAGGGCCTGAACGGGGGCCAGGTCGATGCCCAGCTCCCGGGGATCGAGCTCGTGGGTGCGCACACCGTCCCGGACCTCCATGACGGTCGACGGCCCCGACGTCGTGATCTTGTCCCGGCCGTCCGCCCCGCGGAAGACGAAGCCGCGCACCCCCCGGTCCGCGAGCACCTGCGCGAGCAGCGGGACCATGGCCTCACTCGAGCAGCCCAGGGCCTGGGCGGTGACCTGGGCCGGATTGCTCAGGGGGCCGAGGAAGTTGAACACGGTGGGCACGCCGAGCTGCTTGCGCACCGGGGCCACATACTTCATGGACGGGTGGTAGTTCTGGGCGAAGAGGAACGTGATGCCCACGGCCTCGGCGCACTCCTCGGCCTTCCGGGTCGGCATGGACAGGTCCACGCCGAGGGCCTCGATCACGTCGGCCGCGCCGGCGGTGGACGAGGCGCCGCGGTTCCCGTGCTTGACGATCCGCGCGCCCGCACCGGCGGCCACGAGCGAGGACATCGTGGAGAGGTTCACGGTGCCCAGGCGGTCGCCACCCGTGCCCACGACGTCGAGGGTCTCCCCCGGCACGTGCACCGGGTTCGCCGCCTGGACCATCGCCTCGGTCAGGCCGCGCAGCTCCGGCACCGTCACCCCCTTGGCGGCCAGGGCGAGGAGGAATCCGCCCACCTGCCCCTCGGTGGCATCGCCGGCCATCATCTCCCCCATGGCCCACGCGGCGACGTCGTCGCTGAGGTCCTCACCGACGGTGAGGGCGCGGAAGACCTCCGGCCAGGAGGTCCCCAGGACTGCTGCGGTGTTCTCGGGGGTGCTCACGCACTGAGCCTAGCGGCCCGGCCGCACCCGGCACCGCGTCGTGTCATGCGCCGCCCGCCGTGAACCTGGACATCCCCTGGACGCCAGCCCCCGACTGACACTGAAACCCCCGACGGTGCTGACGACCTGTCCTGCGACACGGTAGGTTCGATTTACCGCCCGGGCGGTGTTTGGGGCCATAATGGCTGGGTGACCACAGCTAACCCCACTCTCCATCAGCCCACCACGGGGCTCCCGAGCCGGCCGAACATGGTGCAGGTCGGGACCATGGTGTGGCTTGCCAGCGAGCTCATGTTCTTCGGTGGGCTCTTCGCCATGTACTTCACCCTTCGCTCCACGTCTCCGGAGCTCTGGGCCGAGCACACCGCGATCCTCAACGTCCCGCTCGCCGCGGTGAACACGACGATCCTGGTGCTCTCCTCCGTCACCGCCCAGTTCGGCGTCCTCGCCGCCGAGCGCCTTCAGCCCCGCCGCACCGGCGGCTTCCTGCAGTTCGGGAAGTGGGGCATGGTCGAGTGGTTCATCCTGACCTTCATCATGGGCTCGATCTTCGTGGCGGTGCAGTCCTACGAGTACGCGGTCCTCGTCTCCGAGGGTGTGACCGTCGCGGCGAACGCGTACGGCTCGGCGTTCTACATCACCACCGGCTTCCACGCCATCCACGTGACCGGTGGCCTGATCGCGTTCCTCTTCATCATCGGCCGCGCCTACATGGCCCGCCGCTTCGGCCACCACGAGGCCACGTCGGCGATCGTCGTGTCCTACTACTGGCACTTCGTGGACGTCGTCTGGATCGCCCTGTTCTTCATCGTCTACTTCCTGAAGTAAGACGACCCTCACTCACCGCACCGACTTCAGGCCCGGGCCGGCAGCATGTGCGGCCCGCCCGGGAAGAGAACGATAGGAAACCCCCGTGAAGGCACTTTCGCAGAACCGACGCCATCCCCTGATGGGGCTGGCGCTCCTCCTGCTGGGACTCCTGGTGACCGGCGGACTGTACTCCGTCGCGAGCACCGTGAACCAGGCGCAGGCGGCCACGCAGGTCACCGCGGCCGCCTCGGCTGATGACATCTCCGAGGGCGAGAAGCTCTTCAACGCGAACTGCGCCTCGTGCCACGGCACGGGTGCCGCGGGGGGTCCCTCCGGCCCGTCCCTGATCGGTGTCGGCGCCGCCTCCGTCGACTTCCAGGTGGGCACCGGCCGCATGCCGATGCAGATGAACGGCCCGCAGGCCCAGGTCAAGCCGAACCAGTTCAACGACGAGCAGACGGCCCAGCTCGCCGCCTACGTCGCCTCGCTGGGTGCCGGCCCCGCCGTCCCCGAGGACGAGTACCTGGATGTGAACCACGAGGATGTGGACATCACCCGCGGCGGCGACCTGTTCCGCATCAACTGCGCCATGTGCCACAACGCGGCCGCGGCCGGCGGTGCGCTCACCCGCGGCAAGTACGCCCCCTCTCTGCAGGGCGTGGAGGAGAAGCACATCTACGAGGCCATGGAGACCGGCCCGCAGAACATGCCGGTGTTCTCCGACTCGAACATCAAGCCCGAGGACAAGCGCGACATCATCGCCTACCTCAAGACCATCGAGAACCAGGGCTCCCCCGGCGGCCTCGCCCTCGGCTCGCTCGGCCCCGTCTCCGAGGGCCTGTTCATCTGGACCGCTGGCCTGGCGCTGATCATCGGCTTCATGGTCTGGCTCACCAGCCGGTCCTCCTGATCCCGTCGGCGCAGGCGCGCCGACCACCCGTCATCGACATTCATCACTCGAGTAAAGGAAACAGGACATATGGGCGAGAAAGGCTTTGAAGGGACCGAGCACCGCTCGGGTTCCCTCGAGCACGCCGGCGAGGACGCGCCCCGGTACGCGATCGACAACCCGGGCCTGCCTCCGCACCGTCCGCGTCTGGCCGATGAGGATCGGAAGGCTGCGAAGCGCGCCGAGCGTCAGGTCTCGGTCATGTTCCTCATCTCCATCGTGGGCACGGTGCTCTTCTTCATCGGCTACTTCGGTGTGGGGCAGATCGGCAACGGTGAGGCGTTCAGCAAGATCTACCTGCAGAACCTGCTGCTCGGCCTGGGCACCGCCCTCGCCATGTTCGGCATCGGCATCGGCGTGGTGCACTGGGCCAAGACCCTGATGCCGGACCACGAGACCGTGGAGGACCGTCACGAGATCCGCTCGGAGGACGACCGCGTGGCCGCCACCGGGATGATCTCCGAGATCCTGGACGAGTCGCAGATCAAGCGCCGCCCCCTGCTGCGCAACACCCTGATCGGTGCCGCCCTGCTGGCCCCCCTGCCGTTCATCGCCGTGTTCCGCGATCTGGACGACTCGGACAACTTCTCGGATGAGGAGATCCACAACTTCGGTCCGGAGCGTCTGCGTCACACCATGTGGGCCGAGGGCGTGCGCCTCGTGCGCGACCCCACCGGCTCCCCCATCAAGGCCTCGGACGTCACGCTCGGCTCCGCCGTGCACGTCATCCCCGACGGCCTGAACGACCTGGGCCCTGACAAGCTCAACCAGAAGGCCAAGGCCGTCGTCCTGCTCATGCGCCTCGACCCGGCCAAGGTGAAGATCACCCCGGGTCGCGAGGACTGGAACGTGGACGGGATCTTCGCCTACTCCAAGGTCTGCACGCACGTGGGCTGCCCGATCGCCCTGTACGAGCAGCACACCCACCACCTGCTCTGCCCCTGCCACCAGTCGACCTTCGACCTGACGCAGGAGTGCAAGGTCATCTTCGGCCCGGCCAGCCACGCGCTGCCGCAGCTGCCGATCACCGTGGACGACGAGGGCTACCTCGTGGCCCAGAGCGATTTCCATGAGCCCGTCGGGCCTGTCTACTGGGAGCGTGGCTGACACCTATGAGCACCACCGTGAATGAGTTCCAGCCGGCGACCACGACCGGCCGCATCGCCAACTTCGTCGACACTCGCATGGGCATGTCGCCGATCGTGAAGTTCTTCGGCCGCAAGATCTTCCCGGACCACTGGACGTTCATGTTCGGCGAGGTCGCCCTGTACAGCTTCGTCATCCTGCTGCTGTCCGGCGCGTTCCTCACCCTCTTCTTCGACCCCTCCATGTCGGAGGTCGTCTACGACGGGGCCTACGCCCCGCTGCGCGGCATCGAGATGTCCGCGGCCTACGCCTCGACCCTGGACATCTCGTTCGACGTGCGCGGCGGCCTGTTCATGCGCCAGCTGCACCACTGGGCGGCGCTGATGTTCGTGGCGGCCATGTCCGTCCACATGCTGCGCGTGTTCTTCACCGGCGCGTTCCGTCGCCCGCGTGAGCTGAACTGGCTGGTCGGCTGCTTCCTGCTGATGGCCGGCTGGGCCGCCGGCTTCACCGGCTACTCCCTGCCCGACGAGGTGCTCTCCGGCAACGGCCTGCGCATCATCGACGGCATCCTGAAGTCGCTGCCGCTGGTGGGCACGTACCTCTCCGCCTTCTTCTTCGGCGGCGAGTTCCCCGGCCACTCGGTCATCGGCCGCCTGTACGCCCTGCACATCATGATCGTGCCGGCCGCCATCCTGCTGCTGATCGGCATCCACCTGTTCATGGTCGTCGTGCACAAGCACACCCAGTACCCGGGCCCGGGCCGCACCGAGGACAACGTGGTCGGCTACCCGGTCGGCCCCGTGTACGCGGCCAAGGCCGGCGGCTTCTTCTTCATCGTGTTCGGTGTGCTCGCGCTCATCGCCTCCACGGTGACGATCAACGCCAACTGGAACTACGGCCCGTACGATCCGTCCCCGGTGCAGGCCGGCACCCAGCCCGACTGGTACATCGGCGTGTTCGACGGCGCCCTGCGCCTCATGCCGGGCATGATCGGCGACTACTCCTTCCTCTGGAACATCCCGATGCCGTGGGGCTCCTCGGTGTCCCTGCCCATGGGCGTGCTCGTGCCGCTGATCCCGGTCGGCGCCCTGCTCGTCGGCATGTGCACCTGGCCCTGGATCGAGCGGTGGATCACCAAGGACAACACTGAGCACCACCTGCTCGACCGTCCGCGCAACGCCCCGGCCCGCACGGGCATCGGCGTGGCCGCCGTCGTCTGGTACTGCGTCATGTGGGCGGCCGCGTCCTCGGACCTCATCGCCACCCACTTCCACCTCTCCCTGAACGACGTGCTGTACGTGCTGCGCGCGCTGTTCTTCCTCGGCCCGGTGATCGCCTTCATCGTGACCCGCCGCATCTGCCTGTCCCTGCAGCGCAAGGACCGTGAGCTGGTGCTCCACGGCCACGAGGCCGGCGTCATCGAGATGTCCCCCGAGGGCGGCTTCCACGAGCGTCACCGCCAGCTCACCGACTACGAGCTGTACCGCCTGGTGTCCTTCGAGGACCGCCGCCCGGTGCCGGCCATGCCCGGCCGCAACGGCAAGGTGGGCGCGCTGGAGAAGGCCCGTGCCGGCCTGAACCGCATGTTCTACCAGGATCGCGTCGCCCCGGTCTCCCGCGAGGAGCTGGTGGAGGCCCGCACCCACGGCCAGCACGGCCACGAGGAGCACCCCGTCGAGCTCGAGCACGGCTCGCACGCCCCTCACCTGGATCGCTGATCCCGAGCGGCTGATTCCCTGACGAAGGGCCCCACGCACCATGGTGCGTGGGGCCCTTCGACGTTCCCAGGGTGACCTCGAGGACGCGCTGCCCTGAGCAGCCCCGACGCCGCGGCGCGCATCGGCCCGCATGGACGGCGAAGGGTTCAGGCCCGCCGGTCCCGGGCCACCCCCGTGGGCCTGCCCAGCGTTTCCCGCCAGCCTGGGACGTGCCCGGCCCCTGCTGACGGCCACGTGCCCGGTTCCGGACTCCCAGGTGCCGCGGGCCCGTGCCCGACGGTGTGTCCTGGCGGCGGGGGCTGTCCCGGCAGGGTGGCCATCCGCCACCCCTGGGCCCCGAGATGGACGACGGCCCGGATGCAGGCCACGGCGTCACGGTCAACATGGTGGGCACCGGTGCAGAGCCAAGCCGTACTCCGCTGCACCGATGCACCGATGCACCGATGCACCGATGGTGATGATGAGGCCCATCGCCGCAACCACCGGCCAGCCCTTTCTTCCTGACCGAGGAGCTGTCGACAGTGCGTGGCAGGTGCCCGTGCGGACGCGGCCACGGGCTCTCCGGAGGCCGGGCCGGCCCCGCCCCCTCGGACGGTGCAGAGGGGGCGGAGGGGGCCTCGTCCGGCGCCCACCGAAAGTGTCACCCTCACCTCGCCACGTGGACCGTCACAAGCGACGGCCCTGCTGGCCTGCACCCCGTGCGACTCCCCTGCCCGGTCTCTACGTGACGAGGCTCGTTCCGGCCGCTGAGAGCGGCGTAGGAGTCGCGGGCACGGGCATCAACGGGACGCGCGACGGGACGGCCCATTCAAGTGCCGCCGCGGCACGCAGACGTCGTCATGGGCAGCGCGGTGAGGCGCTCCTGGCGCGCCGCTGACTCTGCGCGGCGGTCGATGCCCGGGCCTACGCAGACCACGAGACAGCGGGACGGGCCACCAGGCGAACCCTTCACCCGGGCACCACGCCTGGCCCCCGAGCGGCGAGTAGGCCGGTCGCCGTGACCGGCCCCGCGGCGCAGGAGCTGGCTGCCCGCGACGGCGCCGTGTCGCTCCGCAGCACACGCGGCATGAAAACGCCGCAGGCCGGACCCCAAGGGGTCCGGCCTGCGGCGTTCGACGACGGTCGGGTCAGTGGGCGTACTTGCCCCGAGAGAACTCGTAGACCCACCCGAAGGTGAAGTAGGCGCCCGCGATGACGCCGATGATGAAGATCCACCAGCCGACAGCCAGACCGGTCACGATGATCGCGCAGGCCAGGCCGAGGCCCAGCGGCCACCAGCTCCAGGGAGCGAAGGTGCCGTAGGTGCCGGCGTAGTCGGCGATCTGGCCGTCCGCATCATCGGCGGGCCCGACGCCGTACTTCCGCTCGGTGACGTTCAGGTACCACGCGATCATCCAGGACATCCCGCCCACGGCGTAGATGGCCGGGATGCCTGCCCACTCGGTCCACTCGACCCAGAACCCGTAGAGGGTGGCGGCTGCGATGAAGAACAGGCCGATGATCCAGAAGATGTTGGCTGCGACCTTCACTGGGCGACCTTCTCTCCGAAGGCCTCAGACGTGTTCTGAGGCGAGTGCGGGAAGAGCTCCGGGTGGTGCAGATCCAGCGCCGGACGCTCGGAGCGGATGCGCGGCAGGGAGTGGAAGTTGTGCCGCGGCGGCGGGCACGAAGTGGTCCACTCGAGCGAGGCGCCGAAGCCCCACGGGTCGTCCACGGTGACCTTCTTGCCATAGCGCGAGGTGATGTAGACGTTCCAGAAGAACGGGATCAGCGACGCGCCGAGAACGAAGGAGAACACCGAGGAGAACGCGTTCATCGCCTGGAAGCTGTCCTCCACCATGTAGTCCGCGTAGCGACGGGGCATGCCGATGACACCGAGCCAGTGCTGGATCAGGAACGTGCCGTGGAAGCCCACGAACAGCATCCAGAACTGGATCTTGCCGAGACGCTCGTTCAGCATCTTGCCGGTGAACTTCGGCCACCAGAAGAAGAAGCCGGCGAACATCGCGAACACCACGGTGCCGAAGACGACGTAGTGGAAGTGCGCCACGACGAAGTACGTGTCGGACACCTGGAAGTCCAGGGGCGGCGACGCCAGGATGACGCCGGTCAGGCCACCGAACAGGAAGGTGACCATGAAGCCGAGCGTCCACAGCATCGGGGTCTCGAAGGTGATCGAACCGCGCCACATGGTGCCGATCCAGTTCACGAACTTCACGCCGGTCGGGACCGCGATGAGCATGGTCATCACGGAGAAGAACGGCAGGAGCACGGCGCCGGTCACGTACATGTGGTGCGCCCACACCGTCACGGAGAGCGCGGCGATCGCCGTCGTCGCGAACACGATGGACTTGTAGCCGAAGATCGGCTTGCGGGAGAACACCGGGATGATCTCCGACACGACGCCGAAGAACGGCAGGGCGATGATGTACACCTCGGGGTGGCCGAAGAACCAGAAGAGGTGCTGCCACAGGATGGCGCCGCCGTTCTCCGGGTTGAAGATGTGGCCGCCGAAGCGACGGTCCAGGCCCAGCGCGAAGAGCGCGGAGGCCAGCGGCGGGAACGCCATCATGATCAGGATGCCGGTGATGAGCGTGTTCCACGTGAAGATCGGCATGCGCCACATCGTCATGCCAGGAGCACGCATCGTCAGGATCGTGGTGATGAAGTTGACGCCGCCCATGATCGTGCCGAAGCCCTGGAGGACCAGACCGAACACCCAGAGGTCACCGCCGACGCCCGGCGAGTACGTGGTGTTGGAGAGCGGGGCGTAGGCGAACCAGCCGAACGAGGCCGCACCCTGCGGGGTGAGGAAGCCGGCGGTCGCGATGAGCGAGCCGAACAGGAAGAACCAGAACGCCAAGGCGTTCAGACGCGGGAAGGACACGTCCGGAGCACCGATCTGCAGCGGCACCAGCACGTTGGCGAAGCCCACGAAGAGCGGGGTCGCGAACATGAGCAGCATGAGCGTGCCGTGCATGGTGAACAGCTGGTTGTACTGCTCCTTCGTCTGCAGGATCTGCATGCCGGGCTCGAAGAGCTCCGCGCGGATCATGAGGGCCATGACGCCGCCGATGCAGAAGAAGACGAAGGACGTGATCAGGTACATGTACCCGAGCACCTTGTGGTCGGTCGTCGTCAGCCAGCTGACGACGATCTTGCCCAGCGAACGGGGCACCACACGAGGCTGCGCCTGTGAGCGCACCTCATCCGTTGCGTACTCGTAAGTGGTCATCAGTGGCTACCTCCACCGCGGGGGGTCTGGAGATCGCGCTCCATCGTCCCGGCGCCGTCAGGGTTGTTGTTGGGATTGCGGCTGTACTCGTCGCCCACCTGACCCGGCTCCATCTCCTCGAGGCGCTGGACGAACTCCGCCTCGTCGACGACCTCCACGTTGAAGAGCATCTCGGAGTGGGACTCGCCGCACAGCTCGGCGCACTTGCCGTCGTAGCTGCCCAGCTCCTGGGGGGTCAGGTACAGGTGGTTGGTCTTGCCGGGCACCATGTCACGCTTCTGGAGGAACTGCGGGATCCAGAAGGAGTGGGCCACGTCACGGGACTTCAGCTCGAAGTGCACCGGCACGTCATTCGGCAGGTACAGGACCGGAAGGGTGTCACGCACGCCCTCGGTGCCGTCCAGCTGGGCCTGGATTCCGGAGTAGTGGGCCTCGATGACCTCGCCGTTCTCCTGCTCGTAGGAGTAGTTGAAGTCCCAGGACCACTGCTTGCCGTACACGGTGACGGTCAGCGGCGAGTCGTCCACGGGGCGGTCGACCTCGGTCTGGACGCGGTTGGTGAAGCCCCAGAGGGTGAAGACCATCAGGATCGGGATGGCCGTGAACATGGTCTCGAGCGGCACGTTGTAGGCCGTCTGCTTCGGGAAGCCCTGGTCGTTCTTGCGGCGGCGGTACGCCACCATGCACCAGATCATGGCGCCCCAGGCCAGCAGGCCGACGACCATGGCCGCGATCCAGGAGTTCACCCACAGGTCGGTGAGCTGGGCGTTGTGGTTGGTGGTGTCCCGGGTGCCGGGGTACCAGCCGCGCTGGACCTCTGCCGAACACCCGGTCAGCACCAGGAGCGATGTGGTGCCCACGGCACCGGCGGTCCAGCGGCGGCGAGTCCGACGTCCGGCGTCATTCTGTGCTCTCACAGACGGCCTTCCTCTTCATCTCGTGTGCGAGGGGCGTGCCCGCTCCCCCGGCGATTCGGCGACTTCTCGCAACGTCCTCGCAGGGAGCACGGGTATGCCCTGATGATTCAGAGCCAGTCTAAGCCGAAACACGCGGATTCTCCGCACCGTGACACGTGCCGATCGTGTCTGGGAGTCGGGTCCGAGCATCCTGGGCGCGGTGCCCGGACACGACGACGGCGGGCCGGCCGAGGCCGACCCGCCGGTTCGCGGTCCGTGGCGCTCCGGGCGCCCGCAGATCAGTGGAAGGAGTCGCCGCAGGCGCACGAGCCGCCCGCGTTGGGGTTGTCGATCGTGAAGCCCTGCTTCGAGATGGTGTCCTCGAAGTCGATGGTCGCGCCCATGAGGTAGGGCACGCTCATCTTGTCGACGATCACCTCGACCCCGTCATAGTCACGGACGGTGTCGCCGTCGAGGACGCGCTCGTCGAAGTAGAGCTGGTAGATCAGGCCCGAGCAGCCGCCCGGCTGCACAGCAACGCGCAGCCGCAGGTCCGTGCGGCCCTCCTGCTCGAGCAGCGAGCGCACCTTGCCGGCCGCCACGTCGGTCAGCTCGACCTCGTGCGGGGGCAGGCCCTCGGCGTCCTGGGTCGCGCCGATCTCGACGCCGGTCTCCTCTGCGGACAGAGCCATCGTGACCTCCTCAGATCATGGGGCGCGGACGGGGCCGTCACGCGCGTGTGGTCTCCCGGGCAACACTAGCCGCCCACGGAGCATTCCCGGTCCGCCGCACCGGCGGCGGAACGGGCGGCGCTCATGCGGAGAGCCGCGCGAGCCAGAGCGCCTCGGCCACGACGGCCCGCTGGAAGTCGTCGATGTGCAGCGACTCGTTGGCCGAATGCGCCCGCGTGTCCGGGTCCTCCACGCCCGTGATGAGGAGGGTGGCCTCCGGGAAGACCTGGGCGAGGTCCGCGGTGAACGGGATGGAGCCGCCCATGCCGATCGCCCGGGGCTCGACGTCCCAGGCGTCCTCCAGGGCCGCCATCATCGCGGCCGCGGCGGTGGCCGAGGTGTCCGTCGTGAACGGCTGACCGAACTCCCCCGCGGTGACCGTGATCTCCGCCCCGAGCACCGCCGCGGACTGCGCCTCCAGGTGGGTGCGCAGGGCCTCGAAGGCCTCCGCGGGGTCCATGCCGGGGCCCAGGCGCAGCGAGAACTTGGCGCGCGCCGCGGGCTGGATCGTGTTCGAGGACTCCGCGACCGAGGGCGCGTCGATCCCGATGATGCTCAGCGCGGGAGCGTTCCACAGCCGGTCCGCGACCGGACCGCGGCCGGCCAGGGTCACCCCGTCCAGCACGCCCGCGTCCGCACGGAAGACGTCCTCCGGGTAGTCCAGGCCTGCGGTCTGCCGCGGCTCGAGGCCGGGCACGGCGACCGCCCCGTCCGCGTCGTGGAGCGTCGCGATCAGCCGCGAGAGCAGGACGACGGCGTCCAGGACCGGCCCGCCGAACATGCCGGAGTGCACGGCGTGGTCGAGCACCCGGACGGTCACCGTGCCGTCCACCAGCCCGCGCAGGGAGGTGGTCAGCGCGGGCTCCCCCACGGCCCAGTTGGACGAGTCCGCGACGACGATCGCGTCGGCGTCGAGGCGCGCCCGGTGCTTCTCCAGGAAGGTGCGGAAGGTGGGCGAGCCGGCCTCCTCCTCGCCCTCGATGAACACGCGGACGCCGACGCCGGCATCGGGCAGGACATCCCGCAGGGCGGCGAGGGCGGCGAGGTGGACCATGATGCCGGCCTTGTCGTCGGCGGCGCCGCGGCCGTACAGCCGCCCGCCGCGCTCGGTGGCCACGAGCGGCGGGGTGTCCCAGAGGTCCTCGTCCCCGATCGGCTGCACGTCATGGTGGGCATACAACAAGACAGTGGGCTTGTCTGAGGCGCCGGGCTTCTCACCGATCACCGCCGGCCCGCCGGGCCGGCCGTCGTCGCGGGTCTCGGTCACGATCTCCACATGCTGCAGGCCCGCCGCGCGCAGCAGGCCCGCGACGGCCTCGGCGGACCGCTCGAGCTGGGTGCGGTCCGCTGAGTCCCAGGCGATGCCCGGGATCGCCACGAGATCGGTGAGGGTCTGGAGGGTCGTCGGGAAGCGGGCCTCGACGGCCTCACGGACGGCGGAGACGAGGGCCGCGTCCTGCGGCGCACGGGAGGTGATGTCAGTCATGACGGCCAGCGTAGACGGCGGCCGGGCCGAGGGCCGCGCCTCCGGCCGGGCCGGATGCGCCCCACCACTAGACTGGACGGGTGTTCAAGCGAGACAAGACCCCCGAGACCGCGCCCGCCCCCTCGACTCACGGCTCCTCGGCTGCTCCCGCCGAGGGCGCCGTGTCCGGGGCCGCGCCGCGCGACCGCTCGCAGGGCAAGAAGGGCCCGACTCCACGGCGCCGCGACCAGGAGGCCGCGCGCCGTCGCACCCTGGTCCCCGAGGATCGCAAGGCGGCCCGCAAGGCCGAGCGTCAGGCGATGGCCCAGGAGCGGATGCGCCAGCGCGCCGCGCTGGAGACCGGGGACGAGCGCGGCCTCCCGGCACGCGACAAGGGGCCGCAGAAGCGCTGGGTCCGTGACTACGTGGACGCGCGCACCGGCATCGGCGAGTGGCTCATGCCCGTCGTCTTCGCCTACGTCGTGCTCATGTTCATCCCCGGCCGCGAGGCGCAGCTGATCCTGATGATCAGCCTGTACGCCCTCGTGGCCCTCGTGCTCATCGAGAGCTTCCTGGTCAGCCGGCACATCAAGAAGGGCCTCACGGAGCGCTTCGGCACGCCGGAGCCCGGGACCGGCTTCTACGGCATCATGCGGGCCCTGCAGTTCCGCCGCATGCGTCTGCCCAAGCCCCAGGTCAAGCGGGGCGAGTACCCCGCCTGACACGACACCGCGTGACGGCCCGGACCCCCGGTGGGTCCGGGCCGTCGCGGCCCCGGCGAGCAGACCGTCAGCCCCGCAGGGACCGCGCCAGCCCGGCGGTGGTCCGGCCGGCCCAGAACGGCCCCTCGTAGAGGAACGCGGTGTAGCCCTGGACGAGGTCCGCGCCCGCGTCGAGCCGGGCCTGGACGTCGTCGGCGTCCGTCACCCCGCCCACGCTGACGACGGCGGTGCCCGTCGGCAGCGCCGCCCGCAGGACCTGCAGCACCCGCATCGAACGCTCCTGGAGCGGGGCGCCGGACAGGCCGCCCGCGCCCAGGGCGTCCACGTCGGCACGCGGGGTGCGCAGACCCTCCCGGGAGACGGTCGTGTTGGTCGCGATGACACCGTCGAGTCCGAGGCGCTCGGCGAGCGCCCCGACGGCGCGCACGTCGGCGTCCGCCAGGTCCGGGGCGATCTTCACGGTCAGCGGCACGCGACGGCCCGGGACCGCACGGTCGGCCTCCTCGCGCACCGCCGTGAGGATCGGCTCCAGCGCGTCGATCTCCTGCAGCTGACGCAGCCCCGGCGTGTTCGGTGAGGACACGTTGACCGTCAGGTAGTCGGCGTGGGGCGCGAGCAGGCGGGTCGAGGCCCGGTAGTCGTCCGCCGCGTCCTCGAGCGGGACCACCTTGGTCTTGCCGATGTTCACGCCCAGGACCGGCCGGGCCGGGCCGAAGCGGCGCTCCAGCGTCTGCCGGGTCCGCGCCAGGCGGGGGGCGACGGCCGCCGCGCCGTCGTTATTGAAGCCCATGCGGTTGACCAGCGCCCGGTCGTCCACGAGACGGAACAGTCGGGGCTGCGGGTTGCCGGGCTGCGGCTGCGCCGTGATCGTGCCGACCTCGATGTGGCCGAACCCGAGGTCGGCCAGGGCGGCGGTCCCCCGGCCGTCCTTGTCGAACCCCGCGGCCAGGCCGAAGGGCGTCGGGAACCGCAGGCCCATGACCGTGCGCGCGAGCATCGGGTCCGGGCGGAAGGCGGCGCGCAGGGCGGCGGACGCCCCGGTGCGCTCGGCCAGCCGGATCGCGTCGAAGCCCCGATGATGCGCCCGCTCCGCGTCCATGCCGCCGAACACGGCACGGAAGAAGGGCGGGTACAGGCGAGGCGCGCGGGAGGTCAGGATGCCGTCGACGGCGGACTTGGGATCAGGCAGCTGCATGCCCCCATCCTCGCACGGGCCTCCCGCCCGCCCGGGGTCCTCCTACAGTGGTCGGATGGCCCGTGACCCGCTCCAGCCGCCGCCCCCGGACCCCTCCGCCCCGCACGGCGCACCCGCCGGCGGACCGACGGAGGAGGACACCCGCCCGTTCCTCGACGATCCGCCGGGCCTGGGCTGGGTCCCGGACGGGCTGCCGGGCTTCGAACGATGCACGCTCGGCCTCGACACCGATGAACAAGGACAGAACCTTGTCACAGTGGTGCGTCCGCGCACCGACGCCGCCCGTGACCCGGCCCGGCGGCCCATCCTCTCGGTGCACGGCTGGAGCGACTACTTCTACAACGCCCCGCTCGCCCACGCGTTCGAGGCCGCCGGCTACGCCTTCCACGCCGTCGACCTCCGCCACTACGGCCGCTCGCTGCGCACGGGACAGACGCCCGGCTGGACGGACGACCTGGCCCGCTACGACGCGGACCTCGAGGCCGCGTTCGAGACCATCGCCCAGGACCACCCGTTGCCGCCCATCCTCATGGGACACTCCACCGGCGGGCTGATCGCCGCGCTGTGGGCGGACCGGAATCCCGGCCGCCTCGCCGCGCTCGTGCTCAACAGCCCGTGGCTGGAGATGCAGGGCAGCGCGGGGGTGCGCCTGCTGGCGAAGTCCATCGTGGGGCCCGTCTCCGCCATGAAGCCCTACGCCATGCTCACGCTGCCGCGCATCGACCACTACTGGCGCACCCTCTCGGACCAGGCCGAGGGCGAATGGGACCTGCACCCGCTCTGGCGTCCCCCGCACGCGTTCGAGGTGCCGGCCGCCTGGCTGAGCGCGGTCCTCTCGGGGCACCGGGCCGTGGCCGGGCGGCTCGACGTCACCGTGCCGATCCTCGTGCTCGTCTCCGCGCGCGGGCATCGGGGCACGTCCTACGCCGAGGCGATGCTGACCTCGGACATCGTCCTGGACCCCGACGCCATGGCCCGCCGCTCCCTGCGGCTCGGCGACCGGGTGACCGTCCACCGGCTCCCCGACGCGCTGCACGACGTGTTCGCCTCCCCCGCGTCGGTGCGCGAGGCGGCCGGTGCCGCGACGCTCACGTGGCTGGGGGCCTACGCGCCGCCGTCGGCGTCCGAGGCCGGCGCGCCGGACGACGGCGCCGGCTGAGGGGTGTCCACGGCGCCGCCGTAGCGGCGGTCCCGTCGGGCGTAGGTCTCGACGGCGGCCCACAGGGTCCGCCGGTCGACGTCCGGCCACAGCACGTCCAGGAACAGCAGCTCCGCGTAGGCGGACTGCCACAGCAGATAGTTGGACAGGCGCTGCTCCCCCGAGGTCCGCAGGAACAGGTCCACGTCCGGGACGACGTCGATGTCCTGACCCGTGCGGAAGCCGCGGTCGAGGTAGCGGGTGATGACGTCCTCGCTGATCTCCCCCGGCCGCATCCGGCCGGCCCGGACCTCTTCGGCGATCGCCTGGACGCCGTCCAGGATCTCGGCCCGGCTGCCGTAGTTCACGCACATGTGCAGGGTGGTGCCGGTGTTGTGGCGGGTGAGCTCCTCGGCCTCCTGCAGCTCCCGGATCACGGGGGTCCAGAGGCGCGGGGCCCGCCCGTTCCACCGGATCCGCACGTTCCACGAGTGCAGGGTGTCCCGCTGCCGGCGCAGCACGTCCCGGGAGAAGCCCATGAGGAAGCGCACCTCCTCCGCCGAGCGCCGCCAGTTCTCGGTGGAGAACGCATACGCGGACACGTGGCCGATCCCCAGCTCCACCGCCCCGGCGACGACGTCCAGCAACGCCGCCTCGCCGGCCCGATGGCCCTCGGTGCGCGGCAGGCCGCGCTGGTTGGCCCACCGTCCGTTGCCGTCCATCACGATCGCCACGTGCCGGGGCACGAAACGCGGGTCGATCCGCGGGGCGACCGCGCCCGAGGGGTGCGGCGGCGGGGACTGCGGGGCTCGGTCGGCGCTCATGGTCTCCTCTCGACGCGCGGGGCGGGGAGGCCGAGGTCCTGGTCCAGGACGGACAGGGACACCAGGCGCCGCTCGGCGTGGAACTGCAGGTACGCCGCCACGATACCGGCCGCCTCGCGGCGGGCGGGGGCCCCGGAGGTGTCCGCGGTGGCCCAGTCCCCCGCCGCGAGGGCCGAGAGCAGGTCGAAGGTCTCCGGGGCCGGGTGAGCGGCACCGGGTGGCCTGCACTCGGGGCAGACGGCCCCGCCGAGGCCCACGTGCAGTGCCGTGTGCGGGCCGGGGGCGCCGCAGCGGGCGCACCGGTCGAAGGTCGGGGCCCAGCCGGCCTGGGCGAGCGCGCGCAGCAGGAACGAGTGCAGGATCAGGCGCGGGTTGTGCGCGCCGCGGGCCAGCGCGGCCAGCGCGCCGTGGAACAGGCGGTACTGGGCGCGCCGGCCGTCGTCGTCGACCGCGGGGACCCGCTCGACGGCCTCGGCGAGGGCGCCGGCGACGGTGTAGGCGTCGTAGTCAGCGGCCAGCATCGTTGCGTACGGGTGCAGCAGCTGCGCCTGGCTCACGGTGTGCAGCTCCCCCCGGCCGCGTGCGAGCTGGAGCGTGGAGTGCATGAACGGCTCCACCACCGAGCCCAGCCGGGAGGAGGTCTTGCGCACCCCCTTGGCCATGGCCCGGACCAGGCCGTGCTCGGGGGTGAGCGCCTCGATGATGCGATCGGCCTCCCCCAGACGGTGGGTGCGCAGCACGATGGCCTCGGTGCGGAACGAGTTCGCCGCGTAGCCGCCGTGCCGCGCACCCCGCCGGGAGGAGCCGGAGCCGCTCACGCGCGCAGGGCGCGGTTCACCGCGGACACCACGGCCTTCAGCGAGGCGGTGGTGGTGTTGTGGTCCAGGCCGACGCCCCAGAGGACACGGTCGCCCACGGCCGCCTCCACGTAGGCGGCGGCCATGGCCGCGCCGCCCTCGGACAGTGCGTGCTCGGAGTAGTCGAGCACGCGGACGTCCACGCCCTCCTCGCCGAGGATGCGCAGGAACGCGTCGATCGGGCCGTTGCCCTGCGCCGTGCGGGTCTGCGTGACGCCGTCGACCTCGAGCTCGGCCTCCATCCGGAACGCGCCGTCCTCGCCGGAGGCCGAGGAGACCGAGCGGAGCCGGTAGCGGCCCCACTGCGCCTCCGCCGCGTCGGCGGGCAGATACTCGTCCTGGAACACGCGCCACAGGTCGGCGCCGGAGACCTCGCCGCCCTGGGCGTCGGCCAGATCCTGGATGACGTGGGAGAACTCGATCTGCGCGCGGCGCGGCAGGTCCAGGTTGTGCTCGGACTTGAGCAGGTAGGCGACGCCGCCCTTGCCGGACTGCGAGTTCACGCGGATGACGGCTTCGTACGAGCGGCCGATGTCCTTCGGGTCGATGGGCAGGTACGGCACGGCCCACGGGATGCCGTCCACGTCCGTGCCGGCCGCCTTCGCGTCGACCTCCATCGCCTCGAAGCCCTTCTTGATGGCGTCCTGGTGGGAGCCGGAGAAGGCCGTGAAGACGAGGTCGCCGCCCCAGGGCGAGCGCTCGGGCACGGCCAGCTGGTTGCAGTACTCGACCGTGCGCTTGATGTGGTCCATGTCGGAGAAGTCGATCATGGGGTCGATGCCCTGCGAGTACAGGTTCATGCCCAGCGTCACCAGGTCGACGTTGCCGGTGCGCTCGCCGTTGCCGAACAGGCACCCCTCGATGCGGTCCGCCCCGGCCAGGTAGCCCAGCTCGGCGGCGGCCACGCCCGTGCCGCGGTCGTTGTGCGGGTGCAGGGAGAGGATGAGCGAGTCGCGGTGCTCCAGGTTGCGGTGCATCCACTCGATCGAGTCGGCGTACACGTTCGGGGTGGACATCTCCACCGTCGCCGGCAGGTTCAGGATCATCTTGCGGTCGGTCGAGGCCTCCAGGACCGTGGCCACCTCGTCCGAGATGCGCCGGGCGAACTCGAGCTCGGTGCCCGTGTAGGACTCGGGCGAATACTCGTAGGTGATCTGCGTGCCCTTGAGCTGCTCTTCGAACTTCTTCACCAGGCGCGCGCCGGAGGTCGCGATGTCCACGATCCCGTCCTCGTCCTGCCGGAACACCACGCGGCGCTGCAGCACCGACGTCGAGTTGTACAGGTGCACGATGGCCCGGTCGGCGCCCTCGAGCGCCTCGAAGGTGCGCTCGATCAGGTGCTCACGGGACTGCGTGAGGACCTGGATGGTGACGTCGTCCGGGATGTGGTCGCCCTCGATGAGCTGACGGACGAAGTCGTAGTCGGTCTGCGAGGCGGACGGGAAGCCGACCTCGATCTCCTTGAAGCCCATGCCGACGAGCAGCTGGAACATGCGCAGCTTGCGCTCGGGGCCCATGGGGTCGATCAGGGCCTGGTTGCCGTCGCGCAGGTCCACGGCGCACCAGCGTGGTGCCTCGGTGATGACCTTGTCCGGCCAGGTGCGGTCCGGCAGGGCGACCTCGATCTGGTCCTGGAACGGGACGTACTTGTGGAACTTCATCCCCGACGACTTCTGCAGGTGGGCGCTCATGCGTGTTCTCCCTCGACGTGCGCGCGGCGGCCGCGCGAAAGGTGGATGGTCGGTGACCGGACCGGGAGGTCAGGGGCTCCGCACGGGGTGTCCGGTCCGGTGGGAGGCGTCCTGCCTCCGCATGCGCTCAGGCGGCGTGGATCACGGCCTGGCACGGGGACCCCGTGCGGCCGGGAAGTAGCAGGCGGGCCGTGGCCGGCGCTGTCGTCGCGAGGCGGAGGGACATGCCCCCGACCCTAGCACCGAGGTGGGCCGGGCCACAGGAGGCCGCCCCCGTGTGACGCACGACGACGGCGGCCCGCTCCGGCGCGTGCGCGACCGGGCCGGGGCCTCCGGCTCAGAAGCCGAGTCGGCCGAGCTGCTTGGGGTCGCGCTGCCACTCCTTGGCGACCTTGACCCGCAGGTCCAGGTGCACCTTGGTGCCGAGCATGCGCTCGATGCCCGCCCGCGCCTGCGCGCCGATCTCACGCAGCCGGGAGCCGCCCTTGCCGATGATGATGCCCTTCTGGCTGTCCCGCTCGACGAAGACGTTCGCCCACACGTCCATGAGGGGCCGATCCGCGGGGCGGTCCTCGCGCAGGGACATCTCCTCGACCACCACGGCCACCGAGTGCGGCAGCTCGTCGCGCACGCCCTCCAGGGCCGCCTCCCGGATGAGCTCGGCCACCATGACCGCCTCCGGCTCGTCCGTGAGCTCGCCGTCGGGATAGAGGGGCGGCCCGGCCGGCAGCAGGCCCGCGAAGACGCCCAGGACGTCGTCGACCTGGCGGCCGGCCACCGCCGAGACCGGCACGACGGCCGCGAAGCCCTCCCCGCCGTTCTCCGGCCCGAGGACCTCGTCGCCCAGCGCGGTCACGGCCACGAGCTGCGCCATGAGCTGCTCCGGGCCCACCTTGTCCGTCTTCGTCACCACGGCGACCACCGGGGTGCGGTGCAGGTAGGAGAGCTGCTGGGCGATGAACCGGTCGCCCGGGCCGATCGCCTCGTCGGCCGGCAGGCACATGCCCACGGCGTCGACCTCGTTGAGCGTCTCCGCCACGAGGTCGTTGAGGCGCTCGCCGAGCAGGGTGCGGGGCCGGTGCAGACCCGGGGTGTCCACGAGCACGAGCTGGAAGTCCTCGCGGTGGACGATTCCGCGGATGGTGTGGCGCGTGGTCTGCGGCTTGGAGGAGGTGATCGCCACCTTCTCCCCCACCAGCGCGTTGGTCAGCGTGGACTTGCCAGCGTTCGGCCGGCCCACGAGCGAGACGAAGCCGGAACGGAAGCCGTCCGCGGCGCGGGCCGGATCGACGAGATCGGTCATGGGGTCATCCTTGTCAGGCAGGGAGTGGGGTGGGGCGGCCGGCTCAGGCCACGGGGTCGGCGGGCTCGGCGCCGTGGGCCTGCTCCTCGCGCCGGCGCAGCCGCACCGGACGGTCGGGGGTCTCGGAGACGCGCAGGCGCGCGACCCGGTTGCGGCGGGGCTCGAGGGTGTCCGCGACGAGCTCGATCCCCTGGACCACGACGCGCGAGCCCTGGATCGGGACGCGGCCGAGCTCCTTGGCGAGCAGGCCGCCGACCGTGTCGACGTCGTCGTCCTCGTCCTCCTCCGGCAGCTCGAACTCCTCCCGGAAGTCGTGGATGCCCATGCGCGCGTCGACGGAGTAGACGCCGGGCGCGACGAACTCCACCTCGGGGCGGTCCGGGCGGTCGTCCTCGTCGTAGATCTCGCCGACGATCTCCTCGATGAGGTCCTCGAGGGTCACGAGCCCCGCCGTGCCGCCGTACTCGTCCACCACCACGGCCACGTGGGTGGACTCGCGCTGCAGCTCCTGCAGGAGGGTCGCCACGGACTTCGACTCGGGGACGAAGCGGACGTCGCGCATGACCTCGGTGACGGGGGTGTCGGTCGCAGCGCCGTCGTGGTGCAGGGCGCGGGTGACGTCCTTGAGGTGCAGCATGCCCCGGATGTCGTCGGCGTCGTCGCCGATCACCGGGATGCGGGAGTTGCCGGAGCGCAGGAACAGGGCCATCGCCTGGCCGAGCGTGTGGTCGGCGTCGATGGTGACGACGTCGGTGCGCGGCACCATGACGGAGCGGACGATGGTGTCGTTCATGGAGAACACCGACTGGATCAGCTCCGCCTCGGAGTCCGCGAGCACGTCCGCGTCGTGGGCGCGGGCGACGAACTCACGCAGGTGGCGCTCCTGGAAGTCGTCCTCGTCCTCCGGCTCGACCTCGCGACGGCGCCGGTCCCGGTCCAGTCGGGCGGCGAGCGGGCCCAGGGCCCGGCGGAGCACCCACACGAGCCCGCCCAGGCGGCGGGTGACGGCGGCCTCGTTGCGGGAGCCGATCGGCCGCGGGCTCCAGACGCCCAGCAGGGCGGCCACGCCCACGAGCACGACCGCGGCGATCGCCACGGCGAGCCACGTGTCGTCCACCACCGCGTCGGCGGCCGCGGTCAGGCAGACGGCGGACAGGGCCTCGGCCACGAAGCGCCAGACCCGCAGGGCCCCGAGGTGGCTCTCCCGCTCGCGGGCGATCTCCAGGACCTTGGAGCCGGGCTGCTCGCGGACGATGTCCTCCGCATCCCGCCGGGAGAGGTAGGAGAACGCGGACTCGGCCAGGGACAGCGTCCAGGTCAGGCCGAGGAAGACCAGGAAGAGGGCGAAAAGGACGGCGGGTGTCAGCATGGGCGGTGCCCTCAATCCTCGACGGTGGGGGCCGGGGCGGGCCGGCCAAGGACCTCGGAGACGAGCCGATCCTGGAGCGTGAACATCTCCTCGCGCTCGGCGTCCTCGACGTGGTCGTACCCGAGCAGGTGGAGCATGCCGTGGGTGAGCAGCAGGAGCAGCTCGTCGTCACGGGAGTGCCCGCCGCGCGCCGCCTGCTCGGCGGCGACCTCGGGGCAGAGCACGACGTCGCCCAGCACGCCCTCGGCCGGCGCCTCGGGCGAGCCGGGGGTCAGCTCGTCCATGGGCAGGCTCATCACGTCGGTGGGCCCGGGCAGGTCCATCCACTCCTCGTGCAGCTCGGCCATGCGCGCGGCGTCCACGACGGTCACGGCCGTCTCGGCGCGCTCGTGGACGTGCAGGCGCGCGTACACGTGCCGGGCCATGCGCAGCAGCGCGTCCTCGGGGACCTCGATCCCCGACTCGTTCAGGATCTCAACGGCCACGGCGGGCCCCTCCTCGCTTCTGGGACCGCTCCGCGGGCCCGCGGGCGGCGTCGTAGGCGTCCACGATGGCGCTCACCAGCGAGTGCCGGACCACGTCGGAGGAGTCGAAGCGGACCATCTCCAGTCCCTCGATCCCCTCGAGCACCTCGACGGCTTGGGCCAGGCCGGACTGGGTGCCGCGCGGCAGGTCCACCTGCGAGGTGTCGCCCGTGACGACCATGCGCGCACCGAAGCCGAGGCGGGTCAGGAACATCTTCATCTGCTCGCCGGTGGTGTTCTGGGCCTCGTCGAGGATCACGAACGCGTCGTTCAGGGTGCGGCCGCGCATGTACGCCAGCGGGGCGACCTCGATGGTCCCGGCCTCCATCAGCCGCGGGATCGACTCGGGCTCGATCATGTCGTGCAGCGCGTCGTACAGGGGGCGCAGGTACGGGTCGATCTTCTCGGAGAGCCCGCCGGGCAGGAAGCCGAGCCGTTCGCCGGCCTCGACGGCCGGGCGGGTGAGGATGATCCGGTTGACCTCCTTGGCCTGCAGCGCCTGCACCGCCTTGGCCATCGCCAGGTAGGTCTTGCCGGTGCCGGCCGGGCCGATGCCGAAGACGACGGTGGAGCGGTCGATCGCCTCCACGTAGTCCTGCTGGTGCAGGGTCTTCGCGCGGATGCGGCGGCCCCGGCCCGAGAGGATCGAGTCCAGGTGCAGCTGACCCGCGCCGCGCCCGGTGGCGGCGTCGCGGACGTGGTGGACCACCTGGCCCATCACCTCGGGGGTGACGGCCTGGTCGCGGCGGGCGATCGAGCGCAGGTCCTCGACGACGCGCCGCACCGTGGCCACCTCGGCCACCGGCCCGGCCAGGTCCAGCCGCTGGTCGCGGACCGTGACGTCCACGGTGGGGAACACGCCGCCGAGGATCCGCAGCAGGGCGTCCTGCGGTCCGAGCGTGCGGACCATGAGGTCGGCGGACTCGAACGCCACCCCCTCGTGCGCGGTGGCGGGCGGGGTCGGGGTCGTGG
>NZ_JABFBA010000019.1:30128-77487 GCF_017168445.1 Micrococcus sp. KRD026 | reverse complement strand
CCTCGGGGTCGCGGGGGCGGGACATCCCGACCAGTCTAGGCGTCGGCGCGCCGTCCTGCCGGGGCTCACCAGCGGCCGAGCCGGTGCTGGAGCACGGCGAGGGCGGCGGGGCCGGCCGTGGAGGCGCGCAGCACGTGCGGGCCGAGCCGCACCGGCACGGCCCCCGCGGCCACGCAGGCCTCGAGCTCGGCCGGGCCGATCCCGCCCTCGGGGCCCACGACGACGGCGATCTCGACGGCCGCGGAGAGTCGCTCCGCCGGCACCGCGGACACCCCGTGCTCCGCGTCCTCGTGCAGTACGAGGACGAGCCGGCCGCCGTCGTCGTCCCAGGCCAGCCCGGCGACCGCCGTCCCGGAGACGTGGTCCCGGACCGCGGGCACCCGGGCGCGACGCGCCTGCTTGGCGGCCGCGCGGGCCGTGTCCGCCCACTTCCGGCGGGCCTTGGCGGCCTTGGGGCCCTTCCAGCGGACGATCGAGCGCTCCGCCTCCCAGGGCACCACGGCGTCCACGCCGAGCTCGACGGCGGCCTGGACCGCCATGAGGTCCCGGTCGCCCTTGGCGAGGGCCTGGACGAGCACGAGCGCCGGGGTGGGCGCCGGCTCCTCCGCCACCGCGTCCAGCCGCACGGACACCGCGTCCGGGGCGGCCGCGAGCACGGTGCCGTGGCCGAGCGTGCCCGACCCGTCGGCCAGGAGCACGGCCTCCCCGGGGGCCAGGCGCATGGCCGCGGCGGCGTGCCGGGCCTCGGCGCCGTCGAAGACGACCTCCGCGCCCGCGCTCGCGCCGGCCAGGGCGCCCGGCTCGAGGTGGAACAGGGGGGCGGTCACAGGTTCCTCAGGTTCTCCCGCAGCCGGGCGAACATGCCCTTGGCCTGGGGTGCGCCGTGCACGACCTCCTCGCCGCGCACCTCGGCCAGGCGCTCCAGGAGCTGGCGCTGCTCGTCGTCCAGGTCGGTGGGCGTGGTGACCACCACGTCCACCTTGAGGTCGCCACGGCCCTGCCCGCGCAGGCGACCGACGCCCAGGCCGTGGAGGACCTCGACGTGGCCGGACTGCACGCCCGGGTCCAGGCTGAGGGACTGCTTGCCGTCCAGGGTGTCCAGCGTGACGGTGGTGCCCAGGGCCGCGGCGGCCATGGGGACGGTCACGGTGGTGGCCAGGTGGTCGCCCTCGCGGCGGAAGGTCTCGTCCGGGCGGACCGCGATCTCCACGTAGAGGTCGCCGTTCGGGCCGCCGCCCGGGCCGGCCTCGCCGCGGCCGGCGAGGTGGATGCGGGTGCCGTCGTCCACGCCCGCGGGGATGCGCAGGGTCAGCGGCGTCCGGGTGCGGACGCGGCCCTGCCCGTCGCACTCGTGGCAGGGCGTCGGGATGACGGTGCCGAACCCCTGGCAGGCGGGGCAGGCCTCGGTGGCCATGACGGTGCCCAGCAGCGACCGCACGGGGCGCTGGATCATGCCGTGGCCATGGCAGGTCTGGCAGGTCTCCGGCTGGGTGCCGGGCTCGCAGCACGAGCCCTCGCACCGATCGCAGCGCACGGCCGTGTCCAGCTCGATCGTCTGCTCGCCGCCGAAGACGGCGTCGCGCAGGTCGATCCGCGCGGTCACCAGGGCGTCCTGGCCGCGGCGGGCGCGGCTGGCGGGGCCGCCGCGGCCGCCCTGGCCGGCGGCGTTCATGAAGGTCTCGAAGATGTCGGCGAAGCCCCCGAAGCCGCCCGCCCCGCCGAAGCCGCCCGGGAAGCCGGCCTGGCCGTTCTCGTTGCCCGTCGTGTCGTAGGCCCGGCGCCGGCCCTCGTCCGAGAGCACCTCGTAGGCGTGGGAGATGCGCTTGAACTGCTCGGCCGCCTCCGGGTCGGGGTTGACGTCCGGGTGGTGGGTGCGCGCGAGCTTGCGGTAGGCGCGGCGGATCTCCTCGGTGCTGGCGTCACGGCTGACGCCGAGCGTCTCGTAGTGGTCGGTCACGGTGGGGATTCCTCTCGGGGAGAGCGGGACGTGGGGCGATGCGGGACGGGGCCCGCCAGGACGCGTGGAGGCGCGTCAGGTGGTCAGGATGCGGGAGAGATAGCGGGCGATCGCCCGGACGGCGGCCATGGTGCCCGGGTAGTCCATCCGGGTCGGACCGATGACGCCGACCTTCGCCACGGCGCCGGGGCCGTAGGCGGCCGCGACCACCGAGGTGTCCGCGAGCGATCCGGCGTTCTCGGAGCCGATCCGCACGGACACCCCGTGGGCGTCCTGCTCCATCTCCGTGAGCAGGCGCAGCAGCACCACCTGCTCCTCAAGCGCCTCCAGGATCGGCCCGATGGACGCGCCGAAGTCCCCCGGGGAGCGGGCCAGGTTGGCGGTGCCGGCCAGGACGATGCGGTCCTGCCGGCCGGCCTCGAGCAGGTCGTGGACGGCCGCGGCCACGAGGGCGGCGGACTGCCGGTGCTCCGGGCGGACCCGGGTGACGACGTCGTCCACCACGGTGGCCGCCTGCACCGGACCGAGCCCCAGCAGGGCGTCCAGCAGGAGGCCGCGGAGCACGGACAGCTCCGCCTCGTCGACCGGACGGTCCAGCACGGCGTGCCGCTGGTCCACCCGCCCCGTGGACAGGATGAGGACCACGAGCACGCGCGTGGGCGCGAGGGAGACCAGTTCGAGGTGGCGGATCGTGGAGCCGTCCTCGTGGGGGAACTGCGCGACGGCGACCTGCTGGGTCAGCTGGGCCAGGAGGCGCACCGTGGACTCCATCATGTGCTCGGTGTCCGTCTCCGGGTCCAGCAGGGTCCGCACGGCCCGGCGCTCGGCGGGGGACAGCGGCTTCACCTCGGAGAGGCGGTCGACGAACACGCGGTAGCCCTTGTCCGTGGGGACGCGCCCGGCGGAGGTGTGCGGGGCCACGATGAGGCCCTCCTCCTCGAGCGCAGCCATGTCGTTGCGCACGGTCGCGGAGGACACGCCCAGGGCGTGCCGTTCCACGAGCGCCTTGGAGCCCACGGGCTCGCGCAGCGCCACGTAGTCCTCCACGATCGCCTGGAGCACCTGCAGGCGGCGGGGCTGCTCCGACATCTCGGTCCTCCTCTGGTCCGTCGGGATCCGGGGCGACCCCGGAGGTGCCCCTGGCTGGCACTCCGGCGGGTCAAGTGCCAATGCTACCGTCCGACCCGGGGGACGACCCGACCGGCCCGCACGGCTTCGCTCACGGTGATCGCCCGCCCCCGTTGCTACCGTGCTCTCCCATGGACTGGAGCAGCTGGGGCCCCGCGGGCCACGACGACCTGACGCGCCGCCCCGCCCGGACCGTCCCCGATGTGCCCGCCACCCCCGGCACGGTGGTCGAGGACGTGGCCTCCGGGTTCACCGGGGCCGTGAGCGGCATCGAGCGCTCCGGCGGCGTGCACGTGGTGGTCCTGGAGGACCGCCGCGGCGTGCGCCGCGGCTTCCCCCTCGGCGGCGGCTTCTGGATCGACGGCGAGCCCGTGACCCTGGTCCCCCCGACCGCCGCGGCCCCGGCGGCGCCGGCCCGCACCGCCTCCGGCTCGCGACGGGTCGAGGGGGCGCGGGCCCGCACTGCCCGCGCCTCTCGCATCTGGGTGGAGGGCGTGCACGACGCCGAGCTGGTGGAGAAGGTGTGGGGCGAGGACCTGCGCCTCGAGGGCATCGTCGTGGAGCCCCTGCACGGCGTGGACGACCTCGCCGGGGCGATCCGTGCGTTCGCCCCCGGTCCGCGGCGCCGGCTCGGGATCCTCGTGGACCATCTCGTCACCGGGTCCAAGGAGGAGCGCCTCGCGGCCGAGGCCATGCGCGTGCCGGGGGCCGCGGGCAACGTGCTCATCCTCGGTCACCCCTACGTGGACGTCTGGCAGGTCATCAAGCCCTCCGTCTTCGGCATCCCCGCGTGGCCCGTCGTGCCGAAGGGGCAGGACTGGAAGACGGGGATCCTGCGGGGACTGGGCTGGCCGCACGGGAGCAAGGAGGCCACGGGGCTGGGGTGGAAGCGGCTGCTCTCCCACGTCACCACGTACGCGGACCTCGAGCCGTCCCTGCTGGGCCGCGTGGAGGAGCTCATCGACTTCCTCACCGCCGCACCCGAGCACTGATCTCGGCGCGGCCCCCGCCCGCCCGCGCTATGCTGGCCCATGCCCTGCGCCCGGTCCCCGGCGCGCGGGTCCCGCGATCCAGGAGGAGCCCCTCGTGAACACCCGCGCGCAGCCCGACGCCGGCCGCACCGGCCACGGCCCGCCCGCCTGGCTCGTCTCGGCCGGCGGCCGCGGCGCCCCGCTCACGGCGAAGCAGGACCGTGACCGCGCGGCGCTGGCCCATCTCAGTCTGGCGTTCGGCGTGCTCGGCCCGCTGGTCGTGTGGCTGCTCTATCGCGACCGCGGCCCGTTCACCTCGCAGGAGTCGCGGGAGGCCCTGAACTTCTCCGGGCCGCCCACGCTCATCACGCTCCTGTTCTTCTTCCTGTCCCTGTTGCCGGTGGTCGGCCCGATCTTCGCGATCCTCGGCGCGCTCACGTGGGCCGCCATGGCGGTCTACGGCGTGATGGGCGCCTCGCACGTGTCCAAGGGCCGTCCGTTCCGGTACCCGTTCAACCTGCGCATCCTGCGCTGACCCGGGGTCGGCCGGTCAGAAGCCGGCCAGCGCCCGGACGATCGCGTCGTTGCGCAGCCGCCCCTCGAGCGTCGGGATGATGCGCCCGTCGACGGCGGCGCGCCCGTCCAGCAGGCCCGCGGCGATGAGTTCGGCGATCGCCCCGCGGATCCGCGCGGCCTCCCCCGGCGTCTCCGAGACGAGCTCCGCGGTCGGGAGCCCGCCCACCGTGCGCACCGCGAGCATGATGCGCTCGAGGCGCCGCGCGTCGGCGTCGGGCCGCTCGCGGCCGACGGCGGGGGTGACCCCCGTGGCCAGCCGCTGCGCGTAGGCGGCGGGGTGCTTGGCGTTCCAGAACCGGACGCCGGCGAGGTGCGAGTGCGCGCCCGGGCCGATCCCCCACCAGTCCTGGTCCTCCCAGTACGCCACGTTGTGCCGCGCGCGGTGGACCCCGGACCCCCGCGGATCCCGCGCCCAGTTGGACACCTCGTACCAGCGGTAGCCGGCGGCGCTGAGCAGCTCCTCGGCGAGCAGGTACTTGTCCGCCTGGTCGTCGGGGTCCACGTCCGCCACCTCGCCGCGGGCCACCTGGGCCCCGAGCTTGGTGCCCTCCTCCACGATCAGCGAGTACGCGCTCACGTGGTCCGGGGCCAGGACGACTGCGGCCTCGAGCGTGGCCCGCCAGTCGGCGAGGGACTCCCCCGCGGTCCCGTAGATCAGGTCCAGGGACACCTCCAGGCCGGCCTCGCGGGCCGCGGCGACGGCGGCGGGGACGGACTCGGGCCGATGGGTGCGCTCGAGCGTGGCGAGCACGTGCGGCATCGCGGACTGCATGCCCAGGGAGAGGCGGGTGAAGCCGCCGGCCGCG
This sequence comes from Micrococcus sp. KRD026, assembly GCF_017168445.1. Lineage (NCBI taxonomy): Bacteria > Bacillati > Actinomycetota > Actinomycetes > Micrococcales > Micrococcaceae > Micrococcus > Micrococcus sp. KRD026. The sequence continues at coordinate 72,049 of NZ_JABFBA010000019.1, read as the reverse complement.
AGCTGGCGGGCGTACTCCGGGGTGATCGTGTCCGGGTTGGCCTCGGTGGTCACCTCCGCGCCGGGCGCGATCCCGAACCGGTCCACCGCCGCCTGGAGGATGCGCACGAGGTCCGCGGCCGGCAGGAGCGTGGGCGTGCCGCCGCCGAAGAACACCGTGTGCAGCGGGCGGGCGGGCACGTCCGAGGACGCGAGCACGTCCGCGGCGAAGTCCAGCTCCGCGACCGCCGACTCCCAGTAGTCGCCGCGACCCGCGCCGGGGCCAAAGTCGACGGCCGTGTACGTGTTGAAGTCGCAGTAGCCGCAGCGCACCGTGCAGAACGGCACGTGGACGTACAGGCTGAAGGTGCGCGCCGCGCCGTCGCGGGCGGCCGCGCGCACCCGCTGCCCGACGTCGGCCGGCAGCCGGCCGTCGTCGGGGACGGGCTCGCCGAGGGGCAGGGCGGGCACTTACTTCTTCGCGGCCTGGTCGGCGCCGGCGCCGTCCGAGGATAGGGCGGCGATGAAGGCCTCCTGCGGGACCTCGACCCGGCCGACCATCTTCATGCGCTTCTTGCCCTCCTTCTGCTTCTCGAGCAGCTTGCGCTTGCGGGAGATGTCTCCGCCGTAGCACTTGGAGAGCACGTCCTTGCGGATCGCGCGGATGTTCTCGCGGGCGATGATGCGCGAGCCGATGGCGGCCTGGATCGGCACCTCGTACTGCTGGCGCGGGATCAGCTCCTTGAGCTTGCCCGTCATCATCACGCCGTACGCGTAGGCGTTGTCCCTGTGGGTGATGGAGGAGAACGCGTCCACCTGTTCGCCCTGGAGCAGGATGTCCACCTTGACGAGGTCGGCGACCTGGTCGCCGTCGGCCTTCCAGTCCAGCGAGGCGTACCCCTTGGTGCGGGACTTGAGCTGGTCGAAGAAGTCGAACACGATCTCGGCCAGGGGGATCCAGTAGCGGATCTCCACGCGTTCCTCGGAGAGGTAGTCCATGCCCTTGAGGTTGCCGCGCTTGGCCTGGCACAGCTCCATGACGGCGCCGATGAACTCCGCCGGCACGATGATCGTGGCCGAGGCCATGGGCTCGCGCACCTCGAGGATCTTGCCCTCGGGGAACTCGGAGGGGTTGGTCACGGTGACGACCTCACGGTCCTCCCGGGTGACCTCGTAGACCACGTTGGGCGCGGTGGAGATGAGATCGAGGTCGAACTCGCGCTCGAGGCGCTCGCGCACGATCTCCAGATGCAGCAGACCGAGGAAGCCGACGCGGAAGCCGAAGCCCAGCGCGACCGAGGTCTCCGGCTCGTAGACGAGCGCGGCGTCGTTGAGCTTGAGCTTGTCCAGGGCGTCACGCAGCACGGGATAGTCCGAGCCGTCGATGGGATACAGGCCCGAGAACACCATGGGCTTGGGGTCCTCGTAGCCACCCAGGGACTGCTCCGCCGGGTGGGCGTGGTTGGTGACCGTGTCGCCCACCTTGGACTGACGCACGTCCTTCACGCCGGTGATGAGGTAGCCCACCTCGCCCGCGGCCAGACCGTTCGTGGGCACGGGCTCCGGGGAGGAGACGCCGATCTCGAGGAGCTCGTAGGTGGTGCCCGTGGACATCATGCGGACCTTCTCCCGCGGGGAGAGCCGGCCGTCCACGACGCGCACGTACGTGACGACGCCCCGGTAGGTGTCGTACACGGAGTCGAAGATCATCGCGCGGGCCGGGGCGTCCGCGTCCCCCTCCGGGCCGGGGATGGCGCGGACCACGCGGTCCAGCAGGTCCTCGACGCCGACGCCCGTCTTGCCGGAGACGCGCAGCACGTCCTCGGGCTCGCAGCCGATCAGGGAGGCCAGCTCGGCCGCGTAGCGGTCCGGATCCGCGGCGGGCAGGTCGATCTTGTTGAGCACGGGGATGATCTCCAGCTCGTGCTCCATGGCGAGGTAGAGGTTCGCCAGGGTCTGGGCCTCGATGCCCTGGGCGGCGTCCACCAGCAGGATCGCGCCCTCGCATGCGGCCAGCGAGCGGGAGACCTCATAGGTGAAGTCCACGTGCCCGGGGGTGTCGATCATGTTCAGGGCGTAGTCCACCCCGTCCACGGACCAGGGCATGCGCACGGCCTGGGACTTGATGGTGATGCCGCGCTCACGCTCGATGTCCATGCGGTCCAGGTACTGGGCCTTCATGTCGCGAGGCTGCACGACGCCGGTGGCCTGCAGCATGCGGTCCGCCAGCGTGGACTTGCCGTGGTCGATGTGGGCGATGATGCAGAAGTTGCGGATCACCGAGGGGTCGGTGGCAGCGGGCACCGGGGGGTTCGACGCCAGGGGCGACACGGGCACTTCCTCTACGGGTGACGGGGACGGGACTCTGACCGCCTAGTCTCTCATGTCCCGCCGCCGACCCGACCCGGACGCCGGGCCCGCGCGTCCACTAGATTCACGCCCATGGCCTTCGACCTGCATCGCGCCCTGTCCCTCGGCCGCCGGACGGCACGCCTGATCGGCGCCCTCCGCGACGACGCCCGGCCGCGTCGAGCCGCCTCTGAGGCCGGTCGACGGGCCGGCGAACGGAGCGGCCCGTCGCCCTTCCCGGGCCCGCCCGGGCCTCCCGGGCCCGCGTGGGACCCCACGGAGCCCACCGACTCGTGGCCGATGCCCGGGCCCGGGCAGGAGCGCCGGCCCCGGCGACAGGACACCGACCGCCACGTGTCCCTGCCGGACTTCACCGGGACCGTCCGCGTCGAATACGCGCCCGCGCCCGGGCCGACGGCCGGGCCGGGCGAGGTCGTGTGGACCTGGGTGCCGTACGAGGAGATGGACGGCCGGGGCAAGGACCGCCCCGTGCTCCTGATCGGCCGGGACGGGGCGCTCCTGCTCGGGCTCATGCTGACCAGCCGGGACCGGAACAACGCGCTGACCCGCGACGAGGACTACGTGGACGTGGGCGCAGGCGCCTGGGACCGGTCCGGCCGCGCCTCGGAGGTGAAGCTGGACCGGGTGGTCCGCGTGGATCCGGCCGCGGTGCGCCGGGAGGGCGGCGTCCTGGACCGGGCGGCCTTCGACCGGGTCACGGCCGCGCTGGCCCGCGCCCGGAGGCGGGTGCGCTGAGTCGGCCGCGCGGATCGCGGGGTCTGGGTGGTAGGATCGTCCGCATTGTGTCCGCCGGTCGACGGGCACCCCCGGAACGGGTCATCATCGGTGTTCCCCACGCCGCTCAGTCCACGGATCCGGGCACCCTCCACGACCCCCTGTTCATGCGGCGCCCGGACCCTCGTCCGCGCCGCCGACGACGAAGGACCCGATTTGGCTAACATCAAGTCCCAGAAGAAGCGCATCCTCACCAACGAGAAGGCGCGCCAGCGCAACGTCGCGGTGAAGTCCGAGCTGAAGACCGCCATCCGCGCCGTGGACAAGGCCGTCGCCGCCGGCGAGGCCGAGGCCGCCGCCGCCGCCCTGCGCACCGCCTCCCGCAAGCTGGACAAGGCCGCCTCGAAGGGCGTCATCCACAAGAACCAGGCCGCGAACCGCAAGTCCGGCATCGCCGCCCGCGTGAAGGCCCTCCTCGGCTAATCCACGCCCCCGGCTGTGACCGCGGCCCCCGCCCCGAGCGATCGGTGCGGGGGCCGTTTCGTGTCCGGGCTGCCCCCGTGGGGTGCCGTCCGGCGGCGCCGTCAGCGGCTGACGGCGGTGGCCACGCGGATGACCGCGCGCTCGACGGCGAACTCCGGGTTGCGGGAGGCGCCCTTGGCCTCGGCGTCGGCCTGGGCGATCCACTCCACGGCCTGCGCGATGCCGGCCGCCGTCCAGTGCCGCGCCGCCTGCTGGATGTAGCGCACCTGGAACGGGGCCACCCCGAGCAGGGACGGCAGCTCGGCGGCGGGCCGGCGGGCGTCGATCATCCGCGCCACCTGCCGCGCCTTGAGCGCGAGCGCCGCGGTGATCATCACCGGGTGGACGCCGGTGGCCATCGCGTGCCGCACGAGGGACACGGCCCTCGCCGCCTGCCCCTCGAGCGCCGCATCGGCCACCGCGAAGCTCGTGGCCTCCACGCGGCCGCTGTAGTAGGTGTCCACGGTCTCGACGGTGACGACGCCCTCGGTGTCGTCGACGAGCTGGGCGCACGCGGCCGCGAGCTCCGTGAGCGAGGCGCCGGTGGCGCGGATGAGCGCGCGGGCCGCCTCCTCGTCGATGCGCCGACGCCGGTCGCGGAACTCGGCCTGCACGAAGGCCAGCCGCTCCTCGTCCTTCTTCAGCGGCACGCACTCGACCACCGTGCCGGCCTGGGCGACGGCGTCCAGCAGCTTCTTGCCGCGGTTGCCGCCGGTGTGGCGCAGCACGAGCGTGACGTCGTCCGCGCCGGGGCCCTGCTGGACGAGGCGCAGGGCGTCCTCGAGGAACGCGTCGTTCATGGCCTCGAGGCCCTCGACCGTGATGAGGGTGGGCTCGGCGAAGAGGGACGGGCTGGCCGCGGTGGCCAGCTGGCCGGGCTGGTACTCCCCCGCGCGGAGCCGGTGGATCTCCAGCTGGCCGTGGCGCTCGCGCAGAGCCTGGGTCACGCGGTCCGTCACCCAGCGGGCGGCATGGTCCTCGGGTCCCTTGAGGAGCATGAGCGGGGCGGGCTCGGCTCGCCGCCAGGCCAGCGGGTCGGTGCGGCCGGCTCGGCCGGAACGGGGGCTGCGGGCGGCGGACATGCGTCCCATCCTAGGGTCCGGTGCGGACGCTCGAGGGCGGGCGGACGGTGTGAGCCGTGATCTCGGGCGCGCCGTCGGGGTCGGGGCCGTCCGCGGCCGTGAGGGCCAGCGTGCCGTGCAGGTCGGTGCGGGCCACCGGCCCGAGGCGGCCGAGCGCGTCCACCGTGGCCCGGTGGGGGTGTCCGTACGGGTTGTCGGCGCCCACGGAGACCATGTGCAGGCGGGCGCCGACCGCGCGCGGCACGGCCGTCCCACCGTTGCGGGCCCCGTGGTGGGCGACCTTGAGCACGTCCACGCGCGGCGGAGCGGCGGCATCGGACCGGTGCCCCGCGACCCATGCCGCGGAGGCGTCCTCCTCCATGTCGCCGGTGATCAGCGTCGTGACCGGACCGGCCTCGCTCTCGACGGTGACCAGCACCTGGGCGGAGGCGTCGTTCTCCTCGGGGGCCCGCGCGTCGGCGAGCAGCACGTGCCACCGCACCGGCCCGGCCGTGCCCGTCGCGCCGGTGCGGAGCCGTGCCGCGTCGGCGGGCCGGTCGACGCCGTCCGCCTCGCCGCCGCGCCCTCCCCTGCCCTGCGCCGGCGCGTCCCGGGTCGCGTAGTGCACCGCCCCGCGGGAGGCGCGGTCGACCACGCCGGGCAGTCCCCCGGTGTGGTCGGCGTGCAGGTGAGTGAGCAGCACGGCGTCCACCCGGTCGACGTCGAGGTCGTCGAGGCAGCGACGAGCGAGCCCAGGCTCGGGCCCGACATCGACGACGACCCCCGCGCGCGGGCCGGACCGGAACACGGCCATGTCTCCCTGGCCGACGTCGCAGAACGCCACCGCCCAGTCCGGCGGGGCCGCGCCCGAGGCCCGCGGCACGAGGACCGCCCCGACCGCACCCGTGGTGGCCGCGGCCAGCGCGGCGGCGAGCACGACCAGGGCGGGGAGGCGCTCGCGGGTCCGCGGCGCGCTGCGGCCGACACGCCGCACCGGGGCGGCCCGGCGTCGTTCGAGCAGGAGCACGGCGGCGAATCCGAGGAGCGTCGCGGCCACCAGCAGGACGCCCAGCCCGGCGCCGAGGGCTCCGGCCGGCCACGGACGCAGCGCCCCGGGCAGGGAGGCGCTGGTGTGGGCGACCCACCCGATCCAGGCCGCGGGCCACTGGATCACGGCGACGAGGGCGGCGGCGATCCCCGGCGCGGGCAGGGCGAGGGCCGCGGCGAGGGTGCCCAGGACGGTCACGGGCGGCACGGCCGGGGCGGCCAGCAGATTGGCCGGCACCGCGTAGGCCGACACCTCACCGGTCATGGCCAGGATGATCGGCTGGCAGGCCAGGTGGGCGGCCACGGTCACCGCGAGCGACGCCGAGAGCCACCGCGCCACGACGTCGGGCAGCACCCGGCCGAGCCCGGCGTGCAGCGCACGGTCGAGGGGCGCGCCGCCCAGGACGATGCCCGCGGTCGCCGCCAGGGAGAGGTGGAAGGCCGGTTCCACGGCGAGGGCCGGCACCGCGACGAGCAGGGCCGTGCCGCCCACCGTCAGGAGTCCGAACGCCTGCCGCGCGCGGCCGAAGAACACCGCGAGGGCGCCGAGAGCGCCCATCACGGCCGCCCGGAGGACCGACGGCTCCGGCCCCACGACGACCACGAACACCCCGAGGACCGCCAGCCCGGCGCTGAGGACCACCGCCCGGTGCACCCGCGCGCTGCGCAGGGTGATCGCGACCGCGCCGAGGATCATGGCCACGTTGGCCCCGGACACGGCAGACAGGTGCGACAGGCCCGAGGCCTTCATGGCGTCGTCGAGGGCGGCCCCCTGGGCGGAGCGGTCGCCCAGCACCAGCCCCGGGATGAGCTCCGGCGCCGTGCCGACCGTGCCCTCCGCGGACTGACGGAACGCGGCGCGCAGCGCCTCCCGCCGCGGCGGGCCCGGGCCGCCGTCGGTGGCCCCGCCTGCCGGCTCCGCCCCGCCGGGGCAGGGTCCCGGCTGCGGGGCGGCCGCGGCGGCCAGGAACACGGTGGAGCCGGACCTCGACGGCCGGGCCACCACGCACACCCGCGATCCCGGCCCGCCGCCGGGGGCCGCCGTCCCGTCCAACGGCGCGGCGATCGTCGCGGGCGGTGCGCCCCCGCCCGTGAGTCGGGCCGTCACGGCCGCCTCGGGGGCCCGCGGCGGATGACCGAACGTCTCGACCCGCACGGGCACGCTCCAGCGTGGGCCGAAGGTCGCCTCGCTCCGGGTGGCGGGCCCGTCCAGGGTCAGCTCGAGCCGCAGCGGTGAGCCGGCGTGCACCGCGCCGGTCCAGCCGCTGGCGCTGGCCGCGGCGGCGGGCCCGGCCGAGTGCTGCAGCATCAGGGCCGCGGCCACGCCGGCCAGCGTCGTCGCGGTGGCCACGCCCCGTATCCGACCGGTCGAGCGGGCGGCGCCCAGGACAGTGGTCGCGGCGACGGCCAGCCCGGTGAGGGCCGCCGCCGAGCGGGCCGGGGCGTCCCAGGCGACGCCGAGGATCCCGAGGGTCAGGCAGACGAGCAGGGCGGGCACCCACCGGGCCTCGAGCGGGCCGGGCACCTCGCGGTGGCGGGCGCGGCGGTCCACGGGATCGCTGGGCGGGCCCGGGGCCGGGCTCACCACGAGACGTGGTCACGCAGCCGGTCGAGCGTGGCCGGGCCGATGCCGGGCACCGCGTCCAGGTCCTGCAGGCCGGTGAACGGGCCGACCGTCTCGCGGTGGGCGATGATCTTCTCCGCCGTGGCGGGGCCGACGCCGGGCAGGGTCTGCAGCTCCGTGGCGTCGGCGGTGTTCAGGTCCACGGTGTCGCCGGACTCGGCGCCGCCCGGCTCGCCTCCGCCACCGGCCCTGCCCGTGGTCGGCGTGGGCTGCGCCTGCGCGGCCCCGGCCACCCGGTCCAGGGCGTCCTGCGGTGTGCGGGCGGAGGGGACGAGGACCTGTTGGCCGTCGTCCAACGGGGCCGCGAGGTTGATGCGCTCCGCCCGGGCGTGCCGGGTCGGGCCGCCGGCGGCGCCCACGGCGTCGGCCACCCGGGAGCCCGGCGCGAGGCTGACCACTCCCGGCCGGGCGACCTCGCCCACCACGTGCACCCGCAGCGGGCCGGACCCGGCGGGGCCGGACGCCTCCCCCGACGGCCCCGCCTCGGACGTCCGCGCGTCGGTGCCCGCCGCCGACGGGGCGGTGGAGGGCGCGTCGGTCTGCGGGATGCCTGCACCGGCCGCGGCCGCCGGGATGGCCGCGGGCGGCGCCGGGGTGGTCAGCCAGGCCACCGCCCACCAGGCCGTGGCGGCGACGAGCAGCACGGTGACGGCCAGCAGGGCCGGCCGCCACCGCAGCACCGGGCCCCGAGGTGGGGTGCGCTCCCACCGGGACGCGGCGTGCGGGCCGGCTGTGTCGACGTCGGGGGCGGCCGCGGGCGCGGGGTCCGGGGCGAAGGCGGGCGGATCGTCGCAGAGGCGGTGGCTGGGGCTCATGCGGGCAGTCTGCGGCCCCGTCGCCGAGTCGGGCGCGTCCCGCACCCGACCTGGGGATGACCTCCGCGGTCCAGGGTGGTGTGCAGGAACGGACGCGCCCGTCTCCTCGGCGCTCCCGCACGGGCGGCCTCAGTCCCCCGAGCCCCCCGTGGGCGATTCCAGCGGGCAGATCACCACACCCAGGGCGCCCAGGCCCAGGTGCGCGGCGAGCACGGCGGGCAGCTCGACGACGGGCACGGGGGTGGTGGAGACCGGCTGGAGCCGCTCCGCGAGCTGCACGGCCGTCTCGGGGTCGCCGTACTCGTGCACGGCGATCCGCACCGGGTCCCCGCCGGCCCGCTCGGTCGCGAGCTCCACGAGCCGGTCGACGGCCCGGGCCGCGGACCGCGGGCGGTCGACCAGGCCGATCGCGCCGTCGTCGACGGCCATGACGGGGCGCACCTGCAGCAGCGTGCCCAGCAGCGAGGCCAGCCCGCTGATCCGCCCGCCCCGGCGCAGCTGCTCGAGGCTGGGCACCGTGAACAGCACGTGGCTGGAGTCCACGGTGGCCTCGAGCCGCTCGCGGATGCGGGCCACGGGCATGCCCACCCCCGCGTCCACGGCGGCGTCCACCACGGCCATGCCCAGCGCGAAGCCCACGGTGCGCGAGTCCACCACGGTCACCGGGCGCTCGGCCTCCGCGGCGGCCAGGCGCGCGGCCTCCACGGTGCCGGAGAGCTCGCCGGACAGGTGGACGGAGAGGATGCGTGCGTAGCCGGCGCGGGCCAGCTCGGCGTAGGCCGTCCGGAACGCGCCCGGCGAGGGCCGTGAGGTGCGCACCGGGGTGCCGGCGGCCAGGGCCAGCGGCAGCTCCAGCGCGAGCTCGTCCGTGCCCTCCGTGTGGATCTGCTCGCCCACCATGACGGGCAGCGCCACCTGGCGGATCCCCGCGGCCAGACCGTGTCCGAGGACGGCGCCGGGCAGGGCCGCGGCCGAGTCCGTGACGACGGCCGTGCGGTCCCGGCGGGGCGGGCGCAGCCCGTAGCGTGCCCGCCCGGCCAGCTGGGAGCGGCGGGAGCGCAGGCGGACGAGCGCATCGTCGCGCCACTGCTCGATGCTCGCCACGGCCTGCCTCCTCTCCCCCGGCCCGGTCGGGGACGGTCTCACGCGGTCAGCGGATCACCAGGTTCACGAGCTTGGGCTCGCGCACGATCACCTTGACGATCTCGGCGTCCCCGATGAAGTTCCGCACCTTCTGCGACGCGCGGGCGCGCGCCTCGAGATCCTCGGCGGTGATGTCCGCGGGCACCTCGAGGGTGTCGCGGACCTTGCCCTTGACCTGGACGACCGCCGTGACGGTGTCCTCGACCAGCAGCGCCTCGTCCACCGCGGGCCAGCCGGCGCGGACCACGGAGGGCTCGTGGCCGAGCAGCACCCACATGTCCTCGGCCGTGTACGGCGCCACGAGCGAGAGCAGCACGGCCACGGCCTCGGCGGCCTCGCGGACGGCGGGGTCGGCCGCGCCGGCGCCGGCGTCGATCTCCTTGCGGGCCGCGTTGACCAGCTCCATCGTCTTGGCGACGACCACGTTGAACTTGCCGTCGTCCAGCAGCTGCTGGGCCTCGTGCACGGTCCGGTGGGTCACCCGGCGCAGGGTCACGGCCCCGCCCGCCGGGTCCGTGCCGGCCGGGGCGCCCGTCGCGCGGACGTCGCGGGCCAGGCGCCACGCGCGGGCCAGGAACTTGCCGGCGGCGCCCGGGGCGACGTCGGCCCAGTCCACGTCGTCCTCGGGCGGCGAGGCGAACACCATGGTCAGGCGCACGGCGTCGACGCCGAACTCGTCCAGCTGGTCGCCCAGGTCCACGCCGTTGCCCAGCGACTTGGACATGGCCTTGCCGCCGTTGAGCACCTGGCCCTGGTTGAGCAGGGCGCGGAACGGCTCGGTGAAGGGCACCAGGCCGAGGTCGTGCAGGGCCTTGGTGAAGAAGCGGGCGTACAGCAGGTGCAGGATCGCGTGCTCCACGCCGCCCACGTACTGGTCCACGGGCAGCCAGCGGCGCAGGGCGTCGGGGTCGAAAACGCGGGCGTCGTCGTTCGGGGACGCGTAGCGGAGCATGTACCAGGACGAGTCCACGAACGTGTCCATGGTGTCGGTGTCCCGTCGCGCGGGGCCGCCGCACTGCGGGCAGTCCACCTCGACCCACGACGTCGCCGCGGCCAGGGGCGACTGGCCCTTGGGGGCGAGCTGCTCGCCCTTGAGGTCGGTCGGCAGGGTGACCGGCAGCTGGTCCTCCGGCACGAGCACCTCGCCGCAGTCCGGGCAGTGGACCACGGGGATCGGGGTGCCCCAGAAGCGCTGACGGGAGAGCAGCCAGTCGCGCAGGCGGTACGTGGTGGTGCCCCGGCCGGTGCCGCGCTCCTGCACGATCTCGATGGCCCGCGCGATGGCGGCGGTCTTGTCCAGGCCGTCGAGCTCCCCGGAGTTCACCAGGATGCCCTCGCCGGTCGTCGCGACGCCGGAGACCGCCGGGTCCTCCTCGCCGGTGTCCAGCACGGTGCGCACGGGCAGGCCCATGGCGCGGGCGAAGTCGAGGTCGCGCTGGTCGTGGGCCGGCACGGCCATGATGGCGCCCGTGCCGTAGTCGGCCAGCACGTAGTCCGAGGCCCAGATCGGCAGACGCTCACCGGTCAGCGGGTTCACCGCGTGGCGGCCCAGGAACACGCCGCTCTTGGGACGGTCCGTGGCCTGGCGGTCGATGTCCGAGACCTTCTTCAGGTCCTCGCGGTACGCCTCGAGTTCGGCCCGCACGTCGTCGCCGGCGAGCTCGGCGGCCAGCGGGGCGTCGGCGGCGACCACCATGAAGGTCGCGCCGTGCAGCGTGTCCGGCCGGGTGGTGAAGACCGTGACGACGGGGCCGTCCTCGACCTGGAAGTCGACGTGGGCGCCCTCGGAGCGGCCGATCCAGTTGCGCTGCATGGCGAGCACGCGCTCGGGCCAGTGGCCGGTGAGCTGGTCCATGTCGTCCAGCAGCGCGTCCGCGTACTCGGTGATGCGGAAGTACCACTGGTTCAGGGTCCGCTTGGTGACCTCGGTGCCGCAGCGCTCGCAGCGGCCGTCCACGACCTGCTCGTTGGCGAGCACCGTCTGGTCCTGGGGGCACCAGTTGACCGGGGAGTCCTTCCGGTACGCCAGGCCCCTGCGGTACAGCTGCTGGAACAGCCACTGGGTCCACCGGTAGTACTCGGGGTCCGAGGTGTGCAGCTCACGGGACCAGTCCACGGCGATGCCGTACCGCTGGAAGGAGCGCTTCTGCGTCTCGATGTTCGCGTAGGTCCACTCGGCCGGGTGGGCGTCGCGCTTGATGGCGGCGTTCTCGGCCGGCAGGCCGAAGGAGTCCCAGCCGATGGGATGCAGCACGTCGAAGCCGCGCTGCATCCAGTGGCGCGCGACGACGTCGCCCATCGCGAACGCCTCGGCGTGCCCCATGTGCAGGTCGCCCGACGGGTACGGGAACATGTCGACCACGGTGCGGGTCTCGGAGCCGTCCTCGCGCGGGGCGAACGTCCCGGCCTGCTCCCAGTACCCGGCCCAGCGGGCCTCCACGTCACGGAACGAGTACTCCGCGTCGGCGGGGATGCTGGGGGTGGCCGGCACGGCGCTGTCGGGGGTCTGGCTCACGGCGGTTCGAGTCCTCACGCAGTCGGGATGGGGCGCCGGCCCTCGGGCGGCGCGGACGGGGCCGGCGGCACGGCCGGCCACCCCATCCTACGGCGACGGCGCCCCGGCTCGGCCACAGGGCCGCTCCGAGACGCCGTGCCCGGCCGGGCAGGCGCGTTCAGGCGGAGTGGCTGCCGCCTGCCGGACGCTCGGGCCCGGCGTCGGGACCGGGATGCACCTCGTCGGGGGTGACCGCGTCGTCCTCCTCCAGCACCTGGGCGACCTCGTCCTCGAGGGCCTCCGTCACCGCGCCTGGGGCCGCCACGGAGTCCCCGACCGCCTCCTGCAGCTGCACGGCGTGCTGGGCCGTGAAGGTCTTCTCCGGATGCTCACGCAGGCGGAGCAGCGCGAGCAGGCGCAGACGCAGCCCCGACTCGGCGGAGATCTGCCGGCGGTGGGTGAGCCACCAGACGAGGAGCACGAGCGCGAGCACGATCCCCAGGTGGCCCAGCGCCGGGTAGACGACGTTCATCAGGTCGCCGAAGCCGACGAAGCTCACCGCGAAGGCCAGCAGCGTGACGCCGGCGAACACGGGGCGGTAGCGGCCCGGATGGTCGGCCGTGAGGCGGCGTCCCAGCGCGTAGAACATGCCGATCGCGGTGTTGTAGATCATCAGGTAGATCACCACGACCATCGCCCAGCCCAGCCAGGGCGCGATCGAGGCGAACAGCCGCAGCATGGGGACGTCGGCGCGGCCGATCTCGGCGTAGCCGAGGTAGAGCAGCGTGGAGGCCATCAGGAGCAGGACGGTGTACATCAGGCCGCCGGTGAGGCCGCCGAGGAACGCCTCACGGGGGTGGGTGATGGACCCGCCGATCACGAGGCACATGGACACGGCCATCACGACGACGAGGCCGAAGTAGTTGACCGAGGACAGCCACCACGGGTCCACCGGCGTGGTGGCCTGGACGGCGAGGGACTCGTGGGCGGTGAAGCCGCCGTCGCGGGTGACCAGGACGTGGACGAACCCGGCCACGACCGCGACGACCACCAGGGGCGTGATCAGGGAGATGATCGCGGAGACCTTCTCCACGTCCAGCATGCCCGTCACGAGCACGAGCAGGGTCATCAGGGTGGAGCCCGCCCACGTCGGCCAGCCGAACTGCTGGGCGAGCGTCGAGCCCGCCCCGGCGAGCATGACGACGCCGATCGCGAAGAGCGTCACCGTGACCACGACGTCCAGGATGCGGGCCATCACGGGGTGTGAGACGCTCCGGAAGACGACCTTGTGGTCGGCCGCGAGGAACACGCTGCCCAGCTGGAGGATGACGGCGCCGCCGGCGGTGACGAGCAGGCCGGCCAGTCCCGCGCCCACGATGCCGATCCAGCCGAAGCCGACGAAGTACTGGATGACTTCGGCGCCGGTGGCGAAGCCGGCGCCGACGAGCAGACCGACGAAGGCGAGGGCGATCTTCAGGGATCTGAGGGCGACGGGGTGCTGCACGCATGGGCCTTTCGTGGGAGACGGGGTGCGCCCGTCCGGGCCCCGGGACCGAGGACGGGCTGGAGTACGGTAGGCACGCGTGCGCCATCGTGGCCAGGACCAGACGTCGCCGGGTTCCGGGCAGCGTGGCCTCAGGCCCACCCCAGGGCCGCCCTCCCGCCGGTACGCCCGCGGCCGTGATCAGGCCGAGCACCTCGGCGGACCCCGTCCCCGCGCCCAGGTCCATCTGCAGCGTGCGGGAGGCGTGGGTGACGTCGGTGAGGTTCCAGGCCGGCCTGGCTAGGGTGGGGACGTGCCTGTCCGGGCCCGCCCGTCCGCCTGCGCGATCTGCTGCGCCCGCCCGCGGCGCCCGCCGATCCCCGCGTGCTCACGGGCCACCCGGCCCGGACGCCCCGCCGGCGTACCCTGGCGGTCCCGGACCCCGTCCGCAGGACCCCGTCGTCCGTGGCCGTGTGGGAGTATGCCCCCGTTCCGGTGGCCGCGCCGGGATCGCCCGGCGCACTCGAGGGGGACGCGGCCGCTGCCCCGCTCGTGTTCGTGCACGGCTTCCGCGGGGACCACCACGGCCTCGCCCTGCTGGCCGACGCGCTCCCGGAGCATCCGATCCACTCGATCGAGCTGCCCGGCTTCGGGGCCTCGGAGCCCTTCCCCCGCGCCGAGCACACCGTGGCCCATCACGCGGACGCGGTGGCCGCCGCCGTCGTCGCCCTGGGGCTGCCGGCCGCCCCCGTGCTGGTCGCACACTCCTACGGGACGACGGTGGCGGCCGAGCTGGTCGCCCGGGAGCCGTCCCGGTGGGGACGGCTGGTCCTGCTCAACCCCATCGCCGAACCCGCGCTGCAGGCGTCGGCGTCCGCGACGAGTCGGGTGCTGGCGGCCGTCGCCGAGGGGTACTACGAGGTCGCCGCCCGCCTGCCCGAGCGCTCGGCGCGGCTGCTGCTGGGCGCGCCGCCGGTCGTGTGGGCGACCACGCTCGCCATGACCCGCACCAGGGACAGGGATGTCCTTGCGTACACCCATGACCAGCACCGGCGTCACTTCTCGGGCTTCGCCTCCGCGCGCATGCTCTCCGAGGCGTACCGCGCCTCGAGCACGGGCTCCGTGGCCGACGTCGCCGCCCGCCTCACCCTGCCGGTGCTGCTGGTCGCGGGGCGGGAGGATCCGCTGGGCTCGGTGCCGGCACAGGAGGCGCTCGCCGCGGCGATCGACGCCGCGGGCGGCACAGCGGAGCTGCACGTCCTCGACGGCGTCGGGCATCTGCTGCACTACGAGCGGCCGGCCGCCTGCGCGGCGCTGATCCGCGACTGGTTCCGCCGCGCCGGCCGCTGACGTCGTCGTCGCCCCGGCGTCGCCGCGCTCCGGCCCCTCGGGCTGGGGGTCGGTCCGGCCGCCCCCTCAGAGCACCCCGGCCGGGTCGAGCCGCACCCGCACCGGGGCGGTCTCGCGCCGGGCGCTCGCCGCGGACCGGGCGGCGCGCAGGGCGCCGACGGTGGCCTCGGCCGCCGCGTACGGGAAGATCAGCAGGGCGCGGGAGCGGGTCTCGTCGGCGGGGTCCGGCACCGGCCCGATCCAGGGCAGCCGCGCCGGGCCGCCGTCGAGCGGGGCCGAGTGCGGATCCTCGTGGACGTCCTCGTCCGGCCGTTCCCGGCGGGCGGCCTCCACGAGCTCGAGGTACTCCGCGACGGCGGCGGCCTCCCCCGTGACCTCTGCGAGGCGGCCGGCGGGAGGCAGGTGCAGCTCGCGCCGCTCGGCGACCTGGCGCGCGGCGAAGCCGTCGGGGTCCCGTCGGACGAGCGCGTTCACCGCCTCCCCCGCGTCCGCGGTGACCACCACGACGCCCCCGTCGGAGGCGGGGCGGACCAGGCAGGCGGCCGCGAGCCAGCGGGCGAGCACGCGGCCCGGCACGTCGAGGCCCTCGCGCTGGAGCTGGCTGTCCCCGTCGAGCAGCAGGGCGGCCGCGTAGCCGTCGGGCGTCACCGGCTCGGCCCCCACGGTCGCCACCACCAGGGAGGGCCCGGGCGGCACCGAGCCGAGCATGTGCTGCGCCGAGGAGGCGTGCACGGGCACGCGCGGGAACGCCCGGCCCAGCTCCTCGGCCGTGCGGTCCACGCCGCGGGCCCCGGCCCGCAGCGTCGTGCCGCCGCACTCGGTGCACCGGAAGCCGCGCTCCCGGGTGCCGCACCACCGGCACGCCACCTCCCCGTGCCGGGCGGCCCGCGCGTCGCGGAAGCCCAGCGGCCCCGCGCAGACGCGGCAGCGGGCGGGCGTGCGACAGCGCTCGCACACGAGGGCGGGGATGAAGCCGGCCCGGGCCACCTGCACGAGCACCGGGCCGGGCCGTGGCCCGAGCAGCGCGGCGCGGGCGGCGGCCCAGGCGGCCTGCGGCAACCGCGCCCGCTGCGCGAACGGGTCGCGCGCCGTCTCCCAGGCGTCGGCGGTGGAGACGACCCGCGGCCCGAGCTCCCGCTGGGTCGCGCGGGAGGGGCCCAGGTGCAGCAGCCAGCCCGACTCGACGAGCCGTTGCACCGGGACGGACCGGGAGGGCCCGGCGAAGAGCAGCGCCGCGCCGGTCGCGCGGGCCCGCTCCAGCACGACCTCTCGGGCGTGGAAGTAGGGCGCGCGGGGTTCTGCCCACGCGTCGTCGCCGTCGTCCCAGAGCACCACCAGCCGCAGGTCGCGCACGGGCGACCACACGGCGGCCCGGGTGCCGGCCACGATGCGCCGGGTGCCGCGCAGCGCGGCCAGGTGGGCGCGGTACCGGGGCGTGTTGCCGTCCTCGGAGCCGATCCGCGCGTAGGCGTCCTCCCCCACGTGCTCGTCGAGGGCGGCGCAGAGCCGGTCGAGGTCGCGGTGGTCGGGCACCAGCAGTAGGACGCCGCCGTCCGAGGCGGCCACCGTGCGCGCCAGGGCGGCCAGCGCGCCCGCCTCGTCCCATTCGAACAGGCGCGAGGGCACGACGGCGGCCGCCCGCGCGGCGTCCCCGGCCAGCACGGCGGACACGAACGCGGTGCCCCCCTCAAGGGACTCCCACACCGTGGGCACGAGGCCCTCCTCCGCCGCGGGAGGCTCCGGGCGCTCGGCGTCCGTGCCGGTCAGCGTCACAGGGTGGTCCGCGGCGGTTTCCGCGTCCTCCGCCAGGGCGGCCTTCTCGACCTGCGCGACGCGCGGGGGCACCGCGGCCCGCAGCACGTCCGTGACGACGCCGGCCTGGCGGCGGGCCACCGCGCGCGCGGTCGCCAGGACCTCCTCCGTCAGCGGCGGGATGACGGTGAGCACGCCGGTGAGCTCGGTGAGCTGGGCGCCGGTGGCCGGCTCCTGCTCCCGCGAGACGAGCCAGCCCGTCATGGCCCGTCCGCCGAAGCGGACGGACACGCGGGAGCCGGGGACCGCCCGGTCGTCCAGGGCCACGGGCACGAGATAGTCGAACTCGCGGTCCAGGTGCGGCACGGGCGAGTCCAGCAGGACGCGTGCGATCGGCCGCTCCGGCCACCCCTCGGCCCGCTCCGGCAGTCGGGGCGCGTCCTCCGGCTCCGGGAGGGCGAACAGCGCGTCTGTGATGCCCGCCTCCGGGTCAGAGGCCGGCGGCAGCGCGCAGCTGCTCGACGCGGTCCGTGCGCTCCCACGTGAAGTCGGCGTCGTCCCGGCCGAAGTGGCCGTTCGCGGCGGTCCGTCGGTAGATGGGCCGCAGGAGGTTCAGCTCCTTCACGATGGCGGCCGGACGCAGGTCGAACACCGCGTTCACGGCCTCGATGATCTTCTCCTCCGGCACCGTGGCCGTCCCGAAGGTGTCCACGTACAGGCCCACGGGCCGGGCCGAACCGATCGCGTAGGCCACCTGGAACTCGGCGCGCGAGGCGAGGCCGGCGGCCACCACGTTCTTCGCGACCCAGCGGAGCATGTAGGCGGCGGAGCGGTCCACCTTGGACGGGTCCTTGCCGGAGAAGGCGCCGCCGCCGTGCCGGGCCATGCCGCCGTAGGTGTCCACGATGATCTTGCGACCGGTGAGGCCGGCGTCGCCCACGGGGCCGCCGATGACGAACTTGCCGCCCGGGTTGATGATGATCCGCATGCCGGAGGTGTCGAGGCCGGAGCGCTCGATGACGGGCCGGATCACGTGCTCCTCCACGTCCGCCCGCAGCTGCTCCTGCGTGACCCACTCGTGGTGCTGCGTGGAGACCACCACGGCCTCGACCGTGGTGGGCACGTGGCCGGGCGCGTAGCCGATGGTGACCTGCGTCTTGCCGTCCGGCAGCAGGTACGGCATGGGCGTGTTCTCCGCCCGGCGCACCGCGGTGAGCCGCTCGGAGAGCCGGTGCGCGAGGTAGATGGGCATGGGCATGTACGCCGGGGTCTCGTCCGTGGCGTAGCCGAACATGATGCCCTGGTCCCCCGCGCCCTGCTCGTCCACCTCGTCCGCCGAGCCGTACTCGCGGGCCTCGAGGGACCGGGAGACGCCGGCGAAGATGTCCGAGGACTGCTGGCCGATGGAGATGTTCACGCCGCACTGGGCGCCGTCGAAGCCGTTGGCCGAGGAGTCGTAGCCGATGTCCAGGATGGTCTCGCGCACGATCCTGGGGATCTCCACGTACGCTGAGGTGTTCACCTCGCCGGCCACCTGCACCAGGCCGGTGGTGGTCAGGGTCTCCACGGCCACCTTCGCCGACGGGTCGGCGGCGAGGATCGCGTCCAGGATGGCGTCGGAGATCTGGTCGCAGATCTTGTCGGGGTGGCCCGCCGTGACGGACTCGGAGGTGAAGAGGCGGAGCTCTCCGCCGCCCACCCCCGAATACGGGTCGGCGTGGCGGGCGGGGCTCAGCGAGGCGGCATCGGTCATGCCGCACAGTCTAGGTCAGCGGCCCGACGCGCCGACGGGGTCGCGACCGGCGAGGTCATCCACGATCGCCTGCACGACGGCGGCCGCGGCCTCGTCCTTGGAGCCTGCGGCCTCCACGGCGGGGCGGCCGTCGGCGAACAGGATGGTCACGGCGGTCTCGTCCCGGCCGAACACCTTGTCCGTGCCGACCTCGTTGACCACGAGCATCTCGCAGCCCTTGCGCGCCAGTTTGGCCCGGCCGTACTCGAGCACGGAGGACGTCGCGTCGCCGGTCTCCGCGGCGAAGCCGACGATGAGCGGGGCCATGGGCCCGCCCTCGGAGCGGGTGCGCACGGCCGTGGCGAGCACGTCCGGGGTGCGCTCGAGCACGATGACGGGCGCGCCGCCGTCGTCGCCCTTCTTCATCTTGGCGTCCGAGACCTCGGCCGGCCGGAAGTCCGCGACGGCCGCCGCCATCACGAGGACGTCGGCGTCGGCGGCCTCCGCCTGCACGGCGTCCAACAGGTCCTGCGTGGACTCCACGGGCACGACGCGCTCGACGCCCTCGGGCGTCGGGACGGACATGGACCCGGCGACGAACCGCACGGTGGCGCCGGCGTCGAGGGCGGCGCGCGCCAGGGCGGCCCCCTGCTTGCCGGAGGAGCGGTTCCCCAGGTAGCGGACCGGGTCCAGGGCCTCGCGGGTGCCCCCGGCCGTGATCACCACGGTGCGACCGGCCAGCGGGCCGGGCGTCGGCTCGGCGTCGGACCCGGAGGCCCGGGGACGGCGCGGGGCGCCCGCGGCGGCGGCGGCCTGCGCACGCTCCCAGATCTCGGCGGGCTCGGGCAGACGTCCGGCGCCGGAGTCGGCCCCGGTGAGGCGGCCCACGGCGGGATCCACGACCGTGACGCCGCGCTCGCGCAGGAGGGCGACGTTGGCCACCGTGGCGGGGTGGTGCCACATCTCGGTGTGCATGGCGGGGGCCAGGACGACGGGGCACGTGGCGGTGAGCAGCACGTTGCCCAGCAGGTCGGGCGCCATCCCCGCGGCGGTGCGCGCGAGCAGGTCGGCCGTGGCCGGCGCGACCACCACGAGGTCCGCACGCCGGCCGAGCCGGACGTGGTTCACCTCGTCGACCGCCTCGAACGTGTCCGTGCGGACCGGGCGACCGGAGAGGGCCTCCCACGTCGCCGCGCCCACGAACTCGAGGGCGTTGGCGGTGGGCACCACGGTCACGCCGTGGCCGGCCTCGGTCATCAAGCGCAGCAGCAGCGCCGCCTTGTAGGCCGCGATGCCGCCGCCGACCCCGAGGACGATCTCCATGACGGGCTCAGGCCTCCGTGGCGTCCTCGGAGGTGCCCTCCTCGGCGCGCACCGTCTCGGCGGCCTCCTCGATGGCGGCGGGATCGCCCATCGGCTGGTGGGCGTCGGACGACTCGAGGGTGGCGAACGGGTCGTCCTCGCCCGGCAGGGAGAAGTCGCCGAAGTCCTCGGCGGCCAGGTCGGCCTCCGGGGTGGCCTCGACGGCCTCGTGGGACTCGAGCAGGTCGGCCTCGATCTCGCGCAGGGCGATGGACAGCGGCTTCTCGTTCAGCTGGGTGTCCACGAGCGGGCCGACGTACTCGAACAGCCCCTCGTGCAGCTGCGAGTAGTAGGCGTTGATCTGCCGGGCCCGCTTGGCGGCGAAGAGCACCAGGGCGTACTTCGAGTCGACCCGCTCCAGCAGGGAGTCGATGGGCGGGTTGACGATGCCTTCGTACTGTTCGGTCACGGGGTCTCCAAAGTCTTCATCTCACTGTCACGTCGGCGCCGGGTGCGGCGTCGGTGCGGCCGGTCCTCAGGCCTCGGTCGGACGGCGCTCGGGGTCCAGCCCCATGAGTCTCACCAGTTCCTCGGCGGCCCGCTCCACGCGGTCGTTCACGACGACGGCGTCGAACTCGGGTTCCGCTGCGAGTTCCAGTCTAGCCGTTTCGAGCCGACGCCGCTGTTCCTCCGGGCTCTCGGTGCCGCGGCCGAGCAGCCGGGACACGAGTTCCTCCCAGCTCGGCGGCGCCAGGAACACGAAGGTGGCCTCCGGCAGCGCACGGCGGACCTGGCGCGCGCCCTGCAGGTCGATCTCCAGCAGGACGTGGCGCCCCTGCGCCACGGCCTCCATCACACGGTCGCGCCGCGTGCCGTAGCGGTGGACGCCGTGGACGACGGCCCATTCCAGCATCTCGTCCGCCTCGACGAGGGAGTCGAACTCCTCCGGCGTCGTGAAGTAGTAGTGCACCCCGTCCTCCTCGCCCGGGCGCGCCGGGCGGGTGGTGGCGGAGACGGACAGCCAGGCCTCGGGGTAGTGCTCGCGGACATAGGCCGACACGGTGCCCTTGCCGACGGCGGTGGGGCCGGCCAGGACGGTGACGCCCGGGCCCGGAGGGCGTTCCTGGACGGCGGTGCGGGCCACCGGGACGGCGGGGGCGGGTCCGGGGTCGAACGTGTCGGTCACGCATCCTCCTGGTGGGACGGGCCTCGCAGACCCGTCACCCGGGCCGGCGCCGACCCGCCGGGATGTGGGGGTCACCGGCCAATATAGGCGATCAGCGCCTCGCGCTGACGACGGCCCAGGCCGCCCAGCCGACGCCGCGGCGAGATGCCGCACCCCGCCATCGCCTCCCGGGCCCGGACCTCGCCCACGCCCGGCAGGGCCAGCAGCAGGTCCACGGTCCGCAGACGGGCGACGGCGTCGTCGGCGTCCGCGCGCGCGAAAATGTCGGCCAGGCCGACCTCACCGGCGGCGAAGGCCGCCTTGAGCTCCGCCCGCGCCTGGCGGGCCTGGAGGGCCTTCCTCCGGGCCTCCGCCCTCTCCTGCACACTGAGCTGCCGCAACGCCATGGGTCTGACCTCGATGCCTCTCGTTCCCCACCGGCCCCGTCGTGACCCTTCCATGGTCAAGGACGACGAGCACAGCCGATCGAAAGGGAAGATACCATCCCGTCCACACGGCACGGGCGCGCCGGGAGGACGCGGGCGTCACCGCAGGGCGGCGCGATTCTCCTCGATCGTGTCCACCAGCGAGGCCACCGACGGGCCCGCGCTCAGGATGCCGCGGGACGAGGTCGCCAAGACCTGCGGCCAGGCCGTCCCGAAGTCGGCCCGCATGCCCCGGGCCGTGGCGCCCTGGGCACCGAACCCGGGCGCCAGCAGGGGCCCGCCGAGGGCCGGCAGGTCCAGGCCGAGGCGGTCCGCCTCGGCGGCCACCGTGGCGCCCAAGACGAGTCCCACCGGCCCCCACGCGTCGTCGCCGCGCAGGGCCGCGTTCTCGGCGGCCGCCGCCGCGGCGATGCGCCGGGCGACCGATCCCTCGGCCGACCCCTCGCCCACGTGCTGGACCTCGCGGCCCTCCGGATTGGAGGTCAGCGCGAGGACGAACACGCCGCGGCCGGCCTCGTGGGCGGCGCGGATGGTCGGCACGAGGGTGCCGAAACCCAGGTACGGGCTGAGCGTCACCGCATCCGCGGCCAGGGGCGAGGCATCGGCGATCCACGCGGCGGCGTAGCCGTCCATGGTGGAGCCGATGTCACCGCGCTTGGCGTCCGCGATCGTGAGCACCCCGGCGTCCCGGGCGGCCGCGAGCAGCCGCTCCAGGGCCGCCAGGCCGGCCGATCCGTGGCGCTCGTACAGCGCCACCTGGGGCTTGATCGCCGCCACGCGGGGCCCCTCGGGACCCACCGCCGCCTCGAGGGCGGTCAGGGAGAACGCCTCGAGGCCCGCCGGGGTGTCGCTCAGGCCCCACTGCCGCAGCAGGCCCGGATGGGGGTCCACGCCGAGGCACAGCGGACCGGCCGTCTCCATGGCCTGGGCCAGCCGCCGCCCGAAGGGGGCGCGGGGCCCCGCGCCGCCCGTCGCCGTCGTGGTCACGCCGCGGCCTCCGGACCGGCGACAGCCTGCTGCAGGCGCGCGTCGTGCTCCTGCAGTGAGGTGACGGACCACTCGTAGGACCGCATGGCCTCGATGGCCTGCAGGCACGCCCCGAACTCGGCCGTGGTCGTGATCACCGGCACGCCGAGCGACGTCGCGGCCGCGCGGATCTCGTAGCCGTCCGTGCGGGCGTCGCCGCCGGAGGGCGTGTTCAGCACGAGATCGACGGTGCCGGCGTGCAGCTGCTCCAGCACGGTGCCCGCGCCGTCCTCGTGCCCGGCGTCGGCGATCTTCGCCACGACCTCCGCGGGGATGCCGTTGCGCCGCAGCACCTCGGCGGTGCCGCCGGTGGAGACCACCTGGAAGCCGAGGTCGACGAGGCGCTTGGCCTGGCCCACGAGGGTGCGCTTGTCCCGGTTCGCGACCGACACGAACACGCGCCCCGAGGTGGGCAGCGGGCCGCCGGCGGCGGACTGGGACTTGGCGAACGCGGTGTCGAAGTGCTTGTCGATGCCCATGACCTCGCCCGTCGAGCGCATCTCCGGGCCCAGCAGCGAGTCGACCACGCGGCCCTCCGCGGTGCGGAAGCGGGTGAACGGCAGCACCGCCTCCTTGACCGCCACGGGCGCGCCGATCGGCAGGGTGCCGCCGTCGTACGCCGTGGGCAGCATGCCGGCCGCGCGCAGGTCGGCGATGCTCTCGCCGACGCCGATCCGCGCGGCCGCCTTGGCCAGCTGGACGCCCGTGGCCTTCGAGACGAACGGCACGGTCCGCGAGGCGCGCGGGTTCGCCTCGATCACGTACAGCACGTCCGAGGCGAGCGCGAACTGGATGTTGATCAGGCCGCGCACGCCGACGCCGGCCGCGATCCGCTCGGTGGCGCGGTGCACGCGCTCGAGCACGTCCGGGCCCAGGGTGACGGGGGGCAGCACGCACGCGGAGTCGCCCGAGTGGATGCCCGCCTCCTCGATGTGCTCCATGACGCCGCCGAGGTACAGCTCGGTGCCGTCGTAGAGGGCGTCGACGTCGATCTCGATCGCGTCCTCGAGGAAGCGGTCCACGAGCATCGGCTGGTCGGGGGTGATCTCCGTCGCGTGCGCCACGTAGTGGGCCAGCGCCTCCTCGGAGTACACGATCTCCATGCCGCGGCCGCCGAGCACGTAGGAGGGGCGCACGAGCACGGGGTAGCCGATCTCGTCCGCCACGCGCTTGGCGTCGTCGAAGGAGACGGCCGTGCCGTTCTTCGGCGCCACCAGGCCCGCGCGCTCGAGCACGAGCGCGAACTCACCGCGGTGCTCGGCCAGGTCGATGGCCGCGGGCGAGGTGCCCAGGATCGGCACGCCGGCGTCGGCGAGCTGCTGGGCCAGCTTGAGCGGGGTCTGGCCGCCGAGCTGCACGAAGACGCCGCGCACGCCGCCGGAGGCCTCCTCTGCCGCGATGACCTCCAGGACGTCCTCGAGCGTGAGCGGCTCGAAGTAGAGGCGATCGGAGATGTCGTAGTCCGTGGATACCGTCTCCGGGTTGCAGTTGACCATCACGGTCTCGTAGCCGGCCTCGCGCAGCGCCATGGTGGCGTGCACGCACGAGTAGTCGAACTCGATGCCCTGGCCGATCCGGTTCGGGCCCGAGCCGAGGATGATCACCGACTCGCCCTCGTGCGGGGCGACCTCGGTCTCGAGGTCGTAGCTGGAGTACCGGTACGGGGTGAAGGCCTCGAACTCGGCGGCACAGGTGTCCACGGTCTTGTAGACGGGGCGCACGCCCAGGGCGTGACGCACGCCGCGCACGACCGCGGCGTCCATGTGCCGCAGCGAGCCGATCTGGGCGTCGGAGAACCCGTGCCGCTTGGCGCGGCGCAGCAGGGCCTCGTCGAGGACCTCGGCGTCGCGGATCTCGTCCGCGACCTCGTTGATGAGCACGAACTGGTCCAGGAACCACGGGTCGATCGCGGTGGCCTCGAAGGCCTCCTCGATCGTGGCGCCGGCGTAGAGCGCCTGCTGGGTCTGGGAGAGCCGGTCGGTGGTGGCCGTGCTCGCCGCCGCGAGCAGGGCCTGCGGGTCGGCGTCCTGCGGGAACGCGAGCTCCGAGCCCTTCTGCTCGAGCGAGCGCAGGGCCTTCTGCAGGGCCTCCGTGAAGTTGCGGCCGATGGCCATGGCCTCGCCGACCGACTTCATGGTGGTGGTCAGCGTGGGATCCGCCGCCGGGAACTTCTCGAACGCGAAGCGCGGGACCTTCACGACCACGTAGTCCAGGACCGGCTCGAAGGACGCCGGGGTCTTCTGGGTGATGTCGTTGGGGATCTCGTCCATCGTGTAGCCCAGGGCCAGCTTGGTGGCGATCTTGGCGATCGCGAAGCCGGTGGCCTTCGAGGCCAGCGCCGAGGAGCGGGAGACGCGCGGGTTCATCTCGATGACGACGACGCGCCCGTCCACGGGGTTCACCGCGAACTGGATGTTGCAGCCGCCGGTGTCCACGCCGACCTCGCGGATGACGTTGATCGAGATGTCCCGCAGCTTCTGGTACTCGCGGTCCGTCAGCGTCATGGCCGGGGCCACGGTGATGGAGTCGCCGGTGTGCACGCCCACGGGGTCCACGTTCTCGATGGAGCAGACGACGACGACGTTGTCGTTCTTGTCCCGCATCATCTCCAGCTCGTACTCCTTCCAGCCGAGGATGGACTCCTCGAGCAGGACCTCGGAGGTCGGGCTGTACTGCAGGCCGGCGCCGCAGATGCGGTACAGGTCGGCCTCGTCGTAGGCCATGCCGGAGCCGAGGCCGCCCATCGTGAACGAGGGGCGCACCACCACGGGGTACTTCAGGTCCTCGACGGCGGCCAGGGCCTCCTCCATCGTGTGCACGATGTGGGACCGGGCGGACTCGCCGCCGGCACGCTCCACGACGCCCTTGAACAGCTCGCGGTTCTCGCCGAGCTCGATGGCCTCGATGTTCGCGCCGATCAGCTCGACGCCGAAGCGCTCGAGCACCCCGTCCTTGTCGAGGGCGATGGCGGTGTTCAGCGCCGTCTGGCCGCCCAGGGTGGGCAGCAGGGCGTCCGGGCGCTCCTTCTCGATGATCTTGGCGACCACGGCCGGGGTGATGGGCTCGACGTAGGTGGCGTCGGCCAGCTCCGGGTCGGTCATGATCGTGGCCGGGTTGGAGTTGACGAGGACGACGCGGACGCCCTCCTCCTTGAGGACGCGGATGGCCTGGGTGCCCGAGTAGTCGAACTCGGCGGCCTGGCCGATCACGATGGGGCCGGAGCCGATGACCAGGACGGACTTCAGGTCGGTGCGCTTGGGCATGGATCAGGCTCCTTCGGTGGCGGGGGTGGTGGCGGCGCGGTGCTCGGTGAGCAGCTGCACGAAGCGGTCGAACAGGTCGAGGGTGTCGTTGGGGCCGGCCGCGGACTCCGGGTGGAACTGCACGGAGAAGGCGGGCCGGTCGAGCAGGCGCAGGCCCTCGACGACCTGGTCGTTCAGGGACCAGTGGGAGACCTCGACGCGGCCGAAGCGCGACTCCGGCGCCTCGATCGGCTCGCCGAGGGGGGCGTCCACGGCGAAGCCGTGGTTCTGGGAGGTGATGGCCACGCGGCCCGTGGCCTTGTCCAGCACCGGCTGGTTCGGGCCGCGGTGGCCGAACTTCAGCTTGTAGGTGTCGAAGCCGAGCGCGCGGCCGAAGATCTGGTTGCCGAAGCAGATGCCGAAGAACGGCAGGCCGGCGTCGAGGACCTCGCGCAGCAGCTCCACCTGGGCGTCTGCCGTGGCCGGGTCGCCGGGGCCGTTGGACAGGAAGACGCCGTCCGGGTCCACGGCGCGGATGCCGGCCAGGTCCGTGGCCGCGGGCAGCACGTGCACGCGGATGCCGCGGGAGGCCAGGTGCCGCGGCGTGGCGGCCTTGATGCCGAGGTCGAGGGCGGCGATCTCGGCGATCGGCTCGCCCTCCCAGCCGTGCTCGGCCGGCTCGATGACGTACGGCTGCTCCGTGGTGACGGACTCCGCGAGGCGGGCGCCGGCCATCGACGGCTGGGCGCGCACCTCCGCCAGCAGCTCGGCCTCCGGGCGGGCGGCGTGCTCGCCGGAGAACACGCCGGCGCGCATCGAGCCCTCGGTGCGCAGGCGGCGGGTGATGGCCCGGGTGTCGACCTCGCGGATCCCGACGACGCCGAACGTCTCGAGCTCCTCGTCGAGGGTGCGCTCGGCGCGCCAGTTGGACGGACGCCGGGCCGCGTCGCGGACCACGTAGCCGGCGGCGAAGATCGCCCGCGACTCGCGGTCGGCGTCGTTGACCCCGGTGTTGCCGATGTGCGGGGAGGTCTGCACGATGATCTGCCCCGCGTAGGACGGGTCGGTGAGGGTCTCCTGGTAGCCGGTCATGCCCGTGGTGAACACGGCCTCGCCCAGGGTGCGGCCGCGGGCGCCGTAGGCCCGGCCGCGGTGGACGGTGCCGTCCTCGAGGACGAGCAGGGCCAGGTCGTCGGTGGGGGTGCTCATCGGGGGTCTCCTTCTCCTGCGCGGCCGGCCGGGTCGGCCGGGGCGGGGTCGATGATGGTCTGCAGGGCGGCGAGGAGCCGGTCGCGGTCCTCGGGGCGGTCGGGGCGGAAGGCGGAGGTGAGTTCGACGTCGCCGAGGCGCCAGCCCCAGGCGACGAGCCCGCCCGGCTCGACGAACTTGCCGGCGATCCCGCCGGACAGGCCGGCCTCGACGAGGTCGTCCGCGGGGATGAACAGGTTGGCGGCCCCGGGGCGGAGCACGAGCAGGCCGCGGTGGGTGCCGGCGTCGTGGACCTCGAGGACGGCGCGCGAGCGCAGGCCCAGGCCGTGCACCGCCACGCGGTCCAGTCGGTCCTCGCCGCGCACCGTGCCCACGTGCATGCCCTCCGCGGACAGCGTCGGCTCGGCGTCGTAGAGGGCCGTCGGCACGGGGGCCGGGGCCGGGATCCCGGCCTGCGCCCGGCGGCGGGCCCGCCACCCGAGGGCCAGCAGGCCGAGCAGCACGAGGACGACGGCCAGGGTGCCCAGGGTCACCGGCAGCCACACGTCCGCGTAGTCCTTCGTCGGGGTCCGCGGCGGGACGGGACGGGCCGCCAGGGCGGCGGCCAGGGAGGTGATGCTCACGCGCGCTCCCCCGTCTCCGTCAGGGCCGGGTGGCGGTACGGCCGGGCGGGGGCGCCGTCGGCGACGACGCGGGCGCCGCGGTAGACCGTGTGGCGTACCGCGCCCGGCAGCTCCATGCCCCGGTACGGGCTGTTGCGGGACTTGGTCAGGTGCTGCTCGGGGTCCACGGTGCGGCGGGCCTGCGGGTCCACGAGCACGAGGTTGGCCACGGCGCCGACGCGCGGGACGCCGCGCTCGTCGGCCTGGCCCTGGTCGGTCAGGCCGGCGATCCGGGCCGGCGCCGTGGACATTACGCGGGCGACGCCGGCCCAGTCCATCAGGCCGGTGTCCACCATCGCCTGCTGCACCACGGACAGGGCGGTCTCGAGGCCCGTCATGCCCATCGCCGCGACCGTCCACTCGCACTGCTTGGTCTCGGCGGTGTGTGGGGCGTGGTCGGTGCCCACGGTGTCGATGGTGCCGTCGGCCAGCCCGGCGCGCAGGGCCATCACGTCGGACTCGCGGCGCAGCGGCGGGTTGACCTTGAACACGGGGTCGTAGGAGCGGACGAGCTCCTCGGTGAGCAGCAGGTGGTGCGGGGTGACCTCGGCGGTCACGGCCACGCCCTGGGCCTTGGCCCAGCGGATCAGCTCGACGGAGCCGGCCGTGGAGACGTGGCACACGTGCAGGCGGGAGTCCACGTGCTGGGCCAGCAGCACGTCACGGGCGATGATGGCCTCCTCCGCCACGGCGGGCCAGCCGGCCAGGCCGAGGACGCCGGAGAGCTCGGACTCGTTCATCTGGGCGCCGGCGGTGAGGTTCGGCTCCTGCGCGTGCTGGGCCACGAAGCCGCCGAAGGACTTCACGTACTCGAGCGCACGGCGCATCAGCACGGCGTCGTGGACGCACATGCCGTCGTCGGAGAACATCCGCACGCGGGCCTGCGAGTCGGCCATCGCGCCGAGGTCGGCCAGGGCCTCGCCGGCCAGGCCCACGGTCACCGCGCCCACGGGGTGCACATCGCACCAGCCCGCGTCCCGGCCCAGCCGCCACACCTGCTCCACCACGCCGGCGGTGTCGGCCGTCGGCGTCGAGTTGGCCATCGCGTGGACCGAGGTGAAGCCGCCCATCGCGGCGGCGCGGGTGCCGGTCTCGACCGTCTCCGCGTCCTCCTTGCCGGGCTGGCGCAGATGGGTGTGCAGGTCGACGAGCCCGGGCAGCAGCACCAGGCCGGCGCAGTCGACCTCCTCGGGGGCCGGGTCGAGGCCGGCGGCGTGGGTCGCGGCGTCCGGGCCGAGGGCGGCGATCCGGCCCTCGGCGACGAGCACGTCGGCGGTCTCGCCCGTGGTCAGGCGCGCGCTGCGCAGCAGCAGGGGGGCGGGGCTGGGGGCGCTCACGGGCGGACCTCCTGGTCGTGGTTGAGGACGAGGTGCAGGACCGCCATGCGGACGGACACGCCGTTGGCGACCTGCTCGAGGGCGGTGTTGCGGGGCGAGTCCGCCGCCGCCGGGCTGATCTCCAGGCCGCGGTTCATCGGGCCGGGGTGCATGACCACGGGCTCGTCGAGCAGGGCGCCCCGGCCGGCGGTGAGGCGGGCGAAGCGGTCGTCGGTCAGCCCCCAGGTCCGGGTGTACTCCCCTGCGGACGGGAAGAAGGCGCCGCCCATTCGCTCGGCCTGGACGCGGAGCATCATGACGGCGTCGGGGCCGGCGTCGAGGGCCTCGTCCAGCGAGTAGGTGACCTGGCACGGCCACGCGGCCACGCCCACGGGCAGCAGGGTGGGCGGGGCGGCCAGGGTGACCTGTGCGCCCAGCGTGCTGAGCAGCCACACGTTGGACCGGGCCACGCGCGAGTGCAGGATGTCCCCCACGATCACCACGCGCATGCCGGTCAGGTCCCGGCCGACCAGGTCCTCTCCCGTCGCCGCGGCGAGGCGCCGGCGCAGGGTGAAGGCGTCCAGGAGGGCCTGGGTGGGGTGCTCGTGGGTGCCGTCGCCGGCGTTCACGACGGCGGAGCGCACCCAGCCGGAGTCGGCCAGCTGGCGGGCCGCGCCCGAGGACCAGTGGCGCATCACGATGGCGTCCGCGCCGATGGCCTCGAGCGTCTGGACGGTGTCCTTGAGCGACTCCCCCTTGGAGACGGACGACCCCTTCGCGGAGAAGTTGATCACGTCCGCGGAGAGCCGCTTGGCGGCGGCCTCGAAGGAGATGCGGGTGCGGGTGGAGTCCTCGAGGAAGAGGTTCACCACGGTGCGGCCGCGCAGGGCGGGCAGCTTCTTGACCTCGCGCTGGTTGACGGCGGCCATCTCCTCGGCGGTGTCGAGGACGGCGAGGGCGTCGGCGCGGGAGAGGTCGGCGGTGGACAGCAGGTGGCGCACGGCTCAACCCTCCCGGGTCGCGACACGGTCGACGATGCTCACGGCGTCCTCAGTGACCTCGCCGGTGCCCTCGGGGCCGTCGACCTCCATGAGCCGGACCTGGACGCGCTCGGCGGTGGAGGTCGGCAGGTTCTTGCCCACGAAGTCGGCCCGGACGGGCAGCTCGCGGTGCCCGCGGTCCACGAGGACGGCCAGGCGCACGGCGGCGGGGCGGCCCAGGTCGGCGATCGCGTCGAGGGCGGCCCGGACGGTGCGGCCGGAGAAGAGGACGTCGTCCACGAGCACGACGACGGCGCCGTCGAGGGGGACCTCGGGCAGGCGGGTGGGCATCGGGGTGCGGGCCGTGCCGCGGCGGAGGTCGTCCCGGTAGAGCGTCACGTCCACCTCACCGACGGCGGCGGTGGGGTCGAAGGCCGGCTCGATGCGGGCCAGCAGGGCGCCGAGCCGCCGGGCCAGGGGGGCCCCGCGGCGCGGGATCCCCATCAGGACGAGACCCTCGGCGCCCTTGTTGGACTCGAGGATCTCGTGGGCGATCCGGGTCAGCGCCCGGTCGATCTCGGACGTGGACAGCACGGTCCGGGCAGCACGAGGTGCGGCGGGGTCAGTTCCCATGCCGGCGCCTCCTTCCCCGCCTCACAGGACGGCTCTTAAAGGATGCGTGGTTCGTCCCGGGGCGCCGGTGGGCCCCCGCGCGGGACGTCGCCGACTCTACCAGCGAGGCCCGCCCCACGGCGCGGATGACGCGGTGCGGGACGGGCCTCGTGACGGAGCTCTCGGCCGCTCAGGCGAGCAGCGTCGGCTTGACCTGCTGCAGGCGGCCGAGCAGACCGTTGACGAACTCGGGCGAGTCGTCCGTGGACAGCTGGGCGGCCAGGGCGACGGCCTCGGAGATGGCGACGGCGTCCGGCACGTCGTCCTGGAACAGCAGCTCCCAGGCCCCCACGCGCAGGATCGCCCGGTCGACGGCGGGCATGCGGTCCAGGGACCAGCCGCGGGAGTAGGAGCTCAGGGCCTCGTCGAGCCGCTCCTGGTCCGCGATGACGCCTTCCACGAGCCGCTGGGTGTAGGCGTTCACCTGCAGATCGGTGCTCTCGCGGCGGGTGCGGATGCCCTCCAGCGCGCTGGAGCCCCGCTGCTCGGCCTCGAACAGGATCTCCACCGCACGCTGCCGGGAGCGGCTGCGCGCCGTGGTCCCCCGCTTGGCAGCGGAGCCGGCGGAGGCCCGCTCAGTCATTGACGCGGCCGAGGTAGTCGCCGGTGCGGGTGTCGACCTTGACGCGGGTGCCCTGCTCGACGAAGAGCGGCACCTGGATCTCGGCGCCGGTCTCCACGGTGGCGGGCTTGGTGCCGGCGGACGAGCGGTCCCCCTGCAGGCCCGGCTCGGTGTAGGTGATCTCCAGGACCACGGACGCCGGCATCTCGAGGTACAGCGGCGTGCCCTCGTGCAGGGCGATGACCACCTGGGTGTTCTCGAGCATGTACTTCGCGGCGTCGCCGACCACGGCCCCGGGCACGGTGATCTGGTCGTAGTCCTTGACGTCCATGAACACGTAGTCCGCGCCGTCCTGGTAGAGGTACTGGTAGTCGGAGCGGTCCACGGTGGCGAACTCGACCTTGGCGCCGGCGTTGAAGGTCTTGTCCACGACCTTGCCCGTGGTGATGTTCTTCATCTTGGTGCGGACGAACGCGCCGCCCTTGCCCGGCTTGACGTGCTGGAACTCGGTGACGTTCCAGAGCTGGCCCTCCAGCTTCAGGACGGCGCCGTTCTTGATGTCGTTGCTCGTTGCCACGTGTGTGTGCTCCCGATCGGTCTCGCGGACCGTCACGGGTCCGCCTGCAGTGGGTGGGGTCTTGGATGTGCGCGGGCCAGTCTACGGGAGGCCCCGCGCGGGGCCGGGGTCAGCGGCGGCTCACTCTGCGATCTCCTGGTACGCCGCGAAGAGCAGGGACGCGTCCGGGATGTCCACGGTGGTGGGCTGCGCGAGCCCGTCCAGCAGGACGAAGCGCAGCTGGTCGCCGCGGTTCTTCTTGTCCCGGCGGATGCCCTCGAGCAGGGTCTGCCACCGGTCCCCGCGGTAGGAGACGGGCAGGCCCAGGGCCGTCAGCACCGACCAGTGGCGGTCCGCGGTGGCGTCGTCGAGCCGGCCGAGGGAGCGGGCCAGCTCGGCCGCGAAGACCAGCCCCACGGACACCGCGGCGCCGTGGCGCCACTGGTAGCGCTCGGCGAGCTCGATCGCGTGCCCCATCGTGTGGCCGTAGTTCAGCGCCTCGCGGGCGCCCGACTCGCGGGGGTCGCGGGAGACGACGTCCGCCTTGACCCGGATCGAACGCTCGATCAGCTCGCGCAGCCGCGCGGAGTGCGGGTTCTGGGCCTGGGCCGGGTCCTCCTCGATGAGGTCGAGGATCGCGGGGTCGGCGATGAAGCCGCACTTCACGACCTCGGCCAGGCCGGAGATCAGCTCGTTGGCCGGCAGGGTGAGCAGCGTGTCCAGGTCCGCCAGCACGCCGGCCGGATTGTGGAACGCCCCCACCAGGTTCTTGCCCTCGGCGGTGTTGATGCCGGTCTTGCCGCCCACCGCCGCGTCCACCATGCCCAGCAGGGTGGTGGGCATGTGCACGACGCGGACGCCGCGCAGCCACGTGGCCGCCACGAAGCCGGCCAGGTCGGACACGGCGCCGCCGCCCACGGAGACGATCGCGTCCGACCGGGTGAAGTCGTTCTGGCCGAGCACCTGCCAGCAGAACCCGGCCACCTGCAGGTGCTTGCCCTCCTCGGCGTCCGGGATCTCGGCGGTCAGTGCGGTCAGGCCCACGGCCTCGAGGTCGTTCTTGACGACGTCGCCGGTGGCCCGGAGGGCGCGCGGATGGATGACCAGCACGCGTCGGACGGTCGGGCCGAGCATGTCCGGCAGGCGCGCGAGCAGGCCCCGGCCCACCACCACGTCGTAGCCGCCGTGCACGGCCGCCTCGTGGCCGCCGGCCACGGGGATGACCGTCACGTCCTCGGGTGCGGCCGGAGCGGCCGCGGGCGCCGCCCCCGGGGTCTCCTGCTCGGTGATGTCCGGCTCACGGTCGGTCATGGGTGTGACTCACTCCTTCGGGGGCGGTGGGCGTCCCCCACGATACGCCAGGCCGCCTCGGCGGCCGTCAGGCCTGTGGTGTCGAGCACGAGGTCGGCGACCTCGCGGTACAGCCCCTCGCGTTCGGCGAGGATGCGCCGCCAGGTCCCGGCGGGGTCTCCGGCCAGGACGGGGCGGCCCGCGCCGCCGCCCACGCGGCGCAGCGCCTCCTCCTCTCCGACCGCGAGGTAGACGACGTCGGAGTCCGGCCCGGCCAGCGCGCGGCGGGTGCCCGGATGCAGGACGGCGCCGCCGCCGCACGAGAGGACGCACGGGGCGGGTCGGCCGAGCACATGGCCGATGACGCGCGCCTCCTCCGCCCGGAACGCGGCCTCGCCGTGCTCGGCGAAGAACTCCGGGATCGGGCCGTGCACCTGGGTGAACAGCTCGTCGGAGTCCACGAAGGGCAGCCCGGTCACGGCGGCCAGGGCCCGGCCGACCGTCGTCTTCCCGGCCCCCATCGGGCCGACGAGGACGATCCGGCGGGCCGGGCGCGCGGCCGGGTCCTCGTCGGCCGCGGCGGCCACCGTGGCCGCGGCCGTCAGGCGCGCCTCGAGGGCACCGATCATGCCCTCCCACGGGCACACGGTGACGGGCCCGGGGACGGGACGCGTGCTCGGGTCCGGTCCCGGGGCCGGCGCGGTCCCGGGGGTGTCGGTCACGGCAGGGGGTCGCCCATCGGGCCGTCCGCCACGACGTCGGCGCCCGGCTCCGGCAGGGCGGGGACCGCGGCCTGGAACGCTTCGAGGTTGCGGCGCGTCTCGGCCACGGAGTCGCCGCCGAACTTCTCGAGCATCGCGTCGGCCAGGACGAGGGCGACCATGGCCTCGGCGACGATGCCCGCGGCGGGCACGGCCGCCACGTCGGAGCGCTGATGGTGGGCCGTGGTCTCCGCGCCCGTGGCGACGTCGACCGTGGGCAGTGCGCGCGGCACCGTGGCGATCGGCTTCATCGCGGCGCTCACGCGCAGCAGCTCGCCCGTCGACATGCCGGCCTCGATGCCGCCGGCCCGGTCGGTCGTGCGCCGGGGGCGGCCGTCCGCGCCGCGGGCGATCCCGTCGTGGGCGGCGGTGCCGCGTCGGGCGGCCGTGGCGAACCCGTCGCCGACCTGCACGCCCTTGATCGCCTGGATGCCCATGAGCGCCCCCGCCAGCCGCGCGTCGAGGCGGCGGTCCCAGTGGACGTGGGAGCCCAGGCCGATCGGCACGCCGTACGCCAGCACCTCCACGACGCCGCCGAGGGTCTCCCCGGCGCGGTGGGCGTCGTCGACCTCGGCGACCATCGCCGCGGAGGTCTGCGGGTCGAGGCAGCGGACCGGGTCGGCGTCGAGGCGGGCCTCGTCCTCGGGGACGGGGAACGGGTGGCCCTCCGGCAGGGCGGCCTCCCCGAAGGCCACGGTGTGGGAGACGATCCGCACGCCGAGCTCGCCGAGGAAGGCGCGGGCGACGGTGCCCAGGGCCACACGGGCGGCGGTCTCACGGGCGGAGGCGCGCTCGAGGAGGGGGCGGGCCTCGTCGAAGCCGTACTTCTGCATGCCGGTCAGGTCGGCGTGGCCGGGCCGCGGGCGGGTGAGCGCCGCGTTGCGGGCCAGACCGTCGAGCTCCTCCGCGGGGACGGGATCGGCGGCCATCACCTTCTCCCACTTGGGCCATTCCGTGTTGCCCACCTGGATCGCCACAGGCGAGCCGAGGGTGCGGCCGTGGCGGACGCCGCCGAGGATCGTCACCGCGTCCTGCTCGAACTTCATGCGCGCGCCGCGCCCGTACCCCAGGCGGCGGCGCGCGAGCGCGTCCTGCACGTCCTGCGTCGTGACCGGGATCCCGGCCGGCAGTCCCTCTACGATTCCTGTGAGCGCGGGGCCGTGAGACTCCCCCGCTGTCAACCAGCGCACCATGGCGTGCAGTCTCTCACGCACGGGGCGCCGCGCCGTCACGTGTGACCGGACGGGACGCACCGGATCCGGCGTTCGACGCTCAGCCGGCGGCCGGTCCCAGGGCGTCCGCCGCGGCGCGCGTCACCGCCGCCCAGTCCGGCTCGGGCATCCCGGCCGCGGCGCGGGGCCGGGCCGTGAACAGCCGGACCTGCTCGATGCCCTGGTGCAGCAGCATGGACAGCCCGGACGCCACCGGACCGCCCTCCCGGGACCAGGCGGACGCCAGCACGGAGGGCCACGGGTCGTAGGCCGCGTCCAGCAGGGGCGGCAGGGCGGCGCCGGCCGGCACGTGTGCGGCCAGGGCGTCCGCGGCGCGCGGCGGCAGGGTGGCGACGACGGCACGCAGCCCCGGCGCCCGCCGGAGCAGATCCGCCTGGGTCAGGGTCGCCCAGCGCAGCCCGAGCGCGTCGGCCAGGGCCGTCACCTCGGCGGCGCGGGCGGGGTCGCGGACGCCGAAGAGCACCGCGTCCGCGCCGAGCGTGGCGGCGGCGAGGACGGCCGCCGTCGCGGTCCCCCCGTTCCCGAGGACGCCGACGGTCCCGCCCCGGGCGGCACGGTCGAGGCCGGCCGCGGCGAGGGCGCCGAGGATGCCGTCCACGTCCGTGTTCTCGGCGTGGACGACCCCGGGCGCGGAGGGGTGGTCGCGCACGAGGGTGTTCGCGGTGCCCAGGAGGCGGACGCGGTCGCTGACGTGCCCGGCGGCGGCGACGACCGCCCGCTTCAGCGGCATGGTGACGGAGCAGCCGAGCCAGTCCTGCCCGCGGGCCGCGGCCGCGCCGCCGTCGGCCGTGCCCGGGGCGCCGAGGTGCTCGGCCGCGAAGGCGAGCACCTCGTCCTCGCCCAGGTCTCGGCGGCCGTAGTCGACGTCGAGGCCCAGGACCCGGTAGCCGGCCGCGTGCAGCACCGGGGAGAGCGAGTGGGCGATCGGCCGGCCCAGGACCGCCGCGCGCAGCGTGGGGCGCATCAGCACACCCCCGGATTGGAGGCGCAGTAGCGCTGCAGGGTGCGCACGTGCTGCTGGTGCTCCTCATAGGTGCGGGAGAACTCGGTGTGGCCGGTGCCGATGTCCGTGGTCACCCAGTAGTAGGCGTCCGTCTCGGCCGGGTCGAGGGCGGCCTCGACGGCCGCGTCGGAGGGCATGCCGATCGGACCCGGCGGCAGGCCCGGGTGCACGTACGTGTTGTAGGGGTTCGACGCGTCCTGGCGCTGGCCCGAGGTGAAGCTGAGGCTGCGCACGCCGAGGCCGTACGTGACGGTGGCGTCGATCTGCAGGAGCCCGCGCGTCTCGGTGTTGTCCGGGGCGAGGCGGTTCTCGATGGCGCCGGCGACCTGCCGGTAGTCCTGGGGCAGGGCCTCCGCCTCGAGGATGGAGGCGATCGTGAGCAGGCGCTGCTGCTCGGCCGGGTCGCGGACGTCGAGGGCGTCGAGCTCGGCGAGGGTGGGCCGGATCAGGGAGTCGAGCACCTGCTCGGCGGTGGCGTCGACGGGGAGGCGGTACTCCCCCGCGTCGAGCCAGCCCTCGAGCGTGCCCGCCTCCCCGGGGACGCCGTAGCGGGTCGGGTCGTGGGCGGCGGCCTCGAGCTCCTCGCGGGGCAGCCCCGTGGCCTCGGCGACGGCGTCCAGCACCTCGGTGAGTCGCCGGCCGCGCTCCACGAGCACGTAGTGCACGGCCCCGTCCGCGGCGCCCTGGAGCACCGCGAGGGCCTCGGCCGCGGGCATCCGCTCGCGCAGCACGAAGTCCCCCGAGCGCACGAGACCGCTGCCCGTGTCCCTGGCGGCGCGCTCGAACGCACGGGCGGAGGCCACGATGCCGGCCCGGTCCAGGCGGGCCGCCACGGAGCCCAGGTCCTCGCCCGGCTCCACCGAGAACGTCACCTCGTCGCCCTCGACGGCCGTGTGGTCGGGGCCGCCCAGGAACCCGCGCACGATCAGCCCGACCACGACGGCGAACGCCACGAGCACCGTGCCCAGCACCAGCGCGGTCCGCCGCCGGCCGGCGCCGCGATCGACCCGCGGGGCCGGGTGGGACCCGGAGCCCCGGCGACGCAGGAACGTGCGGGGCCGGCATGGGCCGGCCGCGTCGACCGGCTGGGACGGGACGCCGAGATCGGCCTCGTCCGCCTCGCCGTGGGCGAAGCCGAACACGTCGAGGTCGTCGTGGACGTCGGCCTCGTCGCCGAGCAGATCGTCCCAGTGGTCCTCACGCCGCGCGTGCTGGTGGTCGCCGGTCACCGGATCTGCTCCCGGTCCTGGCCGGCCCAGCGGCCGGTGCGGCGCTGCTCGTCCACGGCGGCCTGCAGGATCGCGACGGCGGCCGCCTGGTCGATCACGCCGCGGCTGTACTTGACGGACCGGCCCGCGGCCCGCAGTCCGGCCTGCGCGGAGACCGTGCTGAGCCGCTCGTCGACGAGCCGGACCGGCACGGGGTGGCCCGCCTCGACCAGGGCGGCGGCGACGGCGTCCGCGTAGTCGAGGGCGTCCTGCGTGGACGGCGTGTGCTCGCCCCGCAGATTCACCGGCAGGCCGACGTACACGGCGACGACGTCGAGCTCGCGTGCGTGGGCGACGAGCTCGTCCACGTCACGACGTCGACGCGCATCCCGCCGCAGGGTGGCCACGGGGGTGGCGATCAGGCCGTCGGGGTCGGCCGACGCGACGCCCACGCGGGCACGTCCGACGTCGACGCCGAGGGTGCGCCCCCGGCGCACGGCGTCGCTCGCCACGGCGGCCCCGTCCTGACCTGCGCTCACGTCCGCCTCAGGCCGCGCGCACCGCGGCGACGACGGCCTCGAGCGCGTCCCCGACGCGCGTGACGTCCTGGCCGCCGCCCTGGGCGACGTCGTCCTTGCCTCCGCCCCCGCCGCCGAGCACGCCGGTGGCGGTCTTGACCATGGCGCCCGCCTTGAGGCCGGCCGCGCGGGCGGCCTCGTTGGTCGCCACGACCACGAGGGGCCGGCCCTTGGCCTCGGCCGTGAGGGCCACGAGCACGGGCGTGCCCGCCGCGTTGCCGCCGGCCGACTCGATCCGGGCGCGCAGGTCCAGCACGAGGGAACGCAGCTGGTCCCCGGCCACGTCGCCGACGTGGTGCGCCAGCACCCGCACCGACGTCCCGGCGGACGTCGTGACGTCCTGGGCCTGCCCGGCGAGCTGCCCGGCCTGGGCCTGCAGCGCCTGGGCCCGCAGCTCCGCGACCTGCTTCTCGGCCGCCTTGAGCCGGTCCAGGGTGGCGCCGATGCGGTCCTTGAGCTCCTCGGCCGGGGCCTTGAACATCTCCGAGAGCTCGGAGACGAGGGTGCGCTCCG
This sequence comes from Micrococcus sp. KRD026, assembly GCF_017168445.1. NCBI lineage: Bacteria > Bacillati > Actinomycetota > Actinomycetes > Micrococcales > Micrococcaceae > Micrococcus > Micrococcus sp. KRD026. The sequence continues at coordinate 34,241 of NZ_JABFBA010000019.1, read as the reverse complement.
CGGCGAGGTGGCGGAACGAGTCCAGGCCGACGAGCGCCTCGACGCGGCGGTTGCCCGAGCCCACGGACTGCTCGCCGAGCAGGGTCAGCGAGCCGATCTGCGCGGTGCGGCCCACGTGGGTGCCGCCGCACAGCTCGCGGGACCAGGCGCCGTCGATCTCCACGACGCGCACCCGGTCGCCGTACTTCTCGCCGAACAGGCTCATCGCGCCGAGTGCGCGCGCCTCCTCGAGGCTCATCTCCTGGGTGAGCACGGCGTGGTCGTCGCGGATGGCGATGTTCACCACGTCCTCGACCTCGGAGCGGGCCCCGGCCGAGAGCGCCTCGGCCCAGCGGAAGTCGAAGCGCAGGTAGCCCTCCTTGTTGAAGGAGCCGGACTGGGTGGCCTCGGGGCCGAGGATCTGGTGCAGTGCGGCGTGCACCAGGTGGGTGCCGGAGTGGGCCTTCTCGCCGTCGAGGCGGCGCTGCAGGTCGATCGCGCCGAGGGCCTGCGCGCCGGCGGCGACCTCGCCGTCGAGGACCTTGACCCTGTGCACGGACAGCCCCTTCACGGGGGCCTGCACGTCGAGCACCTCGAGGCGGAAGCCGTCGCCGGTGATCAGGCCGGTGTCCGCGGCCTGGCCGCCGGACTCCGCGTAGAACGGCGTGGCGTCCAGGACGAGCTCGAGCTCCGTGCCGGCGCCGGCGGACGCGACCTCCTCGCCGTTCTGCAGCAGGCCGCGCACCACGGACTCGGTGGTGTGCTCGGTGTAGCCGGTGAAGTGGGTCTGGCCCTCGGCGCGCAGGCGCTGGTACACGGCGGTGTCCGTGTGGCCGGCCTTCTTGGCCTTGGCGTCCGCGCGGGCGCGGTCGCGCTGCTCGGCCATGAGGGCGCGGAACCCGGCCTCGTCCACGGCGACGCCGGCCTCCTCCGCGATCTCCAGCGTCAGCTCGATCGGGAAGCCGTAGGTGTCGTGCAGCTCGAACGCGTCCGGGCCCGCGATGCCGCCGCCCGCCGAGCGGGCCTGGCCCACCGCGGCGTCGAGGCGGGCCGTGCCCGCGGCGATGGTCCGCAGGAACGCCTTCTCCTCGGCGTAGGCGATCCGGGAGATGCGCTCGAACTCGTCCGCGACCACCGGGTAGGTGCCCTTCATCGCGTCCCGGGAGACCGGCAGCAGCTCAGGGAAAACGGGCTCGGTGACGCCCATCAGGCGCAGGGCGCGGACGACGCGGCGGATGAGGCGGCGCAGCACGTAGCCGCGGCCCTCGTTGCCGGGGCGCACGCCGTCGCTGATCAGCATCAGGGCCGAGCGCACGTGGTCGGCCACCATGCGCAGGCGGACGTCGTCGTCGTAGTGCGGGTCGGCCGGGTCCTCGGTGGAGGTGTAGGAGCGGCCGGCCAGCTGCGCGGCGCGGTCGAGCACGGGGCGGACCTGGTCCGTCTCGTACATGTTCTCCACACCCTGGAGGATCATGGCGAGCCGCTCGAGGCCGAGACCGGTGTCGATGTTCTTGTGCTCGAGCTCGCCGGCGATGTCGAAGTCGTCCTTCGAGCGCACCGCGGAGAGGCGGTACTGCATGAACACGAGGTTCCAGATCTCGATGTAGCGGGTGTCGTCCGCGGCCGGGCCGCCGTCGACGCCGTACGCGGGGCCGCGGTCGTAGAAGATCTCCGAGCAGGGGCCGCCCGGGCCGGGCTGGCCGGTGTTCCAGTAGTTGTCGTCCTTGCCCATGCGCTGGATGCGCTCGGGACGGACGCCCACGTCCTCGCGCCAGATGCGCTCGGCCTCGTCGTCCTCGCGGTACACGGTGACCCAGAGGCGCTCGGGGTCCAGGCCGAAGCCGCCGTCCTCGACCGAGGACGTCAGCAGCTCCCAGGCCATCGGGATGGCCGTCTCCTTGAAGTAGTCGCCGAAGGAGAAGTTGCCGCACATCTGGAAGAAGGTGCCGTGGCGGACGGTCTTGCCGACCTCCTCGATGTCCGCGGTGCGGATGCACTTCTGCACCGAGACGACGCGCGGGCTCGGCGGGGTCTGCTCCCCCAGGAAGTACGGGATGAACGGGACCATGCCGGCCACCGTGAACAGCAGCGACGGATCCGGCGAGACGAGCGACGCCGACGGCACCACGCGGTGCCCCCTGGACTCAAAGAAGGCGGTCCAGCGGCGGGCGATCTCCTGGGACTTCATGCGGGGGTGTCCTTCTGCGTGGTGGTGGTCTGGGGGCGGGCGGCGCCGTGCGACGGCGGCTCCACGGTCTCCCCGGAGATGATCGGCCCCGTGTGGGGCAGGTAGGGCGCGGCCCAGGGGGCCTCGGCGCGGACGCGCTCGGCCAGGCGCCGGGCACCGTCCTGCAGGGCGGCCGCCGCGGCGTCGGCGGCGGCCTCACCGGCCTGGCGGGCCAGACGCTCCGGGTCCAGGCGGGCGGAGAACCCCGCGCGCCCCCCCGCGGAGCCAGGGTCAGACGTCGGCGCGTCGGTCGCGTCGGTGGCCGGGTGGGCACGGTCGCCGAGGGCGCGGTGTGCGAACCAGCCGGATGCGGCGCCGGCGCCGACGAGCAGCAGCGAGCGGAGCATGGCGGGGGCCTCCTTCGGACGGCAGGGATTCCGGCCCCACCTTACCGGGCGCGGCGCCGATCCCCGGCGGCGGGCCCGGGGGACGCCGCAGGCCCGGTCACCTCCGAGAGGTGACCGGGCCTGCGGGACGCGCGGGGCGCCGTCGTCCGGGACGGACCCGGCCGCGGCGGATCAGCGCGCGTAGTACTCGACCACGAGCTGCTCCTCGCAGGTCACGGGGACCTCGGAGCGCTTCGGGCGACGGGTGAGGGTGGCGCGCAGCTTGTCGATCTCCACGGTCAGGTAGCCCGGGGTGGCGGGCAGGACCTGCTGGTGGGCGCCGGCGGCGGCCAGCTGGAAGGGGACCATCTTCTCCGAGCGCTCGTGCACGTGGATCATCTGGCCCTCCTTCACGCGGAACGAGGGGACGTCCACGCGCTTGCCGTCCACCAGGATGTGGCGGTGCACGACGAGCTGACGGGCCTGCTGGATGGTGCGGGCGAAGCCGGCACGCAGCACGAGGGCGTCGAGGCGCTGCTCGAGGAGCTCGACCAGGTTCTCACCGGTCAGGCCGGCGGTGCGCTTGGCCTCCTCGAAGTAGCGGCGCATCTGGGCCTCGCGGATGTTGTACTGGGCGCGCAGACGCTGCTTCTCCTTGAGGCGCACCGCGTAGTCCGAGTCCTGCTTGCGGCGGGCACGGCCGTGCTGGCCGGGGCCGTACGGACGACGCTCCATGTACTTCTCGGCCTTGGGGGTCAGCGCGATGCCCAGGGCGCGGGAGTGCCGCACGGTGCGGCGGGTGCGAAGGTTGCCACTCATGGTGGACCTGCCTTTCCTTGACGTGCGGCACGGTTCGGGTTTGTCTCGAGGTCTCGTCCGCGCGCCGGGGCACACGGGTCAAGGGGACTCGAACCTGGCCTCCCCGCGATCCTGAGGAGAGCTGAGGGGCGTGCCGCCGCCCGTCATCCACTGATGCGCTGCGCGTCCCTCGACCGGGCACGCGGGTGTCCCGTGGACCGTTCGAGGGGGATGCGTCCGGGGCGCAGCGCCTGCCAGACCGGTCCACCTTACCAGAGCGACGACGACGGGGCGGGCCGGGGCTCAGGCGCGCGGCGTGGCCGCGGTGCCGGGGTCCGCGCCGAGGAGCTGACCGGCCTGGTCCAGGTGGGAGGCCTCGACCAGCACGTCGTACGACTCGGCCTCCATGGTCTGCAGGGACGTGAAGTCGCGCCTGCCGCCGGTGGCCGCGTGGCCGATCGCCCCGAAGACGGCCCCCCACAGGGCGCCCAGGCCCAGGGAGATCAGCAGGATCCAGAGGAACCCGAAGCCGGGGGCGAAGATCGAGAAGAGCAGGCCGAGCAGGAGGCCGAACCACAGGCCCTGCAGCCCGCCGCGGACGGCGGCCTTGCCGGTGGTCATCCGGCCCAGGACCTGCTCCACGGAGCGCAGCCCGGTGCCCACGATGCGCACGCGCTCCACGGGGAACCCGGCGTCGGAGAGCTGGTCCACGAGGGCCTGGGCCTCGGCGTAGGCCGGGACGGAGCGCAGGATGCGGTAGTCGGCCTGCGGGAGGGCGGGGCC